>CALKIR010000001.1 GCA_937995985.1 uncultured Alcaligenaceae bacterium
CACCAAACAAATCAGTTTGGTTAATTAAGGATTTACCTTCCCGCCAACGTGCCCGATCACTGCGCTGAAACAGCAACTCAGGACCCTCAGTAAAACACGCCTCTGCTGGCTGAGTCTCGCAATTATCAAAGGAAGGACGGGTAAATAAATAATGGTTTAAAGACTTTCCATAACGAGTAATATTACGCACCGTCAACGCATCTGCTAAATCATGCTCAATGGTAGCGGTAGCAGTATCAAATTTATTTTGGCGAAAATCTACATTTTTGCGCCCATAAAAATTCTTTCTATCCGGTTTTAAAGGCTCTACCCTATCTGGAACCTGTTCATTTTTAAAGGGCATCCCCATATCAGGGGTATCTTTATTTTCTATATGGGCATAGCTCAAAGTGAGTCGCGTTGGCGTATTCAAACCAAAAGTAATAGAAGGTGCTACCCCCCAGCGGTTGTATTCCACCTCGTTGCGGCCTGGAACATCTCCCCCCATTCGCATCACATTAAGACGCATAGCAGAGGTGTCCCCTAAGGTCACGTTACCATCTAGGGTCAAACGATGCTGCCCGCCATTACCTACCCCTACCGTAGCCTCAACAAAATCATAATCCTTGGGGGTTTTGGTCTGCATATTAATACTTCCCCCAGTCCCTCCTCGACCTGTTAATACCCCACTGGGACCTTTAATCACCTCTACAGCCTCTAAATTAAAGACCTCGTGGTAGCCCCGCGCATAATCGCGTACCCCATCAATAAATATGTCGGTACTGGCCTCATAGCCTCGAATAAATGGACGGTCACCTGTGGGCGTCCCTCCCTCTCCTGAACCTAAACTAATACCAGGAGTATTACGCAACACATCCTGTAATGAGGTCGCCCCCCGATCCTTGATCACAGCCTCGGGAATAATATCCACCGTTCGAGGGGTATCAATCAGTGGCACCATGAATTTTGGGGAACTCGCTTCACGAGTCTGATACCCATCCCCAACACTGCCTTGAACGGTAATCGTTTCAAACTGCTGCACGCTACGAATATCCGCATCATTGGCCACCTCAGACTGAGCATCCTGAGCCCAAGCAGTAGCAGATGCCATCAACGCACTACATAAAGCAGCATGCACTGTATTGTGACCCACTCGATGAATAAAGGGCCGACGTTGAGCACTCATGAACAAAAGCTCCAAATTAAAGAAAAGGTAATGAAATGAAAAACAAAATAAACCACACCCAACAAATGATAATCATTATCATTTGCATAATCAATACCCCTATCCTTTTCCTTTTTAGTCCGTACTCACTAAGCAGGCGCTCTGTGCCGTATACGCTACAGTCGCCCGCAGACAATAAAAAACCGCCAAGGCCTTCAGGCGTTGGCGGTTCAAAAGACTGTTGACTCCTTTAACTCATATGCTGCATCAGGAGTTTATTCATACGCTGCACAAACCGTGCTGGTTCTTTTAAATGAGCCCCTTCGGCAAGCATGGCCTGCTCAAGTAACAACTGAGCCCATTCATCAAAAGACTCATCTTCTATGGTTTCTATATGACTGATCAGCGCATGCTCTGGGTTAATTTCTAAAATAGGAATTACGGTAGGAGCCTGCTGGCCTGCTGCCTCGAGCAACCGTAAAAAGTGGGGACTCATCTCGCCCTCATCAACCACCACACAAGCAGGAGAATCCACTAAGCGCATGGTCACGCGCACCTCTTTAACGGCCTCCCCAAGACTTTTTTGTAAACGCTCTACCAGAGGCTGATAACGCTCTGCCACCTCTTCGTGCTGCTTTTTCTCTTGCTCATCGGCCAAATCATCTAAATCCACGCCTCCCTTGGCTACTGATACCAGGCTCTTGCCATCAAACTCAGTCAAGAAAGACAGCATCCATTCATCAATGCGATCAGAGAGCAATAATACCTCTATGCCTTTTTTACGAAACACCTCCAAATGCGGGCTATGGGCAGCGGCCTCGTAGGTATCCGCAGTGACATAGTAAATATGCTTTTGCCCCTCCTTCATACGACTGACGTACTCTTCTAGAGAGACCTCTTGTACAGAACTGTCTTGATGGGTAGAAGCAAAACGTAATAACTTAGCAATTCGGTCACGATTACCTGGATCCTCGCCTGTCCCCTCTTTGAGAACCTGACCAAACTGTGACCAAAATTGCGCGTATTTTTCCTGATCATTTTTGGCCAAATCTGCTAGCATGGACAACACGCGACGAGCACAGCCTTCACGAATAGAGCGCACATCACGGCTCTCTTGCAAGATCTCTCGTGAAACATTAAGGGGCAAATCACTCGAATCCACTATCCCACGCACAAAACGCAAATAAGCAGGCAATAACTGCTGCGCATCGTCCATGATAAAAACACGCTGCACATACAGCTTTAATCCATGCTTGGCATCACGATCCCACAAATCAAAAGGCGCCCGCTTAGGAATATACAACAGCTGTGTATATTCACTGCGCCCTTCCACTCTATTGTGCGTCCACGTCAAGGGCTCATCATAATCATGAGCAATATGCTTATAAAACTCTATGTATTGCTCATCGGTAATTTCATTGCGCGGCCGAGTCCATAACGCATTAGCCTGGTTCACAGTCTCCCAGTTGTCTGTTTTTTTCTGCTGCTTGGATTGCTCATCCCACTCCTCGGTGCGCATCTGCACGGGAATAGAAATATGATCAGAATAGCGGCGCAAAATCTCACGCAAACGCCAGCCATCTAAAAACTCATCCTCGTCTGCTCGTAAATATAAAGTAATGGTCGTACCGCGCTCAGCCTTTTCCGCAGGCTCAATGGTATAGTCCCCCTCCCCAGCTGAAGTCCATAACGCAGCCTGATCGGCCCCCAACCCAGCGCGACGACTCAGAACCGATACCTTTTCTGCTACGATAAACGAAGAATAAAATCCCACCCCAAACTGACCAATCAGATGGGCATCCTTTTGCTTATCACCAGTCAGATTATTGAGAAACTCTTTGGTGCCTGAACGAGCAATAGTCCCCAAATTGGCTATCATCTCGTCATAAGACATCCCAATCCCATTATCGTCTATGGTGATAGTCCGCGCCTCTTTGTCATAATCAACCCGAATCCGCATCTCAGGATCACCGGCCAGCAAATCAGGCTGATCAATAGCCTCAAAACGCAATTTATCACACGCATCTGAAGCATTCGAAACCAACTCACGTAAAAAAATCTCTTTATTGCTATAAAGAGAGTGAATCATTAAATGCAACAGCTGCTTGACCTCGGTCTGAAAACCTCGAGTTTGAGTACCCTGTTGTTCTGTGGCAGATGTATCGTTCTGACTCATAGCAATTTAACCAAAATGAAAAATAAACAAAATTGAGTTACCTTAATAGATAAGGGTTTAATTACATTTTTCAAGCGCTTTATTATTTTCATCGATGAAACAAGTTATTCAGGAAAAAAATAACCGCCCCATTAAAATCTGGACTGACGACATTGATCCCGAGGCCCTCGATCAATTACGTAATGTCTCTACATTACCGTTTGTCCACCCGCACGGCGTTGTGGCCATGCCCGATGTGCACGTTGGCATTGGCGCTACAGTCGGCAGTGTAATTGCCACGGACAGCGCCGTTATTCCTGCCGCAGTAGGTGTTGATATTGGTTGTGGCATCAATGCAGTACGCCTATCGCTCAAAGCCACTGACCTACCTGATAACCTTGCTCCTATTCGCCATCAGATTGAGCATAGTGTGCCCTTAGGACCGGGTGGGCGCCATAAGCGTAAGAGCATGCCCGATTTTGATCCCGATTTAGCCAATCGACTGAAAAACATCACGCGCAAACATCCGAAACTAGAGCGTCGCGATGTTCAGGCACAAATAGGCACACTTGGCTCGGGCAACCACTTTATTGAAATTTGCCTCGACGAAAACCAAGATGTCTGGGTCATGCTGCATTCTGGATCGCGCGGCATTGGCAACCTTATTGGTCGCTACTTTATTGAGCGAGCAAAACGCCATATGGAACATTTAGGCATCCAATTGCCAGACCAAAACTTAGCCTATTTACCCGATGATACCGAAGACTTCACAGACTATGTCGAAGCCGTACAATGGGCCCAAGATTACGCTTTTGAAAACCGTCGGGTCATGATGGACCGTACCCTAGCAGCCATGCGGCGTCACATCAAAACCCCATTTAGCATCACCAAAGAGGCCATTAATTGTCACCATAACTATGTAGAACAAGAAGAGCACTTTGGCAAAAAACTATGGGTCACCCGCAAAGGAGCCATTCGCGCCCGAGACGGCGATTTAGGAGTGATTCCTGGCAGCATGGGACAGCGAAGCTACATTGTGCGCGGCAAAGGCAATTTAGACTCCTATTGCTCCTGCGCCCATGGTGCCGGACGACAACTCAGCCGCCGTGCCGCACGAGAGCGCTTCACCGTAGCTGATTTACGCGCCCAAACAGATGGCATAGAATGCCGCAAAGATGCAGGTGTTCTCGATGAAATCCCCGCTGCTTACAAAGATATTGACGAGGTCATGGAAAATCAAAAAGACCTGGTTGAGGTCCTGCATACTTTGAGGCAAATTGTCAACGTTAAGGGGAATTGATCTCATCCTCAAAATATAAGTTTGGCATAATTATTTTTTTAGCGTATAATTCATTTTTTGTCAGGCGCCCAAGTGGTGG
>CALKIR010000002.1 GCA_937995985.1 uncultured Alcaligenaceae bacterium
TCGGCTTCCTCACGTTCTTGACGCTCTTTTTCTGCCTTGGCCAGCGCTATTTCTGGGTCCTCTTCAGGGAGCTGGTTTTGGTTCTGAGCGGGTTGTTCAGGCGTGTGCGCTTCTGATGGGGCAGGACGATCAGACGGAGCGGTTGGTTCAGCTGTTGGCGGTTCAGGCTCAGTTGGTGTAGGCTCGTCCCAATCCTCTGGCACTGACTCCTCGAGCTCATCAGGATCTATTTCAACACCAGGTTCTTGCTCAATTTTGAGATCCCCTTCGGCCCATAATTCAATTTGTATGGGAGCAGGGCTACGTGGAGCATGTAATAGCCCTGCTAAGAGCAGTAAAAACAACGCTATATGCAGGCTGATGGCATAAATAAAGCCTCGGCGCTGATCTTTTTTATCATTGGCGTCATAAAACTGCTGTGTCATGATTCGTTGCTACTATCCTGATTGACTAAAAAGCCGAGCCGCGTAAATCCACTACGGCGTAACTGGTCCATAATTTTCATCACCTCTTCGTAGGGAACTTGTCCATCCGCAGCAATAACAATAGGGTTGTGCTCAGTAGCAAGGGCCTGTATATCGTGGACTAGATTTTCAGGGGTAGTGGGACTGAAGTCCATATTGGCTTCGCGTAGGCGCACAGAAAGTAAGCCATCCTCAGCGAGCTGAACCTCAACTGGGGTGGCGGGTACCTCTGAGGCCTCACCGACTGTGGGCAGTTCGATAATGCCGGGCGTGATCATAGGTGCAGTAACCATAAAAATCACTAATAAAACGAGCATGACGTCGATATAAGGAACCACGTTCATCTCATTTTTTTGCCGGCGGTGTCGACGACGGTGCGAACGTTCTCTAGGCATTACTGTACCTGTCTTTGGAGAATATTAAGAAACTCATCGATAAACCCATCGAAGCGAGTTGCCAAGCGGTCAATGTCAGTGGTGTAGCGGTTATACGCCATGACTGCTGGAATGGCTGCAAATAAGCCAATAGCGGTAGCAATGAGTGCCTCAGCAATGCCCGGGGCAACAGAGGCTAATGTAGCGGATTGTGCATCAGCTAAACCAATGAAGGCATGCATGATGCCCCAAACCGTGCCCAGCAGGCCAATGTAGGGGCTAACCGAACCAACGGTAGCCAAAAAGTTTAAATGGGTTTCTAGGCGATCTAATTCACGCTGATAGGTTGCGAGCATGGCGCGGCGGGGCCCATCAAGCAGGCTATCACCACGTTGATTGGTACGCCGGGCTTTCATAAACTCGGTCATACCCGCTTCGAATATACGTGCTAAAGCACCGTGCTCCTCGCGGCGTGCGGCAATACTTTGGGTCAGTACAGTGAGATCGCCACCGGCCCAAAAGTCATCTTCAAAGCGCTGTGTTTGTGCGAGCGCTCGTTTGAGGGCCGACCGTTTGGCAAAGATATAGGCCCAAGAAGTAATAGACAGCACTATGAGTAGCAGCATAATGAGCTGCACAGGGAGGCTGGCTTGCCAAATGAGGGTTAAAAGCGATAGTTCGCTAGACGCTTGCATTTCAGACTT
The DNA here is from genome assembly GCA_937995985.1 of uncultured Alcaligenaceae bacterium. Lineage (GTDB taxonomy): Bacteria > Pseudomonadota > Gammaproteobacteria > Burkholderiales > Burkholderiaceae_B > Paenalcaligenes. The sequence goes on from CALKIR010000002.1 coordinate 1,543, forward strand.
ATACCTTTTTCAAAATGGCTCGGATATCCGGGTGTAACTTAATTGGGCGCATGGTTTCGCTGTGCACACAAACGATAACAGTCTTGCCTTGACATAAAACCTTGTTATCGAGGACGGCTTGTTGCACAAAAACGAGTGATGCACCCCCCAAATGTGTTATTTGGCTATGAATGATGAGTAAATCATCGTGCCGTGCAGGGTATAGGTATTCAATCTCACTTTTTTTTACCACAAAAATCTGCTGGTGCTTGTGTGCGAGATCGGCTTGTGAGACCCCTAAAGCGCGTAGCCACTCGGTGCGTGCGCGCTCGAAAAATTTTAAGTAGTTGGCGTAATACACAATACCGCCCGCATCGGTATCCTCGTAATATACGCGAATTGGCAGAGTATGGGCAGTATTTGAAGTTTCTAATGGCATATTTTTGTAAGCGTCGGCTAGTCTATACAACAGAAATACAGAGTATGTAGCAGGGCCAAAGGTCAATGTACCAAGAGTAGGGCATTGAGCCCAAGCCCTGTTGCGTACAGAAGTACTTTTAAAGACTATTTAAAAGTTCTAAAGTTCGGTTCACACAATCATTTAGAGCCACTGTATGAGTTTCTCCATTATGCCGTGTTTGGACCTCTATGGCGTTATTGGTTAACCCGCGTTCACCGAGGGTAATGCGGACAGGCACGCCAATGAGCTCCCAATCAGCAAACATCACTCCAGGGCGAATGTCACGATCATCTAAAATTACATCAACACCAGCTGCTTGGAGCTCTTGATAAATTGTTTGTGCGGCCTTCATAACTGTTTGGTTTTTTTGTGCAGAAAGGGCACAAATAACTACCTCAAAAGGAGCGAGTGCGCGCGGCCAAATAATGCCTTTATCATCATGATTTTGTTCAATAGCAGCGGCAGCAATACGACTAATGCCAATACCGTAGCAGCCCATTTGCATGGGGGCTGGTTTGCCGTTTTGATCTAAAAAGGTAGCATTCATCTTTTTAGCGTAGGTATCCCCTAAGAAAAAAACGTGTCCTACCTCTATGCCGCGCTGAATGGCTAATTGCCCCCCGCTTGGGGATGGATCTCCTGCAACGGCATTGCGTAGGTCGTAGACTAGGGGCTCTGCCACATCCCGACCCCAGTTCACACCAGTGTAATGGTAGCCTTCGTCATTAGCACCACAGACAAAGTCACTCATGTGAGCAACGGTGCGATCAGCAATAACGGTTACGGTATCATCTAAGCCAACCGGTCCCAGATAACCCGGTGCACAATTAAAATGGGCCTGTATTTCCTCAGGGGTTGCCGCTCGATGCCCATGCTCAAAGCCAGGGATTTTAGAGACTTTGACCTCATTGACCTCATGATCGCCACGCACCAATAAGAGCCAAATTTTGGCGTGCCCTTGGTCATCATCCGTGGCTACCACGACTGCTTTGACTGTTTGTTGGAGATCAATGGCCAATTGCTCCGCTACGTGTTCACATTTGGTTGCCTCTGGGGTCGCTACTTTTTGTAGGGTTTGAGAGGGAGCTGCGCGCTGTTCGATGAGGCAGGGGGCATCGGCTAATTCTATATTTGCGGCATAGTCCCCATTGGGGTCATAAACAATGAGGTCCTCACCGGTATCAGCGATGACCTGAAACTCGTGACTCAGTGAACCACCAATAGCCCCGGTATCGGCAGCAACAGCTCTAAAGGTCAGGCCCATTCGCTCAAAGATGCGTACGTAGGCATCAAACATTTTTTGATAGCTCTGCTGCGCTTCTTCGGCGTTTTTATCAAAAGAATATGCATCTTTCATGATGAACTCACGACCACGCATCAAGCCGAAACGAGGGCGGCGTTCATCACGAAATTTGCTTTGAATATGATAAAAGTTAACGGGCAGCTGACGCCAGCTTTGGATTTCGTGACGGGCGATATCAGTCACTACCTCTTCGGAGGTGGGCTGCAGGACAAAGTCACGCTGATGCCTGTCTTTGATGCGGAGTAATTCTGGGCCAAACTCTTGCCAGCGCTCAGTTTCTTGCCATAATTCAGCGGGCTGCACAAAAGGCATCAGGAGCTCAATGGCACCGGCGCGGTTCATTTCTTCGCGCACGATATGCTCAATTTTTCTGATTACTTTGAGCCCTAATGGCATGTATGTGTAGATACCGCCTGCTAAGCGGCGTATCATTCCTGCGCGGGTCATGAGTTGATGGCTGATTATTTCTGCTTCTGCAGGGGCTTCTTTTTGAGTATGAATGTGATATTTGCTTGCATACATGGTCGTAAACTCTACAGATCCGTATAATTAAGAGTATCGTATCGAAATTTAATCTATTTTAAACAGGAGGTGGCCATGCTCGACAGTGAGGGCTACCGTCCAAATGTGGGGATTATTCTTGCGAATCGCAAGAATCAAGTCTTTTGGGGAAAGCGTGTAAAAGAACACGCCTGGCAGTTCCCTCAGGGAGGTATACAACGCGGTGAAAGCCCCGAACAAGCAATGTATCGTGAGCTATACGAAGAGGTTGGGCTGCATCCCGAGCATGTACGCATTTTAGGACGGACAAAAAACTGGTTACGTTATGATGTTCCAACGCATTTTGTGCGTCGAGAGTCGCGTGGTCGATACCGCGGACAAAAACAGATATGGTTTTTGTTGCGCATGATTGGCCAAGATAGCGATGTTAGCCTAAGAGCCACATCAACACCAGAGTTTGATGCATGGCGTTGGAGTCACTATTGGGTTCCTTTAGATGCGGTGATTCATTTTAAGCGCGAGGTTTATTTTCAAGCACTTAATGAGTTATCCGTGCATTTATTCAAGCATCGTTCCGAAACGCGTTTTTTACGACAAAGGCAGCATTTGACTGCTCGACAGCGTTTAGGGAGCCGGCAGCGTACCCCACGTTGTCCTTATCGTTTACAAACGCGCTCCTAAGCAGGCTGTGTGCCTGCTTGAGGGCGTTATTCTTTGTGTTCTGGGCAGGGCTTATTGGTTGTTAGGCTTGCCCAGTCTTTGAATTAGGCTTGATGTATCCCAGCGATTTCCTCCCATTTGTTGTACCTCTGCATAAAATTGGTCAACCAATGCAGTAACCGGTAATAGAGCACCATTATTTTTAGCCTCTTGGAGGACCAAGCCCAAGTCTTTACGCATCCAGTCTACTGCAAAACCAAAATCAAAGGAACGTTTTAGCATGGTGTGACCACGATTGCTTAATTGCCAGCTGCCTGCAGCCCCATTGCTGATTACCTTGAGCACCTTTTCCATGTCTAGGTTAGCGCGCTCACCAAAGGCGAGAGCTTCAGAAAGGCCTTGAAGCAACCCAGCAATGCAGATCTGATTGACCATCTTGGTTAATTGTCCGGCGCCTGTATCCCCCATATGCTCGATGGTTGTGCCATATGCGGTTAACAAGGGTAGGGCGCGTTCATAAGCTGCTATAGGGCCGCCACACATAATGCTAAGGGTGCCTTTTTCAGCGCCTGCTTGTCCTCCGGATACAGGGGCATCTATAAAGGTGGCTTGTTTGGCCGCGGCATGTTGGGCCATTTCACGGGCAACAGTAGCTGATGCAGTGGTGTGGTCAATGACGATACAGCCAGGCTTGAGTGCGTGAAATGCCCCTTGTTTACCAATCAGCACTTCGCGAATATCCTCATCATTGCCCACACATAGCAATATTGCATCTGCATCTTCTGCTGCGTGAGCAGGGGTTGCTGCATGCTGACCAGTGTATTCTTGAGTCCAGCGTTCACTTTTGCTGCGGGTACGATTGTAGACGGTTACATTCCATCCAGCGCGTGACAGATGGCCTGCCATGGGATATCCCATTACCCCCAACCCTAAAAAGCTCACTTTTTTAAAATCTTGCGTGGTAGGTTCTGAGCTGTCGTTGAATTGTTGTATCATGTAGCCTCCTGGTACCGAATAGATGATGAAAATGATTGCTTCAATTACGGTACTATCAAGACCTTAGTCTGATTCACTGCCCAAGAAAAATCAATCGTGTGCGCAGAGTTTCGAGACATTTCAATCTATATTTAAAAAATGGGCATGCTAGCTATAGGTAAACTCGCTCCAAAAAGGGTATGATGCCTAGAGTAGTTCAGTCCCGTTTCTCTGCGAGCATTTAAAATTAAATTTATTGCCTATGTTGCAAGATCTAGATCTATTGGCCGATAGAGTAAGCCGTTTAGTCGCTTATATCGATGAATTGCAAGCCGAAAAATCCGAATCTCTGGCGCGTATTAAACAGCTTGAGGTTCAACATAATGCCTTGCAAGAGCGTTTGCATAATAAACAGCAGGAGCTGAATGCTGTGACCCAGCGCGCTGCAACGCAGCAGGCAGAAATCAGCTCTATTCAATACGCAGCACAGCAAAATGAACAGTCATTACGTGCAGAGCTTCAGCAGAGCAATCAGCAGCTGGCTCAATTGAAGGCACAGTTAGCACAAAGCCAAAAACAGGTTGTGAGTTTGCGTACTGTGGCAGAGAACGCTCGAAATCAAATTACTCATATTCTTGCCCGATTGCCCGGTGGAGCGCCTCAGGAGTAACCCATGGAACGTATAGAAATATCCATCTTAGGTCGTGATTATTTGTTGGCTTGTCGCCCTTCAGAAAAAGAGCGCTTAGAGGCGGCCGCAAAATTAATCCAAGAGCGCACAGAAACTATCCAAGAATCGGGAAAAGTAACAGGCAATGAGCGCATTGCCGTAATGGCTGCCATACAAACAGCAGTAGAGTTATTCGCTGTAAAAGCTCCTGATGGTCCTTTAAGCAATGTGCAGTTAGGAGATTATAAAAAGAAGATCAGCGAGCTGAATCGTATTTTAGATCAAGCCAAATTACCCTCTCGTTAGGGCGTTGTTTTTTTCTTGTGGGACTCGATCTTCTTGTTCAGATCAGCTAAGCTAAAGACAAGTCCCTGCAGTGTGCGTGACTTGGCTATACATTCCTAGAACCAATGCATTCTGCATAGGAGGCCCGAATCAATGAGTGGGAGCGATTGCCGGATTACGGTGAACCCGATACTTATTTGAGGGCTACCGCATCTTGTGAACCTTCGGTTTCCAGGATGACAGCCTCGACGGCACTTGCGGGGCAATTATTTCCAACCGCGCCCCATATGGCGCGGTTTTTTCTTGCTCACTGCACGACTTAGGATGGGCACAGTGCAGACAAAAAGGATTAGCGTATGAAATTCCTCTTCTCTCGCCTTAACCATTCTGTTTCTTTATATCGATTAGCAGCATTGTTTATTGCGACTGTAACGGTTGCTCCTTCTGTTTGGGCCAAAGAGGCGGGGCAGACCACACTGAATCCTCCAATAGTAAATATTCAAGCGGAGGCCAGAGCAGAGGTGGCCCAAGATACAGTGCAGTTCGTGCTTTTTGTCCAAAAAGAGGGAGCAGAGCAGGCCGCCTTGACCCAAGAGGTAAATCACATCTTGGCTCAAGCCCTTGCGCAGGCCAAACAGTTAGCGGCTGATAAAGACATCCATATAGCAACTGGCGCCTTTAGTGTGAGCCCGCGTTATAACAAAGAGGGGCAAATTTCTACCTGGCAAGCGCGCGCTGAGTTGATACTCAAGTCACAGCAAATAGACGACACAGCAGAAATCGCCGGTAAGCTCAGCGACTTATTGAGCATTGCACGCATTCATTTTAGTTTGTCAGATCAGGCACGCACCAAAGAAGAAGATGCTTTGACCGCTTCGGCTATTCGCGCTTTTGAGGATAGAGCACAGCTCATGGTCTCTTCTTTGGGGTATGACTATTATTTGCTTAAAGAGCTGACTTTGGATAGTTCAGCTACAGTCTTTTTTCCTGGTCCGCAAGCTCGAGCAGAAATTATGATGGCTGCGGCTTCTGACCAACAAGAGGGGTTGGCTGTTGCCGCAGGCCAAGCAGAGGTTGCTGTGACAGCTCGAGGGTCTATTTATTTGCTCTATAAAAAAGATACATGCCAATAAAGAACATGGGGAGAGATAATAATTGCCCCATTGTGAAGTAATCTGCATAAAAGCCTAAAAAAGCATCGGGCTCACGGGTAAATTCAGCAAAAAAGCGGAACACAGCATAACCAATTAAAAATAAACCGCTGACTTGTCCTGTGGGTCTTTTTTTGCGGCTAAATTGCCACAAAATGACAAAAAGCAACACTCCTTCTAGAAGCATTTGGTAGAGTTGTGAAGGATGGCGTAACAGGGCGTCTCCTGCTTGAGGAAATACCATAGCCCAAGGCAGGTTGCTGGCACGGCCCCAAAGCTCGCCGTTAATAAAATTGCCAAGACGACCAGCGGCTAGTCCCAAAGGGATCATTGGGGCAATAAAATCAGATACGGCTAAAAAGGGCAGGTTGCGGTGCCGAGAAAACAACCAAAAAACTACCAGCACCCCAAGAAAGCCCCCATGAAATGACATGCCCCCCTCCCAGAGGTAGGCAATTTCTACCCAATGATTAGGGGCGAGGTAGTAGTCGGGACGATAAAAAAGAACATAGCCCAAACGCCCTCCAATGACCACGCCCAGCATGCTGTAAAAAAGCAGATCCTCGAGTGCTCTACGGTCGATGGGGCTGCCTTCTTGTTGGGCACGGTGCCGACCTAGGATCCAAACTAAAAGAAAACCAATTAAATACATTAAGCCATACCAGTGGATGGCAATGGGTCCCAGGCTCAAAGCAACCGGGTCAAACTGTGGGTGTGTCAGCATAGGGAAAAAGCTCCGATTGAGCAGTAAAAGACCTTTGAAAGATAGTTATTGTACTAACATTGCCATAGGTCTTTGGATTGGTAAAGCAATAGTCATTCCATCCATTGTGAGGAGAGAGTATGAAAGAGGTTGTCTTATTTGGTGGAGGGAGTTTTTGGTGTTTAGAGCCTGCATTCTCAGCCTTGCGAGGAGTCATTGAGGTGTGGCCGGGGTATGCAGGCGGGACGATGCAATATCCTACAAGGCGTCTGGTTGACAGTGGTATTACCGGCCATGTAGAGGTGGTGCAAGTGATTTACAGCCCCAATGAGATAAGCTTTGAGGTGTTGATCGATGCTTTTTTTACAGCTCATAACTTTAGCTTGGAAAATGGGGCTCATAGAAAGCTACCAGGATTACAGCATGCCTCGGTAATTTTTTATTCCACCAGTGAACAAGAAAAAATAGCGCGTCACGCAATCGCACATCGCAAGAAAAAAAGTAAAAAACCCGTACGTACAGAGCTGCATCAGATGACTGAGTTTTGGGCAGCCGATACACAAGATATCAGTTATTATTTTTTTAACGGGTTTAGAGACAGTTATTGTGAAAAGGAAATACGGCCAATATTGAGGCGTTTTGCTCGAGAATATTGGCATCAGCTTAAGCTACCCGAGCGGGTGCGACACAATAACCCGTTTTTATAGCAGTCAGAATGAACATATAGCTTTTTTGCGAGCTGTGTGTATAAGCCCTCCAAACATCAATGATGCAACACGCACAGGAAGGGTGGGGGGCTGTGTGCAGCATAGGGCTTGCAAAAATATTTTTTTAGGGTTATAGTTACATTCCCTTGGATTTGAAGGGG
>CALKIR010000003.1 GCA_937995985.1 uncultured Alcaligenaceae bacterium
CCGTGAGGGTGGGCGCACTGTCGGTGCTGGTGTGGTCTCCAAGATCATTAAGTAATTGACAACGGGCAGAAAAGAGGGTAGTATTACTCTTTTCTGCTTTATTGTTTTGCTGCACGCGTTTAGTTGGGCCGTTTTATCTTGGTTTTGGTTGCATTGATAGGCGGCTTGGTGATCGAAAGTGCGGTTGCAGTATTGTTCTAGAGTAGGGGTATAGCTCAATTGGCAGAGCGTCGGTCTCCAAAACCGAAGGTTGAGGGTTCGATTCCTTCTACCCCTGCCACTACAGTCTTTGCCACGTAGTCGTGGCCTGTCACAGCATCGCAATATGTCTAAAACCAACGTGCAAACCGCTAATCGGGGCGCTGATCGCTTCAAACTTGCTTTAGCGGTGGTGGTCGTCCTAGCAGGAATTATCGCCTATTCATATTTTGACTATCAGCCCACTTTTCTACGAGTTGGGTTTTTTGTTGTTTCTTTGATCATCGCTGCCTTTATCGCTTGGACCAGTGAGTCTGGTAAACGCTTTATTGGTTTTGCCCGTGATTCCTATACTGAGGTTCGGCGCGTGCATTGGCCCAGTCGCAAAGAGGCCACGCAAATGACTGCTATAGTCTTTGCTTTTGTAGTGGTGATGGCGATTCTGTTGTGGCTGATTGATAAAGGGCTAGAGTGGATCATTTATGGCCTGTTATTAGGCTGGAAATAAAGGACACACATGAGCAAACGCTGGTATGTCGTCCACGTTTATTCCGGTATGGAAAAAAGCGTGAAAAGAGCTTTGTTGGAGCGCATCGAACTATCTGAGCTTGAGCACGCATTTGGCCGCATCCTGATTCCTTCTGAAGAGGTTATTGAGGTTAAGGACGGTAAACGCACCATTTCCGAACGTCGAATTTTTCCAGGATATGTGCTGGTGGAAATGGAACTCACAGATGAGACCTGGCACTTGGTGCGGAGTACTAACCGAGTCACTGGTTTCCTGGGCGGCTCAGGCAGTCGTCCTACTCCAATTTCGCAGCGCGAGGTAGATGAGATTTTATCGCGCATGGAAGAGGGCGGTGAGAAGCCCCGTCCCAAAGTATTATACGAGATTGGTGAAATGGTTCGCGTCAAAGAGGGGCCATTTGCTGATTTCAATGGAAATGTTGAGGAAGTGAACTACGAGAAGAACAAGGTTCGCGTCTCCGTGACAATTTTTGGTCGCTCAACCCCTGTTGAGCTCGATTTTGATCAGGTCGATAAGACCTAGTGTGTTAATCACCTCGGGGAGCCCGATGTAATTGGGGCGTCTTACCCGCAAGGAGTTCATTATGGCGAAAAAAATCGTCGGCTATATTCGATTGCAAGTGCCTGCTGGCAAAGCAAATCCTTCCCCTCCAATTGGCCCTGCTTTGGGTCAGCGTGGTCTCAATATTATGGAGTTCTGCAAAGCATTTAATGCACAGACTCAAAATATGGAGCCTGGTCTGCCTATTCCTACTATTATTACGGCTTATGCAGACAAGAGCTTCACCTTTGTAATGAAGACCCCGCCCGCCACTATTTTGATCAAAAAGGCATTGGGCATTGATAAGGCTTCCTCTAATCCTAACGTCAGCAAGGTCGGTACTTTGACCCGTGCTCAGGCAGAGGAAATTGCTAAAACCAAAGAACCCGACTTAACTGCTGCAGATATGGAAGCTGCTCTGCGTACCATTGCCGGAACAGCACGCAGTATGGGTGTTAATGTGGAGGGGTTCTAAGATGGCAAAGAAACTGAGTAAGCGCGCTGCTGCTATTGCAGCCAAAATTGATCGCGAAAAGCTGTACCCCTTGCAAGAGGCACTGAGTCTGATCAAGGAAACCGCAACAGCAAAATTTGATGAGTCCATCGATGTTGCGATTCAGTTAGGCGTGGATGCGCGTAAATCCGATCAGTTGGTTCGTGGTTCAGTCGTTCTGCCCCAAGGCACAGGTAAAGAGGTGCGTGTTGCCGTCTTTGCTCAGGATGAAAAGGCTGAGGAGGCCCGTCAAGCTGGTGCCGATATTGTAGGGATGGACGATTTGGCAGATGAAATTCGTCAAGGTCGTTTGGATTTTGATGTGGTGATTGCCTCCCCCGATGCCATGCGTGTGGTTGGAGCATTGGGTCAAATCTTAGGCCCCCGTGGTTTAATGCCTAACCCTCGTGTCGGGACGGTTACCCCAGATATTGCTACAGCAGTAAAAAATGCAAAAGCCGGTCAGATTCAGTATCGTACTGATCGTGCTGGTATTATTCATGCGCCTATTGGTCGTGCTTCTTTTGAGGTGGAACAGCTCGAAGAAAACTTCAAGGCCTTGCTTGATGCCTTGAATAAGGCACGTCCTACTGCTGCGCGTGGCACCTATGTGCGCAAAATTGCCCTTTCTTCCACCATGGGTGGTGCTGCGCGTGTAGATGTTAATTCAGTAGTTTAATTAAGAACTTTGGGCTGCGGTGGGATCCTCCCACCGCTGCTGTCAAAGACCGTTGGAGCAGGATGCTGCTTAATAGAAGAGTAGGAGTATTCCTATACTCGCTCTGAATCCATCGTAGACGGCGCCCATGGCCGATGATTTCAGTCTTTTTAGCCAGAAACTCGACCAGGTGCGCCGCATTCGGTAGATGCAAAAGATGTTTTGCATTCGATTGCATCCTTTTAGGAGAGTTCAACCGTGAGTCTCATTCGTCAAGAGAAAGCGAAAGTTATTGCCGAGGTCACCGCTCAGCTCGAGAAGGCTCAAGCAGTAGTAATCGCTGAATATCGTGGTTTGGACGTTGCCTCCGCTACCGTATTGCGCAAAAAAGCGCGTGAGTCTGGCGTTTACCTGAGAGTATTGAAAAATACTCTGGTACGTCGTGCAATTGGTGAATCCGTTTTTAGCGATCTTCAGGACCACTTGGTGGGCCCGTTGATGTATGCCATTAGTGAGGACCCGGTTGCACCGGCAAAGCTGTTTGCCGATTTTGCCAAAGAAAATAAGAGCATCACTATCAAAGCCGGTGCAATGCCCGGTAGTTTGCTTGATGCTGAGGGGGTTAAGGCTTTGGCCGATATGCCTTCTCGCGAAGAGCTCTTGGCAAAATTGCTTGGCACACTGCAGGCGCCTGTCACGCAATTTGTGCGTACGCTTAACGAAGTACCTACTAAGTTCGTACGTGCTCTGAGCGCTGTTCAGCAGCAAAAAGAAAACGCTTAGTCGGTTGTTAACGATTGTTTATTCGTTAAGACGGACAACTATACAAACCCTGGTAAATTTTTTTCCCTATTGGAGTTTTTAAAATGGCTACAAAAGATGAAATCCTCGAAGCCGTCGCCAACATGACCGTGCTCGAGCTGTCCGAGTTAATCAAAGACATGGAAGAGAAATTCGGCGTTTCCGCCGCTGCTGCCGCTGTTGCAGTGGCTGCTCCCGCCGCTGGTGGTGCTGCAGGTGGTGCCGCTGAAGAAGAGAAGTCCGAGTACACCATTCACTTGGCAAGCGCTGGTGAGAAGAAAGTGGCTGTGATTAAGGCCGTTCGTGAAATCACCGGCTTGGGTCTAAAAGATGCCAAGGACCTCGTCGACAGCGCTCCCAAGGACATCAAAGAAGATGTGTCCAAAGAGGAAGCCGAAGAGGCCAAGAAGAAACTCGAGGAAGCTGGCGCTACCGTCGAGCTCAAATAAGCCCCATAGGCCCGGAAGTACAGACTTTCGGGCTTTTGGTATTCCGCTGCGCATCGGTTTGCGATGCGCGCGGGTACACAGATAACAACACAAAGGAGGGGTCAGTCGTTCATGTGTCTATTGTCTTTTCTCGATCAAATTTGCGTCTTTTAAAAAGATCACTACTTGTTGGCCGTTATTGTTGATATGTTGCGGCAATGATTAGTGTTGTTTTTTAAAGTCGTAAACCTGGGGTCGTGGTGGACGGCCTACAACCTTTGAGTCGGAGTGCTCAATGCCTTATTCGTATACCGAAAAGAAGCGCATACGCAAAAGCTTTGCCAAGCGTGAAGACGTACAGCAAGTGCCCTATCTGCTCGCGACGCAGATTGAATCATACCAGTCTTTTTTGCAAAAAGACATCGAGCCATCCAAGCGCGAGATTCAAGGGCTGCAAGAAGCCTTTCATTCTGTCTTTCCAATTGTAAGCCATAATCAAATGGCTCGCTTGGAGTTTGTTAGTTATTACCTCGGCGAGCCCGTTTTTGACGTCAAAGAGTGTCAGCAGCGCGGCTTAACTTATGCCGCACCTTTACGTGCCAAGGTTCGTTTGGTGATTATGGATCGTGAGGTCAGTAAGCCCACGGTTAAAGAGGTTAAAGAACAAGAGGTCTATATGGGCGAGATGCCCCTAATGACCCAAAATGGTTCTTTTATCATTAACGGAACTGAGCGCGTTATTGTTTCACAGTTGCACCGTTCTCCAGGTGTATTTTTTGAGCATGATCGGGGTAAAACCCATAGCTCTGGAAAGTTATTATTTTCTGCGCGGGTAATTCCTTATCGTGGTTCCTGGTTGGATTTTGAATTCGACCCCAAGGACATTTTGTTTTTCCGCATTGACCGGCGCCGCAAGATGCCTGTCACCATTCTGCTCAAGGCCATTGGTATGAATACCGAGGCCATTTTGGCGCACTTTTTCGAGTTCGACCACATCGAGCTGTTAAATGAGGGTGCGCGGTTGCAGTTTGTACCCAAGCATTGGCGCGGAGAAATTGCTAGCTTTGATATCAAAGACAAAGACGGCAATATTATCGTAGAAAAAGATAAGCGTATTAATGCCCGTCATATTCGTCAGCTCGAAGAGGCCAAGGTGGATTGGCTCTCGGTGCCTGATGATTTTATTATCGGTCGCGTTACGGCTAAAGATATCATCAATTTAGATACCGGTGAATTTATTGCTCGGGCCAATGATGAGTTGACCGCTGGCATGTTAGCCGAGATGCGCTCAGCCGGTGTGCGTGAGATTGAGACGCTGTATATCAACGACTTGGACCAAGGGGGCTATATCTCCCAAACCCTGCGCATTGATGATACTGCCGATCAAATGGCTGCTCGAGTCGCCATCTATCGCATGATGCGTCCTGGTGAGCCGCCTACCGAAGAAGCAGTGGAAAACCTCTTCAACCGCCTCTTTTATAGTGAAGAGACCTATGATTTGTCCCGTGTGGGGCGGATGAAGGTCAATAGTCGTTTAGGGCGTGGAGAGGATACCTCTGGGCCGATGACTCTTACCGATGAGGATATTGTCGATACCATCAAGGTTCTGGTCGATTTGCGCAATGGTATTGGCGAGATTGATGATATTGACCACCTTGGTAATCGTCGCGTTCGTTGTGTGGGTGAGTTGGCCGAGAATCAGTTCCGTGCGGGCTTGGTTCGCGTGGAGCGTGCAGTGCGTGAGCGCTTGGCGCAGGCTGAGAGTGAAAACTTGATGCCTCATGATCTGATCAACTCGCGTCCTATTTCGGCAGCTATTAAAGAGTTTTTTGGCTCAAGCCAGCTGTCTCAATTTATGGATCAAACCAACCCCCTGTCTGAGGTGACTCATAAGCGTCGTGTGTCGGCCTTAGGTCCTGGTGGTTTGACTCGTGAGCGTGCTGGGTTTGAGGTACGTGATGTACACCCCACTCATTACGGTCGTGTGTGTCCTATTGAGACTCCAGAAGGTCCTAATATTGGTTTGATCAATTCTATGGCCTTATATGCTCGTCTCAATGAGTATGGCTTTTTAGAAACCCCTTATCGTAAGGTGGTGGATAGCCGTGTGACCGACGAGATGGTGTATTTGTCTGCCATTGAAGAGAGCAACTACATCATTGCGCAGGCTAACGCGAAATTGGATGATGAGGGCCGCTTTGTTGATAGCTTGGTAGCGTGTCGTCAGGCTGGTGAAACCTTGATGACTTCACCAGAAAATGTAGATTATATTGATGTTGCTCCTTCTCAGATTGTATCGGTAGCCGCTTCTTTAATCCCCTTCCTAGAGCATGATGATGCGAACCGTGCTTTGATGGGGGCCAACATGCAACGTCAGGCTGTGCCCTGCTTGCGCCCAGAAAAACCCATGGTGGGAACAGGGATTGAGCGCACTGTTGCTGTGGACTCTGGGACTACCGTACAGGCATTACGGGGTGGGGTGGTTGATTATGTCGACTCTGAGCGTATCGTTATTCGTGTCAATGATGACGAAAATGTAGCCGGTGAGGTAGGGGTTGATATTTACAATTTAATTAAATACACCCGTTCTAACCAAAGCACTAACATCAACCAGCGTCCCATTGTGAAGCAAGGGGACAAGGTAGCGCGTGGGGATGTAATTGCCGATGGGGCTTCTACCGATTTAGGCGAATTGGCATTGGGCCAAAATATGTTGGTCGCCTTTATGCCCTGGCATGGGTATAACTTTGAAGACTCTATCTTAATTTCAGAAAAGGTAGTTTCTGACGATCGCTATACCTCTATCCATATTGAGGAGCTGACCGTTGTTGCTCGGGACACCAAATTAGGGCCCGAGGAGATTACCCGTGATATCAGTAACTTATCCGAAACCCAATTAAACCGTCTGGATGATTCCGGTATTGTTTATATTGGTGCAGAGGTCAGCGCAGATGATGTCTTGGTCGGTAAGGTGACCCCAAAAGGTGAAACACAGCTTACGCCCGAAGAAAAGCTATTACGGGCTATCTTTGGTGAAAAAGCCTCCGATGTTAAAGATACCTCATTGCGTGTGCCTTCCGGGATGGTGGGTACGGTTATTGATGTACAGGTTTATACACGCGAGGGCATCGAGCGTGATAAGCGTGCTCAGTCTATTATTGACGATGAGTTGCGTCGCTATCGCCAAGATTTAAATGATCAGCTGCGCATCGTAGAAGATGATGCCTTTGACCGTATTTATAAGTTCTTAATTGGCAAGGTCGTAAATGGGGGGCCTAAGCGTTTGGCGAAAGGCTCTGAGATCACAGCCGAGTACTTGGATAGTATTGACCGCTGGATGTGGTTCGATATTCGCTTGGCTGACGAAGAAGATGCTTTGGTCCTAGAGCATACCAAAGATTCTCTGGAGCATAAGCGTCATCAATTCGACTTGGCGTTTGAGGAAAAGCGCAAGAAACTTACTCAAGGCGATGAGTTGCCTCCTGGTGTACTAAAGATGGTCAAGGTCTATTTGGCCGTTAAGCGTCGTTTGGCACCTGGGGATAAGATGGCCGGTCGTCACGGTAACAAAGGGGTGGTGTCTAATATTGTGCCAGTTGAGGATATGCCTCATATGGCTGATGGTACCCCTGTGGATGTGGTGCTGAACCCCTTAGGGGTCCCTTCTCGAATGAACGTAGGGCAGGTGCTCGAGGTGCATTTGGGCTGGGCCGCTAAAGGGATTGGGAATCGTATTAACCAAATGCTCAGTGATGAGCGCAAGGTGCAAATAAAAGAGCTGCGTGAGTTTATCAATCAGGCTTATAACAGCACTGGTGAAAAGGCGGATATTGATTCGCTTACTGACGAGGAGTTGCTCGAAATGGCTCATAACCTCAGAAGTGGTTTGCCTGTGGCAACCCCTGTGTTTGATGGAGCCAATGAGGAAGAAATTCAAGCCATGCTCAAATTGGCCTATCCTGATGATGTGGCCGAGAAGCTCGAATTAACTCCTGATCGCACTCAGATAACGCTGTATGATGGACGGACAGGAGAGAAGTTTGATCGCCCTGTGACAGTCGGTTATATGCACTTTCTTAAGCTGCACCACTTGGTTGATGACAAGATGCACGCGCGTTCTACTGGTCCTTATTCTTTGGTCACCCAGCAACCTCTGGGAGGTAAGGCCCAATTTGGTGGTCAGCGTTTTGGTGAGATGGAGGTGTGGGCACTTGAGGCTTATGGTGCTGCTTATACCTTGCAAGAAATGCTCACCGTTAAGTCGGATGATATTGCCGGCCGTACGAAAGTCTATGAGAACATTGTCAAGGGTGATCACGTCATTGATGCAGGGATGCCTGAGTCATTCAACGTGCTTGTTAAAGAGATTCGTTCTTTGGCCCTTGATATGGAATTGGAGCGTAAATAATGAAAGCGCTACTCGATTTATTTAAGCAAGTCAACGAAGATGAGCAGTTTGATGCCATCCGGATTGGCATTGCGTCGCCGGAAAAAATACGCTCTTGGTCTTACGGTGAGGTGCGTAAACCCGAAACCATTAATTATCGCACCTTTAGACCAGAGCGTGATGGATTGTTTTGTGCCAAGATTTTTGGGCCAACCAAAGATTATGAGTGCTTGTGCGGTAAGTACAAGCGCTTGAAGCACCGCGGTGTGATTTGTGAAAAATGCGGGGTAGAGGTTACAGTTTCGAAAGTGCGTCGTGAGCGCATGGCGCACATCGAATTAGCTTGCCCGGTAGCGCATATTTGGTTCCTTAAGAGCTTGCCGTCTCGTTTAGGGATGGTGCTCGATATGACCTTGCGCGATATTGAGCGTGTCTTGTATTTTGAGGCTTGGTGTGTGATCGAGCCTGGCATGACGCCATTAAAGCGCGGACAAATTTTGTCTGATGATGATTACCTCACCAAGACCGAAGAGTATGGAGATGATTTCCATGCTTTGATGGGGGCAGAGGCTATTCGTGAGCTGCTGCGTACCATAGACTTGGATGAGGAAATTGAAAGTCTGCGTGGTGAATTAAAAACCACCGGTTCCGTGGCACGTATTAAGCGAATTTCTAAGCGCTTAAAGGTGCTGGAGGGCTTCCAAAAGTCTGGAATTAAGCCTGACTGGATGATTCTTGAGGTACTGCCTGTATTGCCGCCTGAGTTGCGTCCTTTGGTACCTCTTGATGGAGGGCGTTTTGCAACCTCTGACCTTAATGATCTATATCGCCGGGTCATTAATAGAAATAATCGTCTTAAGCGTTTAATGGAGCTTAAGGCGCCTGATATTATTCTGCGTAATGAAAAGCGGATGTTGCAGGAGGCCGTAGATTCCTTGCTGGATAACGGTCGCCGTGGCAAGGCGATGACCGGTGCGAATCGTCGTCAGCTCAAGTCTTTGGCTGACATGATCAAGGGTAAGGGCGGGCGCTTCCGTCAAAACCTATTAGGTAAGCGTGTTGACTACTCTGGGCGGTCGGTCATTGTAGTAGGGCCACAGCTCAAGTTGCATGAGTGCGGTTTGCCCAAGTTAATGGCTTTAGAGTTGTTTAAGCCTTTTATATTTCATCGCTTAGAGATGATGGGGCTGGCCACAACTATTAAAGCAGCGAAGAAACTCGTTGAGAATCAAGAACCGGTTGTGTGGGATATTCTTGATGAGGTGATTCGCGAGCATCCGGTGTTATTAAACCGTGCGCCCACTTTGCACCGTCTCGGGATTCAAGCATTTGAGCCGGTGTTGATTGAGGGTAAGGCCATTCAGTTACACCCATTAGTATGTGCTGCCTTTAACGCAGACTTTGATGGGGACCAAATGGCGGTGCACGTACCGTTGTCTTTGGAGGCACAGTTAGAAGCGCGCACTTTGATGCTGTCTTCCAATAACGTGTTGTTCCCCGCTAACGGTGAGCCCTCTATTGTGCCTTCTCAAGACATTGTCTTGGGCTTGTATTATGCGACGCGCCCCAAAATTAATGGCAAGGGCGAGGGCATGTTCTTTGCCGATGTAACCGAGGTGCATCGTGCTTATGAAAACCATCAGGTTGAATTACAAAGCCGGGTGACTGTGCGTGTTAATGAATATACGCGCACCGAAGATGGTCAGTGGGCCGCTCAGCCTGTACGGGTTGAGACAACGGTTGGTCGCGCTTTGTTATCTAGCATTTTGCCTAAGGGCTTAGAGTTTGAATTACTCAATCGCACTTTGAGCAAAAAAGAGATTTCCCAGCTGATTAATCAGTCGTTCCGTCGTTGCGGTCTGCGAGAAACCGTAATTTTTGCAGACAAGCTCATGCAGTGGGGCTTTGATTTGGCAACTCGAGGCGGTATTTCTATCGCCATGAGTGATATGCTGATTCCTAAAGCCAAGCAGGAGATTCTTGCCGAGGCCGAAGATGAGGTGCGCCAGATTGATAAGCAGTACACCTCAGGTTTGGTAACCGCTCAAGAGCGCTACAACAATGTAGTCGATATTTGGGGTAAGGCCAGTGACCGGGTGGGTAAGGCCATGATGGAGGAGCTCTCGAGTGAAATCGTTGTGGATCGTTTTGGCAACGAGCAAACTCAAGAGTCTTTTAACTCCATCTATATGATGGCTGATTCAGGAGCCCGGGGTTCAGCAGCACAGATTCGTCAGTTGGCAGGGATGCGGGGTTTGATGGCCAAGCCAGATGGTTCTATTATTGAGACTCCGATTACTGCAAACTTCCGTGAAGGATTGAATGTACTGCAGTACTTTATTTCCACTCACGGAGCCCGTAAAGGATTGGCTGATACAGCGCTTAAGACAGCTAACTCGGGTTATTTGACCCGTCGCTTGGTCGATGTGACCCAGGATTTGGTCATTACCGAGGATGATTGCGGCACCAATCGCGGCTATACCATGAAGGCCGTATTGGATGGGGGCAAGGTCATAGAGACTTTACGTGATCGTATTTTGGGACGGGTGGCAGCTGTTGATATTGTTAATCCCGATACCCAAGAGACCGTCATCGAAGCAGGGACTTTGTTAGATGAAAACCATGTTGAGCTCATTGATTCTTTAGGTATTGATGAGGTCAAGATCCGCACGCCCTTGACTTGTGAGACCCGTTGGGGACTGTGTGCCCATTGTTATGGCCGCGACTTAGGACGGGGTGCATTGGTGAACCGAGGTGAGGCGGTTGGGGTAATTGCTGCGCAGTCTATCGGTGAGCCCGGAACACAGTTAACGATGCGTACCTTCCACATCGGAGGGGCAGCATCTCGTGCGGCGACAACCAGTACCGTAGAAAGTAAGACCGCGGGTAAAGTGGGCTTTGCGATTGGATTACGCTATGTCACCAATAATAAAGGTGAGCGTATAGCAATTTCTCGCTCTGGTGAGATCCTAATCTATGATGACAAGGGTCGGGAGCGGGAGCGCCACAAAATACCTTACGGGGCAACTATCTCTGTTGGCGATGGGGAAGCCATTGAGGCCGGTCAGCGCATTGCCAGCTGGGATCCATTAACACGTCCTATCGTTTCTGAATATGCGGGCACCGTTCGTTTCGAAAATATCGAAGAAAATGTGACGGTGGCGCGCCAAGTAGATGAGGTGACAGGGCTGTCTACTTTGGTGGTTATTACTCCAAAGACACACTCTGGTCGTACTGCACAACGTCCACAAATTAAATTGTTGGATGAGAATGGCGAAGAGGTAAAAATCGCCGGTACAGAGCATACGGTAAATATCTCTTTCCCTGTTGGTGCGTTGATTACTGTGCGTGATGGGCAGCAGGTCTCAGTGGGTGAGGTCTTGGCACGTATTCCGCAAGAATCACAGAAGACTCGTGATATTACAGGGGGTCTGCCTCGTGTGGCCGAGCTATTTGAGGCTCGTTCACCCAAAGATGCGGGGATGCTTGCTGAGGTCACGGGTACCGTATCATTCGGAAAAGAAACCAAAGGCCGTCAGCGTCTAATCATTACTGATTTGGATGGTGAGGCACATGAGTTTTTAATTCCCAAGGAAAAGCAAGTCTTGGTGCACGATGGGCAGGTAGTCAACAAAGGAGAGTTTATTGTTGATGGTCCTCCTGATCCGCATGATATCTTGCGTCTCAAGGGCATTGAGGAGCTCGCTAGCTACATTGTGAATGAGGTCCAAGATGTGTATCGCCTACAAGGGGTTAAGATTAACGATAAGCACATTGAGGTGATTGTCCGTCAAATGCTCAGACGGGTGAATATCGTTGATCCTGGTGATACGGACTTTATCACGGGTGAGCAAGTGGAGCGTTCTGATTTGCTCAATGAAAATGATCGCGTGATTGCCGAAGGCGGGGTTCCTGCAACGTATGAGAATATTTTGTTAGGGATTACCAAGGCTTCGCTGTCTACAGACTCCTTTATCTCTGCGGCTTCTTTCCAAGAGACCACTCGAGTATTGACCGAGGCGGCCATTATGGGCAAGCGTGATGAGTTGCGCGGTCTTAAGGAAAACGTGATTGTAGGTCGCTTAATACCTGCTGGTACAGGGATGGCTTATCATCTGGCCCGACAGGAAAAAGAGCGCATGCAGATGCAAGAAAGACAGGTTGCTCGAGCTCAGGAAAATCCATTTAAGGATGAGGTTGAGCCAGCAGAAAAGGCCGGTGCCGAGGATGCTGCTGAGGATGAGTCCTAAACCGATATTGTGAGCATCAATAAAAAGGCCTGAAGTTTTACTTCAGGCCTTTTTTATGTAGATAACTAAGACAGTCATTATCGTTCTTAATAAATGATAGGCAGATAAATAGTAAAGGTAGTGCCTTGGCCTACAGTACTTTCTACTTCAATACGGCCACGGTGACGTTCAATGACGGTATGGACAAAAGCAAGGCCAAGACCCGTACCCTTTGGGTTATCGGCATGTTCAGTATGAAAGCGCTTAAAGGCACTAAAAATATGCTCTAATTCTTGTTCAGGGATTCCCCATCCTTGGTCTTGAATGCGGATAAGCGCCTGATCTTTTTGAGTGGTTAAAGAGGCAAATATAGAGGTATGAGAGGGACTATATTTGACCGCATTATCTAATAAATTGGTCAGAACACGATGTAAAAAAGATTGGTGCCCTTGAATCCAGATAATTTTTTCAGGATCTTGATAATGAACAGTGATGTTCTTTTTAGTGGCAACTGCCCAAATATCATCAATGGCTTGGGTAAGTAAATCATTTAATACTAAAGGGCTTAGTTCAAAGGCAGAGCTTTCCACTCGAGCAAAATCAATAAAATCATCGACCAAATTCAAGGTGTTAGAAGCATAGTGCTCAAGGCGTTGATAGAATTGTTCATGCTCATTGTTTTGAAGCTGCTGATCGCGCTGCCGTTCTACCTCTACCAGTGCCAAGATAGAGTTTTGTGGGGCGCGCATATCATGAGAAATAAAGTTTAGGGTTTCTACCCGGCGCTGTTCTGCTTCGCGTAATAACTCTATGGACTTATAGAGGTGGTTGAGCCGCGCGGGGAGGGTCAGTTGGACCTCAGAAATATCCAAGGCTTGACTGAGTCCTGGGTTGTGCTGGCGCAGTTCAGAGAGTTGTTTATCTACATAACGTAATACTGTTTCTTGGCTGCGCCAATACCATAGAGGATAAGAGATAATAGAGCCAATTAAAGCGCTGCCTATGGGAATCCATAAATGAAAAATATGCAGTAAGAGCCAGTTGCCAATAAATAAAATAACAATGACTAAAGAGGTGCCAAAAAAAGCGTAGCGAGGGGAGAGTTGGCGCAGGCTAACGCAAATAAATAGTACAGGCAAAATATTAGCCAAGGCGGTGATCCAGTTTGGGGTTTTATGGATCCAATGGAGGTTTAATAAGTTATTGGTTGCGTTAGCTAATATTTCTACCCCAGACATGCTGGTATTTTCAGTGCTTGAAAAGGGGGTAGGGTAATAATCACCCAGTCCGCTGCTCCAAGCCCCAATGAGTACGTATTTGTTCTTAAAGGTTTCAGGAGGATAGTCTCCATTGAGGGTTTTGGCAAAAGAATAAGTAGGAAAGCTACCGAAGGGACCACTGAAGGGGATTAAATGAGGGATTTTGTAATGTTCGCCAAAGTTCTGTAAAAGAGGAGCATCATCGGTGACGGATAACAGGGCAGTAGAAAAATGGCTAATGGTATTGCTCTTTTTGGTTTGTGTTGAATTGCTTGGGTCTGTATGAGAGCAGGAGTGGCCCTGTGAGGTTAAGCGATGTAGCCCCGGTGCCTGATGTTGTTGCGGTGAGCAGAGGTCATGAAAGAGCTTAATATGGCGCACTACCCCGTCCGAGTCCGGTTGAATGTTGATAAAGCCTAAGGCCGCTGCTGCATCAGTCAGGGGCTTGATGGGCTGTTCAAGAGAACCACTGCGATTTATATAGACAGGTAAAATAACGCGGCCGTGATTTCGGATGGCTTGGGCAAGAACGGTGTCATCATCCGGATAGGCCGGGTTGCTGCTGGTAAATAAAAGGTCAATACCAACTGCTTTGGCTTCTTGTAGATGGGTTAATAGCTCTGCATAGACTTTGCGGCGCCAAGGCCAGTGCCCGAGCGCTTTTAGACTTTGGTCATCAATAATGATGAGCGCAATGGGGGCCTCTTTGGCTGTGCTTGAGGGAGGCTGTAATCGTAGTTGAAAGTCATAAATAATATTATCAAGCCGCTCAAGAGGAATGCGTGGGCTGATATAACTCAGAATGACTACAAATAGGACCAACCAAAAAGCCACCCACCAACTATCGCGGCGTATTTGAGTAGCAAATGCGCTAGTTGGGCCGAGGCTAAGGATTTTTCTAAACCATAGACGACGCATAAAGTAATCAAGGCAGTCCGCTTAATACTACATGACCAAAGCGGGTTCGTATAGGTTGACCCGAACGGTCTAGTAAAACCCGATGTCCAGGGAAATCGATCATGGTATCTAGGCCCATAAACCCATTGGCATCTACTGCACGGATAAAGGCATAATGAGTGCCGGCTTGTACCGCAGCTAAGCTCAGATTGGGTTCTGTACTGCTTTGCTGGCCAATAATTTGTTGGCCATCCGGATCGGCGGCAATAAGGGCGATATAGTGGCTGGCACCGTCCACAGGAGTAAGGGAAACTTGTAAATGGCCTGGGGAACGCGTGCTTTCTTGAATACGAGGTGCCTCTAATAGATTGGTGATGAATACATTTCCCTCAGTATCTAATGCCGCTCCTTGGCGAGGGTTTAACATTTTTGGGGTAAGGGTTGAGCCCTGAATATGGGCGCGCCCATCAATGAGCTCGGTACGGGTTGTATGGGCATCGGCCCGTACTCTCATTTTCGTGCCTCGTACACCTGTGATGCTAATAGGAGTGTGTATTTCATAGCGTCCCACCCCGCGCTGCTCTGGGTCTGCATTGGTTTCTACGGTGCCTTCTTCGAGCATAAAGATCACATCCGCAATGGGAGTGCCTTGGAATTCATTAATTTGTTGAAATAGAATTTGGGTATTTTCAGGGATGGAAAGGCTGCTTTGATCGTTTAAGCGCACTGTTGCAAAACTATTTTGTCCAGTTTGTATCCGATCCCCAGCTTGGATGGAGCTTTGTAGGGTTGCGGGCTGATCATTGAGCAGCACGCGTCCTTGTATATGAGTCAAAGCAGCAGTGGTGGGGTGGACTGGAATAAGAGAAAAGGGAATATTAAGAGTTTTGCCAATAGGAAGACGACGAGGGTCCTCGATTTGGTTGAGGGATTGTAATACCTGCCAATTATTTCTATTGAGGGTATACAGCTCAGCAAGATCACTCAGAGTGTCATTGGGCTGTACTCGGTAGGTAAACATGTCTTGCTCTGCACCCATGGGTTGGGCAAAGCTAGGCAGGCCTATAAAAAAAAAGCAAAAAAACAAACACAATGCCTGCCAAAAGGCAAATAGTTGGAAGCCGGGCGCACAAGTACGAGGATGTTGTTTCATTGCTTTGGCGTTATCTAGAGTAGTACCAATCATTGGCACTCGGTATGATCAAATTGGTAAAGAACGAAATAGCGAACACAAAACAATCATGCAGCAAACTGCATAGGCACAGATTAGTCTTTGGTAGACTCCACAGCTTCGGGAGAGTCCAATAACGACTCTAATCGATAGCCCAATGCATAGGATGCATTTAAACGCACTCCGTTTTCTGGACGGATTTGTAATTTGCGACGAATATTGGATAAATGAGTATCCAAGGTCCGCGAGGTGGGAGGAATCTCTCTATTCCAGACGGCTGTGCTCAAAACATCACGGGAGAATAAGCGCCCAGGATTTCTAAAGAGCAACAAAGCAAGCTCGTACTCTTTGGGTGCCAGCTCGACTACTTGGCCGCGCAAGGAAATGGTTGCTGCTACCGGATCAATATGATAGTGGCCAAAATCAAAAGCCTCATTGGACTGGCTAATAGGGTTAGCACGACGCAGCAAAGCTTGGATGCGTGCAAGGAGCTCATTTTCTTTGACCGGTTTGCACATGTAATCATCTGCACCTGCTTGTAAGCCGGTCACTATATCTTCTTCGTTGGTGCGACTGGTGACAAATAGAACAGGAACGGCATAGCCCAAATTCGACCGTAACCAATGCAAAACATCTAGACCACTGACGTCAGGAAGCTCCCAGTCAAGAATAATCAGATTAAAGTTATGATTTTTAGCCAGTTGCTGCATTAAGTCTTTACCGACGTGAAAAACAGTGCATTGGTAATTGAGTTTCTGCAGGGCCATGCTCATGTATTCGGCTTGGCTAAGATCGTCTTCTAATATTGCTATATGCATTTTCTATTTATCTGTAAGTGAGTCATCGTGGTTCATTATACTGTGCTGAATATTATTTTTCCTATTGTTAACATTTGAACTATGCATGAGTGGGAGGTTTTCGTTATAAAAAGGCTGCATAAAGCCTAAAGGATCATTGCTTTGGGGCTTTCTTCGTGTTATATTTACTCGCTTACTATAAAAGCCTTTTTGGCTTTTGCATGTTTTGCACACTGGGTAGCCCCGAGTCTGACATCTGTGCGCTTGGTCTATGAGCTTATTTGCACCTGGCGACAGCTTTACCGGTTGTTGTGCTGAGTCGTCACTGAAACATCATCGGGATGTGCTGCCTTAGTGTCTTTCGACCGCTCTTTTTTACGTATGCTATAGGCATAAAAGGGCGGTTATGTAAATCGCCCAGTAAACGCCACTACGTACTTTCTATCGTCATGAGGGCGTCAGTGGGCTTCACAGTTCCAAAATTAGCAACGTAAAAGGAAACGTCGAGGTTATGCCAACTATCAGTCAGTTAGTGCGCAAGCCACGTTCTCTATCCCGTCCTGGCAGCAAAAGCCCGGCCCTAGAGAATAGTCCGCAGCGCCGCGGGGTATGTACCCGTGTTTATACCACCACCCCCAAAAAGCCAAACTCCGCCTTGCGTAAGGTTGCGCGTGTGCGTCTTACCAACGGCTACGAGGTAATCTCCTATATTGGCGGTGAGGGGCACAACTTACAAGAGCACTCCGTTGTATTGATTCGGGGCGGTCGTGTCAAGGACTTGCCCGGTGTGCGTTATCACATTGTTCGTGGTGCGCTAGACCTTCAAGGGGTCAAAGATCGGAAGCAGGCGCGCTCCAAGTACGGTGCCAAGCGCCCCAAATAATCCATTAAATTTTTCGTTACGTTTCTAGTCGTCAGTTTGTCTGATTTGCCCTCCGTGCAGCCTATACCAGTGTATAGGCATGTAAGGGGTCACTCATGATGGGTGATCATGGCCGTGAAACGCGGTTCAACTGAATTGTCACAAGGGAAGTTATCATGCCTCGCCGTCGCGAAGTACCCAAAAGAGAAATTCTGCCTGATCCTATTTATGGCAGCGTAGATGTCGCTAAGTTTATGAACGTTGTGATGCTCTCTGGCAAAAAAGCTGTTGCCGAGCGCATTGTGTATGGTGCATTAAGTCACATCGAGGAAACAACCGGCAAGGATCCTCTCGAGGTGTTTAATACCGCCATTAATAATATTAAGCCTGTTGTTGAGGTAAAGAGCCGTCGTGTAGGGGGCGCTAATTATCAAGTGCCTGTAGAGGTTCGTCCTGTGCGACGCACTGCCTTGGCGATGCGCTGGTTGCGTGAGGCGGCGAAAAGCCGCAGTGAAAAATCCATGGTGTTACGCTTGGCCAACGAATTGTTGGATGCCGTAGAAGGCCGTGGTGGTGCAATGCGCAAACGTGAAGACACTCATAGAATGGCCGAAGCCAACAAAGCCTTCAGCCATTTCCGCTGGTAATCAAAGGATATATTTATCATGGCTCGCAAAACTCCTATCGAGCGCTACCGTAATATTGGTATTTCCGCCCACATTGACGCGGGTAAGACCACAACTACGGAACGAATTCTGTTCTATACAGGTGTTAGCCACAAGCTAGGCGAGACTCACGAGGGTTCCGCCACTATGGACTGGATGGAGCAGGAGCAAGAGCGCGGAATTACTATTACTTCTGCAGCGACCACTGCCTTCTGGAGTGGTATGTCCGGTGACTATCCTGAGCACCGTATCAACATTATTGATACGCCCGGTCACGTGGATTTCACCATTGAGGTTGAGCGTTCCATGCGTGTCCTTGACGGCGCTGTCATGGTGTATTGTTCTGTTGGTGGTGTTCAGCCTCAGTCTGAAACTGTTTGGCGTCAGGCCAACAAATATAATGTGCCGCGCATGCTGTTCGTCAACAAGATGGACCGTACCGGTGCTAACTTTTTCAAGGTCTATGAGCAGCTCAAAGAGCGACTCAAGGCCAACCCCGCTCCTATTGTGTTGCCTATCGGCGCCGAAGAGGAGTTCAAAGGGGTAGTTGATTTGATCAAAATGAAGGCCATCATCTGGGAAGATGAAAACTATGGTATCAATTTTGAATACCAAGACATCCCCGCAGATATGCTTGATGAGGCCCAGGAATGGCGTGAAAACCTCCTTGAGTTAGCTGCTGAAGCCAACGAAGAGCTCATGGATAAGTACCTCGAAGAGGGCGATTTGAGCGAAGAGGATTTCAACAAAGGTCTGCGCTTGCGCACCTTGGCTGGCGAGATTCAGCCCATGTTGTGTGGTACCGCCTTTAAAAACAAAGGGGTACAGCGCATGTTGGATGCCATCATCGATTACATGCCTTCACCCGTAGACATTCCACCTGTTCAAGGGCAGGCAGATGACGGTGAGCTGGTCAGCCGCAAGGCCGATGACAAAGAGCCCATGTCCGCATTGGCCTTTAAGCTCATGACAGACCCCTTTGTTGGTCAGCTGACCTTTGTACGGGTCTATTCTGGTGTATTGCGCTCCGGAGATACTGTGTATAACCCCGTTAAGCAAAAGCGTGAGCGTATTGGTCGTATTTTGCAGATGCACGCCAATAACCGCGCTGAGCTAAACGAGTTAGTTGCTGGAGATATTGCCGCTGTAGTGGGGCTGCGCGATGTAACGACCGGGGATACACTGTGTGATGCCAATCATCACATTGTGCTAGAGCGTATGGAGTTCCCCGAGCCTGTTATTTCTCAGGCCGTAGAGCCTAAGACCAAAGCAGACCAAGAGAAAATGGGTGTGGCATTGTCCCGTTTGGCCCAAGAAGACCCCTCTTTCCGAGTCACTACTGATGAGGAGTCTGGTCAAACCATTATTTCTGGAATGGGTGAGCTGCACTTAGAGGTATTGGTGGATCGCTTGCGCCGAGAGTTCAAGGTAGATGCCAATATTGGTCAACCTCAGGTGGCATACCGTGAGACTATTCGCTCCGTATGTCCTGAGGTCGAGGGCAAGTTTATTCGCCAGTCCGGTGGTCGTGGTCAGTATGGTCACGTAGTACTCAAGCTCGAGCCTCTAGAGGCAGGTGGCGGGTTTGAGTTTGTAGATGAGATTAAAGGGGGTGTGGTTCCTCGCGAATACATCCCTGCCGTCGAGCGTGGTATTCTGGAAACCCTACCTTCTGGGGTGTTGGCAGGATATCCAGTAGTTGACGTAAAAGTAACGCTGTTCTTTGGGTCTTATCACGATGTAGACTCTAACGAGAACGCATTCCGCATGGCAGCTTCTATGGCTTTCAAAGAGGGGATGCTCAAGGCTGATCCCGTATTGCTTGAGCCAATGATGGCTGTCGAGGTAGAAACACCCGAGGAGTACGCAGGTACTGTTATGGGTGACCTGTCTTCCCGCCGTGGTATGGTGCAGGGTATGGAAGACATTCCTGGTGGTGGAAAGCTCATTAAGGCCGAGGTGCCTCTGGCTGAGATGTTCGGTTATTCCACTGGCCTACGTTCGCAGACTCAAGGTCGCGCAACCTACAGCATGGAGTTCAAGCGTTATGCTGAGGCTCCTGCTCATGTTGCCGAAGAAATTATCAGCGCACGTAGCAGTCAATAACAAGGCGGTACCTGTGCCTATGGGCGCAGGTACTAAATTTTGTTTTCTTGAAACATAGATGGGATAAATCATGGCAAAAGAAAAGTTTGAACGGACTAAACCGCACGTCAACGTTGGCACCATTGG
>CALKIR010000004.1 GCA_937995985.1 uncultured Alcaligenaceae bacterium
AAAAAACGTTTAGAAAAGCGCACATACCACGCTGCAGACTGTACTTGTATGACATAAGCCAGAGCAATGAGTAAAGCGGCTTGAGTGCCTGCGGCACCAAAGGCCGTCATAGCCAGTGCCAAGGCGATAGAGAGATTACGCATCACCGTGCCAAATACCAAGGCAACTCCATCACCATAATTAAGGAACCGTTTAGCAATGAGACTGCTTAGCAAGTAGTTGATTGCGTACAAAAGTACGGTAGGGATTAAAAGCTGAATAATCAAGGTTGGTGATTGCATAAAGTCTTGTGCTTTGAGTGCCATCGCTACAAAGACAATACCCAGCACTCCTAGGGTAGAAAATCGCGGAAATTTAGGCCCAATTTGTTTTTGAAAGGTTTGCTGCCCATATTTTTTGATAAGCCAATAGCGTGTGAGTTGGCCCGCACCCAAAGGCACTGCAATAAAAAGAATAATCTGTTTAAAAATAAGGCCTAACTCCATCGGTATGTGAGCACCTAGTAAAAACTGCACGTAAAAGGGGGTGAGTACGGACCCGAGAAACAAGCCGATAATAGTAATTTTAATGGCGGCAGGTATATTGCCCTTGGCAAAACCCGTCCAGGAAATCGTCATGCCACTAGTGGGCAAAAGGGCTGCCAATAAAAGACCTAATGCCAGGGTAGGCTCTTGACTAAAAAAGACCCGTCCTAGTCCATAAGCAACTAAGGGGATCAAAATAAAATTAACTGCCAGCGCCCAGCCTTGAACCTCATTGCCGCCAGGTTGAAATAATTGACGTAACCGCACCCCAACCATCATGGGATAGATCATAATCAAGGTCAGAGGTGAGATAGCGTAGAGCAAAAATTGAGCATCAAAGCTCAGGCCAAAAATAAACCCTAAAATCAAAAAAAGCGGAATGCTCAAGCTCAGGTGCTGATTGAGCCAGCCAAGTAGTGCCATATGAAAACCTTTCATTATATGTATTTATATACCATAACATAGACACCTCGTGATGCACAGTCA
>CALKIR010000005.1 GCA_937995985.1 uncultured Alcaligenaceae bacterium
GCAGAGGCTAAGGAAAAAATCGATGAAAAAGCTAAGGAAACTCAGGATAAAGCTGAAGAATTAGCTGAGAAAGCCGAGGAAAAAGTCAAGGAGGCTGATGAAAAAGCAGCTGCAGCAAAGGCTGAGACCAAAGCCGCTGCGGATAACCTAGATGAAAAAGCAGAAAAGGCCAAAGAGGTTGCTAAAGACGATGCAGAAATGGTCAAAGATGATGCTGAGGCCTTGGGTGATAAGCTCATGGAAAAGGCAGAACAGGCCAAGGATGCAACCGCTGGTGCGCTTGAAAGTGCTGGTGAGGCCATTAAGAAAGGGGCCAGAAAGGCAGATGAAGCCATACAGGATGCTGTTGGCAAATAATCATCATGCTTTTTATTAAGCGATGAAAAATGACCACATCACGTGGTCATTTTTTTATACACTAAGGAAACCACAACAAATAAGAGAGGCCACTATGGAATCACGTAATACTGATTGGATCAATGACATACAACGCGGCATTTCAGATCTGATTGCTAAAAGTCCTGCTGCAGATTTAGAGAAAAATATCCGCGCATTGATGACTCAGACTTTTGCCCGAATGGATCTGATTACTCGCGAGGAGTTTGATACACAGGTTGCGTTACTCGAGCGAGCTTTAGAGCGTATACAGGTGCTTGAAGAACGGGTAACAGCATTGGAACAAGCAGCACAAAAAAAAGCAATGGGTGATCAAGACGCTGAGTAGGCAAATTTATGCCTAAGCTATTTTTATCCAAGTAATGCGCACACCTTTATCTCTTTAATCATAATAATTACAGTGCAACAGGCTCCAAGCAGGGCGCTTGGGGCCTGATTGTTATGGTGAGATAGGGGGGTGTTGATGTCACTTGCTGTTGTTAATAGCGGTAATTTACTAGGCTTACAGTTTCAGCATATCAGTGTTGAAGTTCATATTGGACCAGGGTTACCAGCGTTTAATATTGTAGGGTTGCCAGATACGGGGGTTCGAGAAAGTCGCGAGCGTGTTCGCTCTGCTATTTTGAGCAGTGGCTATGATTTTCCTGCAGCTCGTATTACCGTTAATTTAGCCCCAGCTGATCAGCCAAAGGCTTCCGGGCGTTTTGATTTAGCTATTGCATTAGGGATTTTGCTGGCTTCTGGTCAAATTGCTCAGACTCAGGTTCAGGCAGCTCCTCCCGATATTTCCCACCTTTATTTTCTTGGAGAGCTGTCATTAACAGGTGCTTTATTGCCAACACCTGGTTGTTTAGCCACTGCCTTAAGCTTAGTGCAGGCGTTGCCGGATAGGCAAAATGGCTATGCCGATCTGTCTAGCAGGACTGCTGCGCCCATTCCCACTTTGATAATACCTATAGATAATGCCCAGCGCTTGTCTAGTGTGCCAGTAATCGATATTTTAGCGGGCACAAGCTTGGCAGAAGTAGTGCGTTATTTACGAGGGGAGGGCTCGTTGAGCATGATTAATAGCTCTGCGCAGACTAGGGGGGGACGGGACCAGCAATTAGAGCGTAATCTTGACGGGCCATGCTTATCCGAAGTGCGTGGACAAGCACTTGCTTGTCAGGCCCTTGAGGTAGCCGCCTCTGGTGGGCACAGTATGCTAATGGTAGGCCCACCAGGTGTAGGCAAGAGTATGCTGGCTCAACGTTTAGTCACCTTATTGCCGCAGCTAAATTTATGGCAGCAACTAGAGGTGGCCGCTATCAATGAGCTATATGGAGCGGGGCAAGGTAATGTCTCCTCTTTTTATGGCAGCATTCCTTACCGAGCCCCTCATCATTCAATTACACGCACATCATTAATAGGAGGAGGGAGCTTTCCTCATCCTGGGGAAATTAGTTTAGCCCATCATGGGGTATTGTTTTTGGATGAGTTAGCGGAGTTCGAGCGCAGTGCTCTAGAAGCTTTGCGGGAGCCCTTAGAAACAGGACAGATACTTATTTCTCGTTCGGTGCGGCAGTTATTATTTCCTGCTCGATTTCAATTAGTAGCAGCGATGAATCCATGTCCTTGTGGCAATTGGGGGCATCCCTTGCATCTTTGTCGCTGTAGTCAAGCTGCGCGAAATCGTTATTTAGAAAAAATCTCGGGACCAATTTTAGACCGCATTGATATTTGTATTACATTAAATCCAGAATCTGAACATCAAGCTAACCAACCACAGGCACAGGCTTCGGCACAACTGCGCCCACGTATTGCTTGGCTTCATCAGTTACAAAGAGATCGGCAAGGGTGCTTAAATGCGCATTTGGCTGCTCAGGACCTAGATGCTTACGCTGCTTTATGTGCGCAGGGGCGTGCTTTGTTACAAAAGGCTGTGCAGCGTTGGCATTGGTCAACTCGAGTACAACATGCACTACGCCGTTTAGCGCGGACCTTGGCTGATAGGGAAGGGTGTGAGCACATACAACCACATCATATTCTGAGTGCAATACAGTTACGACAACCGTTACGCAGCTAATAGAGTCAAATCTTGAGGGGCTAAAGCAATGTATCTGGACAAATGCTTGGCATTAAGTCTATAATCTATCTCGTTTTTGCAGTTACGTGGTATTGATTGTACCTCTCTGGAAAAACAACAAGTGCTTTTTAGGTGAAAAAAGAGTTGCTGCAACGGCAACCACCTAGTGGCATGACTTTATAGGTATTATCATGGCAAAGATCAAACAGAAAACTCGTAAAGGCGCTGCCAAGCGTTTTCGTGTGCGCGGTAGCGGTTCTATTAAGCGTGGTCAAGCATTCAAGCGTCATATCCTGACCAAAAAGTCCACCAAGAGAAAGCGTCAGCTCAGAGGGGCAGTGAATGTACATGCTGCTGATGTCCAAGCTGTCAAATCAATGTTGCCTAACGCTTAAGGAGCCAAACAATGCCTAGAGTAAAAGGTGGTGTTACCGCCCGTGCACGTCATAAAAAGGTTTTAAAACAAGCCAAAGGATTCCGCGGTCGTCGCAGTCGCGTCTATCGTGTTGCCAAACAGGCTGTTATGAAGGCAGGTCAGTATGCCTATCGTGACCGTCGCAACCGCAAACGTGTCTTCCGTTCTCTTTGGATTACACGTATTAACGCTGCTTGCCGTGAGCAAGGAATCAATTACAGCCAGTTTATTGCTGGTTTAAACAAGGCTAATATCGAGCTAGACCGCAAGGTCCTCGCTGATATGGCTGTGAATGACAAAGCTGGGTTTAGCGCGATAGTCGAACAAGCAAAAGCAGCACTAGCGGCTTAGTTGGTACTGTGCCGTGCACAGTATATTAATGGCTATCTGATGATGATACAAACGGAGCTGCTATAGCTCCGTTTGTTGTTTAAATGGTCGAAAAATGACAGAACAGGCAAAGGATATTTTGCAGCGCGCCAAGCAAGCATTTGCGCAAGCTTCTAATAGCGCGGCTCTTGAAAATGAAAAAGCGGCATTTCTCGGGCGTCATGGCGAAATCACCCAGATGTTACGTGGGCTGGCCAAGCTTAGCGCCGAAGAGAAGCGTACCCAAGGTGCCGCCATTAATCAACTTAAACGTCACATTGAGGCGCTACTAGAAGAGCGTCGCGAAGCCATAGCCCAAGAGCAAATGGCACAGCGTTTAGCAGCTGAGACCATTGATGTCACCTTGCCTGGGCGAGGGCGTAGTCGCTTAGGAGGGGTGCATCCAGTTATTTTGGCTTGGCAGCGCATAGAGGCAATCTTTAGATCAATGGGCTTTGATGTAGCAGATGGTCCTGAAATAGAAGATGATTGGACCAATTTTACCGCACTTAATAATCCCGAAGATCACCCGGCGCGTTCGATGCAAGACACCTTTTATGTAGATATCCAAGATAAACAGGGCTTGCCTTTGTTGCTGCGCACCCATACTAGTCCGATGCAGGTACGCTATGCCCGCTCGCATCAGCCTCCTATTAAGGTAATTGCGCCAGGTAAAACCTTTAGGGTTGACAGTGATGCCACGCACTCTCCCATGTTTCATCAGGTTGAGGGCCTATGGGTTGCAGAAAATATTTCCTTTGCTGATTTAAAAGGGGTATATACCCACTTTTTGCGCAGTTTTTATGAAAGTGATGATCTGATAGTGCGTTTCCGACCTTCATTCTTTCCTTTTACCGAGCCATCTGCTGAAATTGATTTAATGTTTCAAACAGGGCCTAATAAAGGACAATGGTTGGAAATATCAGGGGCTGGTCAGGTCCATCCCGACGTCATACGCAATTATGGCCTTGATCCTGAGCGCTATGTTGGGTTTGCTTTTGGTTCAGGTATCGAGCGTTTAACCATGTTGCGGTATGGGGTAAACGACTTGCGCCAGTTTTTTGACGGTGATTTGCGTTTCTTGAGGCAGTTTAATACTTAGGCCTTTTATACTGAGCACTTTCATCTACTTACCCAAAAAAAGAGCATCAAAATGTTTGTTCCAGAGTCTTGGCTACGTTCTTTCGTCAATCCCTCAATAGATACTGATACTTTATGCCATAAGTTAACTATGGCCGGCTTGGAGGTTGAGGAGTACATTCCTGCCGCTCCTGCCTTTGAGCAAGTGGTGGTTGCTGAAATCAAATCAGTGGATCCTCATCCTGATGCAGACCGATTGCGTGTGTGCATGGTTGATTGTGGTGAGGCTGAATGGGTGCAAATTGTATGTGGGGCACCTAATGCGCGGGTGGGCCTTAAAGCGCCCTTAGCCAAGACAGGGGCTGTGTTGCCTGGCAACTTTAAAATTAAACCAGTTAAAATGCGCGGGGTTGCCTCGCACGGTATGCTGTGTTCAGCTCAAGAGCTAGGGATTGACGAGGATGCGTCAGGATTGCTTGAATTACCCGCTGATGCTCCAGTGGGACAATGTCTCCGAGACTATTTGGACCTTGATGAGTACATTATTGAGGTCAAAATGACACCCAATCGCGCAGATTGCTTATCCATCCTTGGGGTTGCTCGAGAGGTGGCTGCGCTTACAAAGGCCGAGTTACATCTACCCTCATTTAGCCCAGTGCCTGTTGATCATCACGAGGTTTTGCCGGTTCGGGTAGTAAATAGTGATTTATGCGGTCGCTTTGCCGGCAGAATTATCCGTAATGTTGATGCCTCTGTTCCCACTCCTGATTGGATGGTGCGGCGCCTTGAGCGTGCAGGGCAGCGTTCATTGTCAGTATTGGTGGATATATCGAATTATGTATTGCTTGAGTTGGGTCGTCCTACCCATGTCTTTGATTTAGATAAATTAGGTTCGGAGCTTGAGGTACGCTGGGCCAAAGAGGGGGAGCAGCTTGTATTGCTCAATGGCCAAGAGGTCAGCCTAACCCCTCATTTTGGAGTGATTTGTTCGCAGGGCACACCTCAAAGCTTGGCAGGGATCATGGGCGGTGAGCAAAGTGCAGTCACCACACAAACACGTAATATTTATATTGAATCAGCATTTTGGTGGCCAGAGTCCATTCGTGGCCGCGCGCGTGAATTAAAGTTTCAATCTGAGGCCAGCTATCGCTTTGAACGAGGCGTTGACGCTGCAACAGTTGTGGAGCATTTAGAGCGAATGACCCAGCTGATTGTAGAGATTTGCGGCGGTGAGGTGGGGCCCATTGATGATCAAATTTTAGAAATACCGACCCAGAAAGAGATCATGCTGCGCCATGAGCGCTGTGAAAAAATATTAGGTATTTCTGTTTCTATTGACGAGATTAAGTCTTGCTTTGATGCACTAGGGTTTACCTATCGTGAAGAGCAGGGCACCTTTTATGTGATTGCGCCCAGTTACCGCTTTGATATTAATATCGAAGAGGATCTCATTGAAGAGGTTGCGCGCATCATTGGTTTTGAGAAAATTCCTGATGAATTACCTGTGGCCCGTACCACTATCCATGTGCCCTCGGAGGAAACGGTCAGTGCCCATGAGCTGCGTGCCTTAGTCGCTGCTCTTGATTATCAAGAGGTTATTAATTTTTCTTTTGTGGATGAGCAGTGGGAAAAGCAGCTGAGCGGCAATAGTAACCCTATCCGTTTGCTTAATCCTATTGCCAGCCATTTGTCCGTGATGCGCAGTTCTTTGATGGGCGGGCTGGTACATAATATTCAATATAATGCACGTCGGCGTCAGAATAGGATACGTCTGTTTGAAATTGGCCGAGTATTTTGGCGTGATGAGCAGGTTCAAGATGGCCCCCTCACCGTGGCTGGAGTAAATCAGCCTATGCGCTTAGCAGGAGCAGCTTGGGGAGAGGCCTTGAGTGAGCAGTGGGGAGTGGCGACCCGCCGCGTTGATTTTTTTGATGTAAAAGCAGATGTAGAGGCTATTTTAGGCCATCGCTTAAAGCGGAGCCGATTCATTGCAGCAGAGCATCCGGCTTTGCACCCAGGGCGCAGTGCACGCATAGAGTTGGATAATAAAACTATTGGTTTCATGGGAGAGTTGCACCCTCAGTGGGTACGCAGCTTTGAACTATCTCACGCGCCTATCTTATTTGAACTGGATCTTGAGCCGCTCCTTAAAAAGGCCTTGTATACTCCAGCAGGGATTATTTCGCGTCAACCTGTGGTACAACGAGATCTGGCCTTTTGGCTCAGTACTCAGGTGAGCTATCAAGAGGTGCTAGATTGTATTACTCGAACAATTGAGCAGCATGATGACTTAGCACTTGTTCAAGAGTTTCGTGTTTTTGACATATGGAAAGAAGGCGAGGATGAGGCCGAGCACAGTCTAGCAATGCGTTTTTGGTTACAAGATGCCCAAAAGACCCTGGCTGATGAGCAGGTTGATGAATGCATGAAATTATTATTTAATGCATTAGAAAAAGAGTTCAACGCGCGTTTACGCGCATAAGGGGATAGCATGACGGTAGAAAATCGTACGCTAACCAAGGCGGGTTTAACGGATATCTTGTTTGAGCGTGTGGGCTTAAACAAGCGCGAGGCAAAAGAGTTGGTAGATGCTTTTTATGCAGAAATCAGCAATAGCCTTGAGCAAGGTAAAGAGGTGCGGATATCAGGGTTTGGCAATTTCACCATCCGTGATAAGCCTCCTCGGCCAGGGAGAAATCCCAAAACGGGCGAAGAGATTCCAATCTCTGCGCGTCGAGTCGTTACTTTTCAAGCCAGTCAGAAACTTAAATCTGCAGTTGAGGGCGGGGGTTAATCAATGAGTCAATCAGATGAGCAAGTACATTTGCCACCTATTCCAGCCAAGCGCTATTTTACTATTGGTGAGGTCAGTGAGCTTTGTGGGGTGAAACCCCATGTCCTGCGCTATTGGGAGCAGGAGTTCACTCAATTGCGTCCAGTAAAACGGCGTGGTAACAGACGATATTATCAGCACCATGAGGTATTGCTCATTCGCCGTATTCGACATCTATTGTACGATGAAGGCTTCACTATTAATGGCGCCCGCAATAGGCTAGGAGATACACATGCTGTAGAGCATAATCCAGATGCTGCCGTACGTCTGAGTGGTGATGAGCTACAGCGTTTAAGACGTGATTTAAGCACAATTGAGGCTGAACTCACTCAGGTATTAACACAAGTAACCATTGACACCTAGGCTATGACGGTAGGGACCCAAACGCTTAGAGAGCAGGCCTTGGCTGCTTTGTTATTGACTGATCCTCAAGAAAAATCACAGGCAGTACGTGCCATGCATGCTCGAATGTCGATGCCGGTAGGGGAATCTATAGTCATAGCTGAACCCCAGCAGGGGATTCCTGGTCGTCCTGAGCGTCCTCAAATAGTTGACCCGCGACAAGTCAAACAACGCAGCATGCATACTGTAGAGGGGCGTGCGGCGCTTCTCCATGCCTTAGCACATATAGAGTTTAATGCCATTAATCTAGCTCTAGACATTATTTGGCGTTATGCAGCGCTGCCCACACAGTTTTATGGTGATTGGTTACAAGTTGCCTACGAGGAGGTATACCACTTTAACTTACTCGATGAGCACCTGCAGCGCTTGGGTTTTTCTTATGGTGATTTTCCAGCCCATGATGGCTTGTGGGATATGGCAGAGCGCACACGCCATGATCTGATTGCTCGCTTAGCGATGGTGCCGCGGACCCTTGAGGCCAGAGGTCTGGATGCCTGCCCAGTGATGCGCGCAAAGTTGGCTCAGGCAGGAGATCATGCTGCAGCCGAAATTTTGGATATTATTTTGCGTGATGAGGTCGGGCATGTTGCGGTTGGAAACCGCTGGTATCGGTGGGCATGTGCACAGCATGCCCTAGATCCCGAGAAGAAATATCCGCGTCTGGCCAAAGAATACCGCGCTCCTCGCTTTAGAGGCCCCTTAAACATAGAGGCTCGGCGCGAGGCAGGATTTACTGAAACTGAAATTCAGTATTTTATTAACAAGCATGCAGCGGATCATCAGCAGGCCTAATTATTATTGAAAGCTGCTGGTGCGGCCTCATCGAAAGCCCCCAAGCGAACGACCCGACCCATAAATAATATCGGTCCCTGAGGCTCATTGGTTTGAGCACGCCCCGATTGCTCTAAAGTCATTTCAAACAATTGGCCCTCCTGTACCGAGCCAATGACGTCGGATGTGAGGGTCACGGGCTGATTGGGATCGATAAGTCCTAATGAGCGTATATGTGAATCATGGGGATATCTGGTCCACAGATGTACTTGTTCATTGTCTCTAAGCTCGGTAGGCACCAGCGGACTTAATAAAACCTGATCTTGAGGGTCAACGCTCAGCACCCAACCCGGGGTTGCGCTGTGACCTGGAGCTTGTAAAACGGCTCCCAGCCGAGGGGCCATTTGTATAATTTCTATCGGAGGGGGTTTGGGTACGGAGTACCCTATTAATAAGCCCAAAATCAGAATTAAATTTACTAAGGCAAATAGTTTCCACTGTTTGGTAGCTCGTTGTTGCTTATGAAGTGCAGTATTAAGCTGACTGAGCTGCGTGCTGTCTGAGGGGGAACGGTCTGCTCCTAAAGCCACAGCCTCTTTTTTTAAAACATGATTGGCAGTCGAGATAGAAGCAGAGTGTGGGGGGGTGTTAGGGGGGAAGTGTATACCCAGCTGGGTTTCCAGCTGCTTTAACCAGTGTTCATTGACAGTTACTCGAGGCAAAAACTGACAGCAGTCCGCGCATAAAGCTTCCCAGCGCAGAGCGTCTGCCATTGCATTTGGGTCAGACTGACGTTGCTGCTGAAGGGCTGCCTGATTTGTTTGAGGACGTAAGCTCTCAATGCAGGCCAGTGCATTATTGGCTTGCCAGCGTAGATCATTGCTTTTCCAAGGGCCCAGCATGGAGCTCAGCTCATAACAGGCATGTTGAATTTGTTGCTCAATAGCCTCTTTGGGTAGATCGGTATGCATCCTACTGAGTTCAGTATCCCAAGCAAATAAATACCGTCCAAGCAGTAATTTTTGTTGTATCGCAGATAACCCCCGAAAAGCATTGATAAAAGTAGAGTCGGGAATAGAGGTATTTAAGAGTTGGTCAACAGAAGGAGCTACAGCACGTTGGAAACGTGTTGAGCCGAGTGCTTGAGCTAAACGATAGCGAAAAATAGATACTATCCACCCGAAAGCATCCCCTTGGGAAGGATGGTAGAGGTTAGCGTGTTGCCAAACCAAAGCAAAACTATCTAAGGTGAGCTGTTCGGCATGCGGTTTGGTAAAGAGCCCACACGCATAGCGGTGGAGCGTTGGGCCGTGGAGATTAATGAGAGTACGTAAGCTGCCTGGATCTTTTTGGGCACAACGTTGTAACAGGCTAGCAACATCATCAGTATGCGTGCTTGATAAGCTCATAAGAAAGAGTGGAGGTTCTGGCGGTCTGTAAATAAGGGTTTGACTTAAACAGTACCAAAGAGGTACTATATCTGTAATTTAAACAGGAACGGCTAGCGGATATTATGTTGCGCATTAGCAAAATTATTGACTACGGCACACTCATCCTAACGCATATGGGCAATGATCCAGGGCGCATATTTAGTGCGTCGGAATTGGCCCAAACGCTTGGGTTAGGTCAGCCAACAGTGAGCAAAGTGCTCAAGCTGCTCAATCAGAGCAATATTGTAGTCAGTACACGTGGTGCTCATGGCGGTTATAGCCTAGCACGGCCCGCGTCAGAAATCAGCATTGCGCAAATAATTGATGCACTGGATGACCAGCCTTTTGGCCTGACCGAGTGTGTCGCTACGCCAGGGGCCTGCGCCGTCGAGTCTGATTGCCAAGTACGCAGTAATTGGCAGCAAATTAGTGACATTGTACGCCGAACTCTTGAAGATGTCAGCGTGGCGGATATGCTAACCCCCACAGTCACAGAACACCCACTCACACACCAACCTGGCGCATCCCAAGACCAGCGTGGTGCAAGCACATCTAATGTGGAGTTATCCTAATGAGTACTGTTAACGAACACCTTGATTCTTTCCTCGATCGCAAATACGAGGCGGGGTTTGTTACCGATATTGAGTCTGTGGTGATCCCCAAAGGTTTAAATGAGGACACCATACGCTTAATTTCTGCAAAAAAGAAAGAGCCCGAGTTTATGCTCGAGTGGCGCTTAAATGCTTATAAACAGTGGCTGGAAATGACCCCTCCGACTTGGTCGGTGGTTGAGTATCCTCCCATTGATTTCCAAGACATCAGTTACTATGCTGCGCCTAAGAGCAAAGAAGATGGTCCCAAGAGCTTGGACGAGGTTGATCCAGAGCTATTGCGTACTTACGAAAAGCTTGGGGTCCCGCTGCATGAGTGGGAGCGCTTAGCGGGTGTGGCCGTGGATGCAGTTTTTGATTCGGTGTCTGTGGCAACAACCTTTCGCAAGCAGCTCGAAGAAATAGGTATTATTTTCTGTTCCTTTTCAGAGGCTGTACGTGAATACCCTGAGCTCGTTAAAAAGTATTTGGGCACTGTAGTTCCCCCAAGTGATAATTTTTATGCCGCCTTAAACTCAGCGGTATTTTCTGATGGCTCCTTTGTATACATACCTAAGGGAGTCAAGTGCCCCATGGAGCTATCTACTTATTTCCGTATCAACTCACCTGACACTGGTCAGTTTGAGCGAACCCTGATCATTGCTGAAGAAGGGTCATACGTGAGCTATCTAGAAGGCTGTACGGCACCAATGCGAGATGAAAATCAGCTGCATGCAGCCGTGGTTGAGTTGATTGCCTTAGATGATGCCAAGATTAAATACTCTACCGTTCAGAATTGGTATCCCGGTGATGAGAATGGGGTTGGGGGGATTTACAATTTTGTGACCAAGCGAGGTGAGTGTCGCGGTGCCCGCTCTCATATTTCATGGACTCAGGTAGAGACAGGCTCGGCCATTACGTGGAAATACCCCAGCGTGGTATTGCGTGGGGATGATTCGGTAGGTGAGTTTTATTCAGTTGCTCTGAGCAATCACCGTCAACAGGCGGATACAGGCACCAAAATGATCCACATTGGCAAGAACACCACCAGCACCATTATTTCCAAAGGGATTTCAGCTGGGCATGGTTTAAATACCTACCGTGGCCTTGTGCGGGTAGCCCCGACTGCAGACAATGCACGCAACTTTACTCAGTGCGATTCGCTGTTGATTGGTAAAACCTGTTCTGCGCACACCTTTCCTGTAGTTGAGGTGCAGAACCCCACTGCTAATGTAGAGCACGAAGCAACAGCATCCCGTATTGGTGAGGATCAGCTGTTTTACGCCATGCAACGAGGCATTAGTGCCGAGGATGCCGTATCAATGATTGTCAACGGCTATTGCAAGGAAGTCATTAAAGAATTGCCCATGGAGTTTGCTGTAGAAGCGCAAAACTTACTAGGGGTCAGCCTCGAAGGCAGTGTTGGTTAAGGAGTACGATTCAATGTTAAATATTAAAAACCTTAAAGCGTCTGTAGACGGGAAAACCATTTTACAAGGTGTTGATCTACAGGTCAGACCTGGGGAAGTTCATGCGCTGATGGGGCCGAACGGCTCAGGCAAGAGTACTTTGGCACAAGTGTTAGCCGGCCGAGAAGACTATGTTATTGAGGACGGTAGTGTTGAGTACTTAGGCCAAGATCTCCTGGCAATGGATATAGAAGAGCGGGCACGCAAGGGGATTTTCCTCGCTTTTCAATATCCTGTAGAAATTCCAGGTGTATCCAATGCATACTTCTTGCGTACAGCCGTTAATGCTGTGCGTCGCGAGCAAGGATTGCCCGAGCTCGATGCTATTGATTTCCTCAAGCAAGCAAAAGAGGAAATGAAGGCGGTTGAGATGCGAGAGGAGTTTTTGCATCGCTCAGTAAACGAGGGCTTTTCTGGAGGCGAGAAAAAACGCAATGAGATTTTGCAAATGTCCTTGCTGCAGCCCAAGTTAGCGATTTTAGATGAAACCGACTCCGGTTTGGATATTGACGCACTGCGTGTGGTTTCTGAAGGCGTTAATAAACTACGTTCTCCTGAACGTTCCATGCTAGTCATTACCCACTATCAGCGCTTGTTAGACTACATTGTTCCAGACTTTGTGCACGTGATTTATAAGGGGCGCATTGTTCGTTCTGGGGATGCTTCTTTGGCTAAAGAGCTTGAAGAGCATGGGTATGGCTGGATTGCAGAACAAGCACAGAAAGGAGCCACGGTATGAGCACATTACCAACATGGGTGAAAAGCTATGCGCATGCTCATGAGCAGCGCGTACAGACTCAACCTTGGGTGAATGCGCTCCGTCAAGAGGCTTTAGCACGTTTTGCAGCAGAGGGGTGGCCTTCTCGCAAAATAGAGGCATGGCGTCATACTTCCCTGTTGCCTATGGAGCAGCGTAGCTTTGAGTGGGCTCAAGATGATTTTGACCGCGCTGCTGTAGAGGCGCAAATTGAGCAAATCAAGAGCATTGATCCTCAAGGGCATTGGGCAGTTTTTGTCGATGGTCGATTGGATGAACAGCTCTCTGATTTCCAAGGATTTAATCCTAATGGGACCTGTATAAACGTTCAGGAGCTGTTAAGCAGTTCCGATGCAGCGCAGCAGGCACGCATCCAAGATAAATGGGGGCAGGCTACAGATGGCTTTACCACTCAGGCTTTAAATCTAGCTTTTGCTGCACAAGGCATCTACGTTCATGTTCCTGCAGGGGTTAAAGTAGCAGAGACTTTGCATATTGTGCATGTTCATGCACAAGCCAATGTAGCAAGCTTTAGTCGCAGTATCTTTGATCTCGAAGATAATGCGCACCTCAAAGTAGTAGAGCATCATGTCAGCATTACCCAAGAGGGGGGGCTGAACAATAGCATGAGTCGAGCTTGGGTTGGGGCGCATGGTAACTTTTTTCATATGCGCTTGCAGCGTGAAAATGAGCACAGTGTGCATTTGTCGGGCCTACAAGTGTTTCAAGAAACAAGCTCTCATGTAGAGACTCATTCTATTTCATTGGGTGCCGCATTAGGGCGCAGTGAAATAGAAACTAATTTCAATGGCGAGCATGGTTATGCCCTATTAAATGGTTTGTACTTTGTTGATGGTCGTCGCCACATTGATCACAATACAGTGATGAACCATAACGTACCTAATTGCCATAGCCATGAGTATTTTCGCGGCATTATGGACGATCGCGGTAGAGGGGTATTCACTGGGCGTATTCGTGTTGCTGAAGGAGCTGACGGCACAGATGCCATTCAGCGCTCTGATAGCTTGTTGCTGGCCAAAATGGCCCGTGCAGATACTCGCCCTGAGCTTGAAATTTATGCAGATGATGTGAAATGTGCGCATGGCGCAACCGTAGGTAAGCTCGAAGAAGACAGTCTGTTCTATTTGCGAGCAAGAGGAATCGGTGCCGAACAAGCGCGTGATTTATTAATTTACGCCTTTGCTACCGAAGTCTTGGATCGCATCAAGCCCGCTCATCTCAAAAAAGCTGCCACCAAAGGGGTACAAGAGCTCCTTCCGGGTGGTTTGGAAATTGCTCAGGAGCAATTATGAGCCTAGCCATTTCAAGCACAGCACGTGAGCCGATCTTGAATCGGCGTGCTGATTTCCCTATTTTTGAACAATCAGTTAGAGGCAAGCCCCTGGTCTATTTAGATAATGGGGCAACGACCCAAAAGCCGATTCAGGTTATTGAGGCTGAGTCCAAGTTTTACTCAACCTACAATGCTAATATTCATCGCGGGGTGCACTGGTTGTCTCAATATGCCACTGATCTGTATGATCAGGCACGGGTGACCGTGCAGCATTTTTTAAATGCTGCGCGTCCCCAAGAAATTGTCTTTACCCGCGGCACTACTGAAAGTATTAATCTGGTTGCCTATAGCTGGGGCATGAATAATCTCAAAGAAGGCGATGAGATTGTTCTTACGGAATTAGAGCATCACTCAAATATTGTTCCGTGGCAATTAGTTGCGCAACGCACCGGGGCCATTATTAAGGTCGCGCCTGTGCTGGATTCGGGGGCTCTTGATCTTGATGCGTTTTATCAGCAGCTCAACGAGCGCACACGTTTTGTTGGAATTGTGCATGTATCCAATGCATTGGGTACGGTAAACCCAGTTGCAGAAATGATCGCAGCTGCTCGTAAAGTGGGGGCTTGTGTATTGGTAGATGGGGCGCAAGCAGTGGCCCATATGACTGTTGATGTACAGGCTCTAGACTGTGATTTTTATGTGTTTTCTGGGCATAAAATCTATGGTCCAACGGGCATAGGCGTACTTTATGGCAAATATGATGTGTTGAATCATATGGCTCCTTGGCAAGGAGGGGGGGATATGATTCATACAGTCAGCTTCGAAGAGAGCACATATGCCCCTGTGCCCCAGCGCTTTGAGGCAGGTACCCCTAATATTGCAGGGGCGATTGGCTTGGCCGCAGCACTGGATTATGTACAAGCAATAGGCTTAGATAAAATAGGTGCTCATGAGCATGCTCTTTTACAGTATGCTGAAGCGCAATTACAGCAACTACCAGGGCTAACCATCGTAGGGCAAGCCCCGGATAAAGCGGCCGTAGTGTCATTTTTAGTGGATGAAATCCACCCCCACGATTTGGGCACTATCTTGGATGCAGATGGGGTCGCCATTCGGGCCGGGCATCATTGTGCCATGCCACTAATGACTCGTTTAGGCATCCCTGGTACTGCTCGTGCTTCATTTGCGCTTTACAATGATTTTAGCGATGTGGATGCATTGGTGGCCAGCTTGAAAAAAGCACAGAAACTTTTTGGAGTCAGTCATGAGTGATGATTTTGGTAATTTGCGCGAGCTCTACCAAGAAGTCATATTTGAACATAATCGTAATCCGCGCAATTTTCGCTATTTGGCAGATGCAACACATCAAGCAGTGGGGCACAACCCTTTGTGTGGGGACCAGCTCACTATTTACCTCAAAGTGAATGATGAGCAATTGATAGAGGATGTTGCGTTTATCGGCCAAGGATGTGCCATTTCTAAAGCCTCAGCCTCATTAATGACGGAGGCTATAAAGGGGAAGACCATAGCTCAGGCCGATGCCTTATTTACGGCGATGCACCAGATGTTTACAGAAGAGCATCCTGATATGGATTTAGGAAAGCTTGAGGTTCTTTCAGGGGTACGTGAGTTTCCTGTACGCGTTAAATGCGCCACACTAGCCTGGCATTCATTACACAATGCTCT
Organism: uncultured Alcaligenaceae bacterium; assembly: GCA_937995985.1. Classification (GTDB taxonomy): domain Bacteria; phylum Pseudomonadota; class Gammaproteobacteria; order Burkholderiales; family Burkholderiaceae_B; genus Paenalcaligenes. The sequence continues at coordinate 15,558 of CALKIR010000005.1, forward strand.
TCATGGCACCGATGAGGTTGCAAAAACCGAATAAAGAGGTCAGCAAATGAGTTATTTTAATCGCGAAGAGGTTATTGTTACTCGAGACTGCCCCGCGGTGACAGTTCCTTATGGCACGCCTGTAACCATAGAAAAAGGCTGCAAGGCCGTCATCACACAGCAGCTAGGTAGCAGCTATACCGTAGTAGTGGAAGGGAATATGTATCGCATCGAGGGGGTAGATGCGGATGCTATTGGCAAAGAGGTGGTGGAAATTCCGCCTTTTATTCCCGAACAGCCAGCAACGGAAAAAACCGTAGAAGAGGCATGCTGGGTTGTATTAACCGAGGTGTTTGACCCTGAAATACCGGTTGATATTGTTAATTTGGGTCTGGTTTATCGGTGTGAGGTCAGCCAGCAGGGGCCCGATGATTTTCATGTGCAAATAGACATGACTCTCACTGCTCCTGGTTGCGGTATGGGCATCTTTATTGCCGAAGAAGCCCGAGCAAAGGTATTAAATATTCAAGGGGTCACCCATGCCCACGTAGAGTTAGTTTGGGATCCTCCATGGAGTCGTGAAATGATGAGTGAATCAGCACGCCTACAATTAGGAATGCTGTAATACTCATGAACGACACAAAAAACGCACCCTGTATTTCAGGGTGCGTTTT
>CALKIR010000006.1 GCA_937995985.1 uncultured Alcaligenaceae bacterium
ATCTTGTCATGACCAGTGGTCAAAAACCCTAGGCTCATCAAGGTCTTTGCTTTAATTGTTAACTTAGAGGTGTAGTCCTTCGGGCAATAGGTTACAATGCGCCTTGTTATTTTGCTTCAGGGCGTTGCTTATAGATTGGAAGTATATGACCAAGCATTCAAAATTAATTATTTATGGGCTAACAGAGAGTGGCCAGCGTTTTAGGCCTAGTGATTGGGCGGAGCGGCTGGCTGGAGTGATGTCACAGTTTCGGCCTGAGGGCAGTAGTGGTGGGCCGTTAACTTATTCCCCTTATGTGGTTCCGCGCTTTATTGATGGCGTGCGGTGCGTCGTGGTAGATAGTCGACTTCGCGACCTAGAGCCGTTAGCATGGAAGTTTGTGTGTAATTTTGCGCACGATAATCAGCTCAAAACTTCAGGCATTGATTTTGATCAGGTGATGAAAGACCTTTAGAAATGGGGCGCCGTATCTCTTAGTGGAGTGAGCTTGAGCCTGATGGGCCAAGCAAGGAGGGTGATGGCCGTCAGATTATAAAGGTCTGTGTGTCCTTATGAGTTTCTGGAGCAAAAGCATACCTTCGTAGCGAGCGGGAATAGGGAGCGCTTCTGTCCTATACTACCGTTCTATAGAATAGTAAAAGGGTGCACATCTGTGCACCCTTTGTCTATTTGGCGTGGCCTAAATTGGAATCGCCCGTGCCCAATTAAACCAATGTGGTTAGGAGGACATTGCCTTAATGGCTTGGGCGAGGCGGCTCTTATGACGGGCTGCCTTGTTTTTGTGAATGATATTCTTGTCGGCTACGCGGTCGATAATGCTGCAGGCTTTGCGAAATACCTCATTGGCAGCATCTTGGTCGCCAGCATCAATGGCCTGACGTACGCGTTTAATTGATGTACGCATCATGGAACGCATGCTAGCGTTGTGTCGGTTGCGAGCAGCTGCTTGCCGCGCGCGCTTTTGTGCTTGAGGTGTATTTGCCATATCTAATCAATTCTAAATATTTTGATGGTTTAATTGGGTCTAAAGGGCTAAATAATAAACGATTAACGAGGCCTTGTAAAGTGCCGTGGCCTAAAACCGACCAGAAGCAATAAGAGCATGTATAGAATTCCTGCACCAATCACAATTAAGCCCAAATAAAAAGCTCGTAATAAGGGAGTAGAACCAAGGGCCAACCAATTAAATTGTTGGTTCACAAAATAAACAAATAAACTCATGCCCAGTAAAGCAGGTAATAGTCTCAATAAAAATTTTGACCAGCGTTCTGAAGGGGTGAAAATACCTCTACGCCGCAATAAAAAATATAATGTGCCGGCATTCATACAGGCGCCTAAGCCAATGGAAAGTGCTAAACCGCTGTGCTTAAGCCAAGGCACAAAGAGTGCATTCATAAGTTGAGTGAGCACTAAAACTACTATGGCAATACGGACTGGAGTTTTTATGTCTTGCCGAGCATAAAAGGCAGGGGCTAATACCTTAATTGAGAGCAGTCCGATTAAGCCGATGGCGTAAGCAATCACAGCCCCTTGAGTTTGGGCTACATCAGCAGCACCAAAGGCACCATAATTAAACAGGGTGGCAACTAAGGCCTCCGATAGGAGGGCTAACCCTACTGCTGCAGGGAAGCCAAAGATAAAAATAAGCTGCAAACCCCACTGCAGGAGCTGTTGGTATCGGTGCTGCTCTTGTCTCGCATAGGCAGCAGACAGGTAGGGCAGTAACACGGTCCCAAGGGCAACCCCCAATAAGGCGCTGGGAAACTCCATCAGTCGATCTGCAAAAGAAAGCCAGGTGACGCTACCCGCTTGCAGCCAAGTAGCAATATTGGTGTTGATGAGGATAGAGATTTGTGCTACTGAAACGCCTATAGTGGCAGGAATCATTTTTTGGATGATAGCGCGCACATGGCTGTCTTTAAATGCACGACCCAAACGAGTGCTCAGCCGTGGTGCCACACCAAGGCGCAGCAGAGCAGCCCATTGCATGGCTAATTGCAATATGCCGCCTACCATTACTCCTATAGCTAAGGCATAAATAGGAGGGTCAAAATAATCGACTAGCCATAGGCTTGCCGCAATCATGGCCAGGTTAAGCAGCATGGGGGTAAAGGCTGGGATAGCAAAACGGCTCCAGGTATTCAGGATACCACTTGCAAAAGCCACTAATGACATGCACAAAATATAGGGAAACATGGTGCGTGTCATCCAAATTGCTGCAGAAAATTCGGCCTGTCGCTCCGCTGCGCGCATGCCGCTGGCCATTAAACTGACTACCCACGGGGTAGCAATGATTCCCATTAGGGTAACCAGCATCAAAACAGCAGTAAGAACCAATGCGACACGATCGATAAGCTGCTGTGTTGCTTCAGCAGATTGATTATTTTTAACCTCTCCGAGGATGGGAACAAAGGCCTGTGAAAATGCGCCTTCTGCAAACAGGCGACGCAATAGGTTAGGAATTCGAAAAGCGACCCAGAAGGCATCTGTCAGGCCGCCAGCACCAAAGCTTCTGGCAATGAGAATATCGCGCAATAAGCCTGTGATGCGAGATAAAAAGGTGAAGCCGCTGATAACAGCGGCAGAACGAAACAAACTCATAGCTAAACAGGCTCCTACAGTTTGAGTAGGTGAATCACTGCTTAGCGGGGCGCCATACGGATGGCACCATCGAGACGGATGGTCTCGCCGTTGATCATTTCATTATCAATAATGCTCAAGACGAGTTTGGCATAATCCTCGGGACGCCCAAGGCGAGAAGGGAAAGGGATGCTCTGAGCTAAAGAGTCCTGTACATTTTGAGGCATACCGAAAATCATGGGTGTGCCAAAAATACCCGGTGCAATGGTAACGCAGCGAATACCCAAGCTGGCTAGGTCCCGTGCTATGGGTAAAGTCATGCCGACAATACCTGCTTTAGAGGCAGCATAGGCTGCTTGACCTATTTGACCTTCATAGGCTGCTACAGAGGCAGTGTTAATGAGTACCCCTCGCTCCCCAGTGTCTTGAGGCTCGTTTTTGCTCATAGCAAAAGCGGCTACTCGGTTCATATTAAATGTGCCGATGAGATTTACTGAGATGACCTTTTGAAATAAATCCAGGTCATGAGGAGCCTCGCGGCCAATGGTGCGCGCAGCAGGCGCAATGCCTGCGCAGTTGATTAGGCCATAGAGCGGACCGGCTTGAAGCGCAGTCTCTACTACCTTTTGGGCGTCTTCTGCAGAGGTAACGTCACAGTGTAAATAACGTTGTCCAAGCTCTTTGGCTAATGCCTCACCGGCCTCATCCTGAATGTCAGCAATCAGAACTTTGGCGCCCTGCTCGGTCAGCATGCGAACGGTACCTGCTCCTAAGCCCGAAGCGCCTCCCGTTACTATAAAAACATTATCTTTTATCTTCATGTCTACCCTTTGTTGTATTGAACCACGTGTTTAGGAGTGTAACGCATCTAAGATACGTTGTTTAATTTCCTCTACAGTTCCAACTCCGGTGACTTTGCGGTATTTAGGAGCCATTGTATCGCCAGATTGGGCCCACTCAGAGTAATAAGCAACCAGAGGCTGAGTTTGATTTTTATATACCTCTAAGCGTTGGCGCACAGTAGATTCTTTATCATCATCACGCTGCACAAGAGGTTCGCCTGTTATATCGTCAATATCAGCCTGCTTGGGTGGATTAAAGGTGACATGATAAGTGCGTCCACTAGCTGGGTGAACTCGTCGCCCACTGATACGCTCGATGATTACTTCTTCGGGGACATCAAGCTCGATAACGTAGTCAAGCTTGATGTTTTCTTTTTTGAGCGCATCAGCTTGGGGAATAGTGCGAGGGAAACCATCGAATAGATAGCCGTTTTGACAATCTGCTTGTTGCAAACGATCTTTTACCAGTCCAATGATAATTTCATCTGAAACCAATTGGCCTGCATCCATCACTTTTTTTGCCTCCATGCCGAGCGGTGTTTGAGCTTTAACAGCCGCACGCAGCATGTCCCCAGTAGCAATTTGGGGGATAGAGAATTGTTCAATGATGAATGACGCTTGGGTTCCTTTGCCAGCCCCTGGAGGGCCTAATAGTATTAGTCGCATAATGCATCTCCTGAATTTAAGCCACTGATATTAGCCGAAAAGTGAGTAACACTTCAATGCTCCTTTGGTTGGGGATGGCAATAGGTGTACCTCTCTTTCATGCGGCTAATTACTAAAACCATACGCCAATAGAATGAGTCATCAGGGGGGGCAGGTGCCTTGTTGAGCCAGTATTTGTCGTACTAAAGCAAGGTCTTCTGCCGTATCCACCCCAGGGGCAGGTGGCGCGGACCAGCGATGTACCAGTATGGTGGCCCCATGCTCCAATGCTCTAAGCTGCTCAAGGGACTCTAAATGTTCAAGGGTACCACTGGGTAGGGTGGGAAAGCGCTGTAAAAAATGATTTCTATAGGCGTAAATACCAATGTGGTGTAAGGCCGCAGTTACCGTTGGGTGTGGGGAAAGCTGGGTCAATTGAGTGGGTATCGGGTACTGATCACGCACCCAGGGAATGGGGGCACGTGAAAAATACAATGCCTGCTGTTGTTGGTTACATACTACTTTGACAACATTGGGGTTGAATAATTGTTCGAAGCTGTTGAGCGCAGCAGCAGCAGTAGCCATTTCAGCTTGAGGGTTGATGGCTAATTGTTTTGCCACGGCATTGATGAGCTGCGGATCAATAAGGGGCTCATCCCCTTGAACATTAACAATAATGGCCTCCTGAGGGAGCTGTAACTGCTGTGCTGCAGCAGCTAATCTATCGGTGCCTGTATCATGAGGGCCCGTCATGATCGGGCGAATGCCGTGGGTGGTTGCGGCCGCAGCAATTTCATTATTATCAGTGGCAATAAAGACTTGCCGTGCCTGCGATAACTGTGCCTGCCGAGCGGTACGGATGACAAGGGGCAGGCCGTGCAGATCCTGCAGCATTTTATTTTTTAAGCGAGTTGATTCAAGACGGGCTGGAATCAGTACATAAAAGTCCATGGGTAGAATGGGCAAAGCCGGGGCAACTAGAGTTCATCAGTAGGGGGGATATCACGAGCTTCTTCTTCGAGCATGATGGGCATTCCGTCTCGAATAGGAAAGGCCAGCCTATCTGCTTTGCAAATAAGCTCTTGGGCAGATGAGTCATAATGTAATGATGATTTGCAGACCGGACATACCAATACGTCCAAAATTCTTTTATCCATGAGGTGCCTCTTGTAGCGATTAATTTAAAAGAGTAGTGGTGTGTTTGTGTTGTTCTGGTTTTAACATGTTCCAAGACGTGTGCAAATACTCTCATTATTTTTATGCTGCAGTTGGCTTTGTAATGCTTCTACCCAATTGCCCGGATGAAAATGTGCTTCAACATGTACTATCCAGAATCGCGGATCCATATGCCAAGGGCTATGGTGAAGCTTAATGGCATCTTTGGCAGTGATGAGAATAGGTGCCTGATCAAAATACTGGATGTCACTGCTTTTGACTGAGGCATGATCGTTAAGGGCACGTGTGCGGTGCAAGTCAAAGCCAAGTCCACGCAGCATATCAAAGAAGCGTTGTGGCTGTCCTATGCCGGCCATGGCTTGGCAAGAGTGGGGGTAGAATTCTTGCCAGTGTGTAATGGTGAGTTTTTTTTGGCTGGCTAATTGTTCTAGTTTTGTGGGCTGGAGCCACATGTCTACTTGCTTTGGGCCGTTGTGCTCTGGTGTATCTGGTGCGGCAGTAGACCAATTTGTTGTGCCTGAGTTTAGGTGAGTGGTTGCTTGCCTTATATAATCCAGATGAGTTTGTGGGGCATGGGCATGACGGTTAAGAATCCAATCCACTTGTGTGAGGCGTGTGGCAGGCTCTCGTAAGGGGCCTGCGGGTAATAACCAACCGTTGCCGATGCCCCGCTCATCTTGAACGATGATTTCAATAGCGCGGGGTAGGGCGTAATGCTGTAGCCCATCATCAGCTATGATGACATCTATATGTGGGTCAAGATTCATTAATGCCTCTGCAGCCAGAAGCCGTTTGGGGTGTACTGCTATAGGAACTTGTGCAAGCTGTGCGATCATACTGGGCTCATCACCGACTCGACGGGGATCAAGTGGAGCGGTGCCCGCAATGGGCTTAGGGCCTATTTTGACGCCATAGCCTCTACTAATTACTCCTGGATTCCAACCAAAGCGTTTGAGCTGCTGACATAAAGAAATGACTACGGGAGTTTTGCCAGCACCACCGACAAAAATATTGCCCACAATAATAATAGGCGGAAGGTGTGCATTCCATGGCGTTAGAGGCTTGGTTTGTCGAGAGCGAACAATATGACCTGTAATGAGGCTAAGAGGGTATAACAGGCGGGCTATTAAGCCTTTATGTTGCCATTGTCGGTGTACCCATTGTGTTAGTTTGGCTTGCATAGTAATGGACTCATTGCGATTGCCTTTCTGTGGCAAAGTGAATGCGTTCTATGTGCGCGTGCTGTGCAGCCTCTAAGGCGCGTACGACAGCAGCATGCCGCGCATTTGCATCGGCGTAAATGAGTAATGTTTCCTTTTCTTCTAAGTGGCGCAAGGCCTGAGTTAGGCTGTCTTGATCATTGGCTAAGGCACGACCATTGAGGGCGTATTGCCCTTCATGAGTCACAATTAAAATATTGCCGTCTTGGATGCTGCTCTCTTGACGGCTATTGGGTAGTTGTAGCTCTAGATGCTGAACTGTGGAGAAAGTAGTTGTGGCAGTGATAAAAATCAGCACCACTAAAAGAATATCAATCAACGGAATAACGTTGATTTCTAATGAATCATCGAAGTGGAAAGATTGCCAGCGAGAGTGAAAACGGCTCATAGTTGCGAATGCTTGGTTATTTGATGGGCTTGTGCTTGAGAATTTATGAAACGGAGCGGCGGTGGATGAACTCTAACAAGCGGTTAAAACGGGCAGACTCAACTTCAAGAATATGCAAGAAATAGTGAACTCGACTGCGAAAATAGCGATGAAATATTAGGGCAGGGATGGCAATAATAATGCCTAAGGCCGTGTTATAGAGAGCAATAGAAATCCCACGCGCAAATTGATCGGGGTCGCTGCCTTGAGGGGTATAAGAGCCAAATAGCTCGATCATCCCGATAACCGTACCAAAAAGACCCAATAGGGGTGCAATAACAGCAATAGTGCCCAAGGCTGGGAGAAAACGATTGAGGGCAAAGCTGATGCTTTGTCCTATTTCATTGATAATAGCTTCGCGTATTGATGCGGGCTGTGCTTGTTCTTGAATAAGGGCAGCATAGAGTTGACCAAGGGGGCTGTGCCGTAATCGTTCTATGCTTTCTATATTTGGGGAAGACTGTTGTGCCAAATCTTGTGCAAATTGGCGTGCATCGGGGGGGGCAATACGTACAGTGCGCAGCTGATAGAGGCGCTCTAAAATGATTGCTAAGCTAATAATAGAGCAAGCCAGCAATAACCAAATCGGCCATCCAGCGGCCTCAATGAGCGTGTACACCGAGTCACTCCTCACTTGTAGGTTTGGGAATACTTTGCAAAGTCTAACATAGCTTGGCTGAGCATTAGAAGGGGTGTTGTGCACAGTTAAATGTGGATAAGTTTAATTGCTCACAGAAACTGTGGATAATAGTGGAGAAATAAGAGCCAAAATGGCATCAGTGCTTGTTTAGAGGTTCTTTGGTTAATGATTGACCACTTTAGTGGATGGGGAATTCCCCCCGAGAGATGCAAATACAGTTAATATAAAGGGTTCATTAGGTCATCAAAGAAAAATACGTTAGACTTAAATGGTTTAAGCGTTTGAGCGCGTGGGCATGGCCCATTTCGCGCACATAGATTTAGTGTGAATAGGCTCACTACTGTAAAATAGTGAGTATTTCATCGCGGTGATGTGGTGTTGTGCCACATATGACTCAGTTTAAATAAAGGAACATATCGATGACATTTAAATTACCCGAACTTCCTTATGCAATGGATGCCTTAGAGCCCCACATCTCTAAGGAAACTCTGGAATTTCACTATGGTAAGCACCACCAGGCCTATGTCACTAATTTGAACAACCTGGTTAAAGGGACAGAGTTTGAAAATGCCGAGCTCGAGGAGATTGTGAAAAAATCCTCCGGGGGTATTTTCAATAACGCAGCACAGGTCTGGAACCATACCTTCTATTGGAATTGCTTGGCTCCTAATGCCGGTGGAGAGCCCAGTGGTGCCTTAGCCGAGGCCATTAATGCCAAGTGGGGCAGCTTTGACGAGTTCAAAAAAGCATTTAATACTGCTGCTGCAGGCAACTTTGGTTCGGGGTGGACCTGGTTAGTCAAGAAACAAGACGGCAGCGTGGATATTGTAAATACTAGCAATGCAGGCACTCCTCTAACTGGTGAGGACGTGCCCCTATTGACCTGTGATGTATGGGAGCATGCCTACTACATTGACTACCGTAATGCTCGTCCTGCTTACCTAGATAAGTTCTGGGAGCTGGTAAACTGGAAGTTTGTTGAGCAAAATTTTGCCGCTTAAGTCAAGCTAATACGGTTTAAAAGCCTTCAAAATACCCTGCAGCGAACAGTTGCAGGGTATTTTATTTAGGATTCCCTGTATTACGGATACAATAAGCGTTCAGTTTTTTACCAATGCAGGAGAAGTTAATGAGTTCTGACGCTTATATTTGCGATGGGCTGCGCACCCCATTTGGTCGTTATGCTGGTGGCTTGTCTTCCGTACGTGCGGATGATTTGGGGGCGATTCCCATTCGAGCGTTAATGGAAAAATACCCTAATGTTGATTGGGGGAGTGTTGATGATGTGCTTTATGGTTGTGCCAACCAAGCAGGTGAGGACAACCGTAACGTAGCCCGTATGTCCGCTTTATTGGCAGGACTCCCAGATACTGTGCCAGGCATGACTATCAACCGCTTGTGCGGTTCCAGCTTGGACGCGGTAGGGACTGCTGCGCGCGCCATTCGTGCTGGTGAAGCAGGTTTGATTATTGCTGGGGGCGTAGAAAGCATGTCACGTGCTCCCTTTGTAATGCCCAAGGCAGAGAGTGCCTTTACGCGTGCTAATGCTGTTTATGACACCACTATTGGGTGGCGCTTTGTCAATCCGCTCATGAAAGAGCAATATGGCATTGATTCCATGCCTGAGACAGCAGAAAACGTTGCTGATGATTTCAACATCTCCCGTGAAGATCAGGACCGTTTTGCTTTACGCAGCCAAGAGCGTACAGCAGCAGCGCAAAAAGCTGGATACCTGGCTGAAGAGATTGTTCCTGTGACCATTCCTCAGCGTCGCGGTGAGCCCATAATTGTCGATAAAGATGAGCACCCACGTGATACCAGTTTAGAAAAACTGGCTGCACTGCGTCCTATTGTGCGCGCTGATGGAACCATTACTGCTGGTAACGCATCTGGTGTGAATGATGGTGCGTGCGCAATTATTCTGGCCTCTAAAGAACAGGCTGAGAAAAATGGTTTGACCCCACGTGCACGTGTGCTTGGTATGGCTTTTGCAGGGGTGCCGCCACGCATTATGGGTATTGGTCCCAGCCCTGCGACCCAAAAGGTCTTGGCTCAAACTGGTCTGACCTTAGACCAAATGGATGTTATTGAGCTGAATGAGGCGTTTGCTGCTCAAGGATTAGCAGTCATGCGTGAATTAGGTCTTAAGGACGATGATCCACGTGTAAACCCCAATGGGGGCGCTATTGCTTTAGGTCACCCCTTAGGAGCAAGTGGTGCGCGTCTCGTTATTGCTGCAGTGAACCAATTGCACCGTACGAATGGTCGTTACGCACTGTGCACAATGTGTATTGGTGTTGGCCAAGGGGTTGCTTTGGTACTAGAGCGCGTATAATTAAATAAAAACAGCAGTTTTTGTTCGTGTAGGGCTGTCTAATCGATTTGATTGGGCAGCCCGATTATTTTTTCACCTACTGTGATGCGATGACGTTGAAACCACCCTTGATTCATTTCTAGAGCATATAGAATGGGTTGAGTAGGGCAGTGGGTATCAGTGCTTTCAGCGTGCATATCATGAATGGAGGCGATTCTGCCTGTATCAGTGATAAAGGCTATGCTGAGAGGAATATAGGTATTCTTCATCCAAAAGCAGGGACGATGGGGGGCATCAAAAACAAATAACATCCCTTCGTTAGCAGGTAGGTGCGTGCGGAACATGAGACCTAATGAGCGGGTGGGCTCCGTGTCTGCAACCTCAACCTCAATGGTTTGGCTTGCTAATTTGAGTGTTATGCGTTCGAGTTGAGATGCTTGAGCATTTTGAATAAGAGGCTGATAAACAAGCGGCTCGGCCTGAACAGTAGGTCCGAGAAAAAATAAGGTGCTCGTTAATACGCTCAGAGCATTAAAAAAAACAGGGCGTAAACGCCCTGATCTTAAATGAGTCATTCGTAATACGGAAATCAGGTTTAAATGAGAATAGTTTTTTGTTTTATAATAGTATCAGAGAACTATGCCGATGGGGTAATGTTCAAGGCCTGTTGTCCCTTAGGCCCCTGAGCAATTTCAAATTGCACTTTTTGGCCCTCTTTCAGTGTTTTAAACCCATTCATTTGTATTGACGAAAAGTGTGCAAAGAGGTCCTCACCCCCTCCATCAGGGGTAATGAAACCAAAACCTTTTGCATCATTAAACCATTTTACGGTCCCTGTATGCGTGAGACCATCCCCAGTAATGGTTGTGTGTACTTCAGACATGCGAACTGCCTCTTTTTGTAAACATCAATAAAAACAACAAAATTGTTGTCACACCAAATGCTCAAACATATATTGTTTTTATTAACTTTTGAGCATAACCTTGATAATGCTTAATTTTGCTTAAACCAGTCAACTATGGAAATTACCTAGTTACCTTATGACTACTGATATAGAACGAGACGGCAGCGTTGTTTTAGAGCAGAAGAAGGAGCTTAAAAAGCCTCCCATGTACCAGGTGATCATGCTTAATGATGATTACACTCCGATGGATTTTGTGGTAGGAGTTTTGGTACAGATCTTTAAAAAAACACCCCCTGAAGCAGAAAGGATTATGCTAAAAGTGCATTATGAGGGGCAGGGGGTATGTGGTGTTTATCCTTATGATATTGCAGAAACACGGATTGCTATGGTGCATCAGCTTGCCAGGAGTCGTGAGCACCCTCTAAAGTGTGTCATGGAGCCTGTAGCATCAGAGTGATGGGCTAGGTGCAGTTCCATCATATAGGGAAAAACCTACCAGCCGATGCCATTTGCAGCACACATAATAGTATATAGGGTGTGACGGTCTTTAAACCGTTGATTCGCAGTCTAGGGTACACTGTTACTATAGATGGGCTTATTCGGTGCCCCTGGGTATTTCTTGTCGTGTAGGAGGAAGCGTGATCTCCGAAGAATTAGAGTTAAGCTTGCAAAAGGCTTTTAAAGAGGCTCGTGAGGCCGGTCATGAGTTAATGACAGTAGAGCATCTTTTGCTGGCCCTATTGGAAAATACATCTGCTGTGGAGGTTCTGCGTGCCTGCGCTGCGGATATTGATAAACTACGCGAAGACCTCAATAATTTTATAAAAGAAAACACCCCTACCAGTCCTAATCCAGAGCATGCTGATGCGCAGCCTACGTTGGGATTTCAGCGTGTGATTCAGCGCGCCATTATGCATGTTTCCTCCAGTGTAGGGAACAAGGGGGAGGTGACCGGTGCCAATGTATTAGTAGCTTTGTATGGCGAAAAGGACTCCCATGCGGTTTATTATTTGCATCAGCAAAAGATTACCCGCTTGGATGTGGTGAATTATTTATCGCATGGAATTACTAAGGCAGGCGGGACAGCATCCTCAATACGTTCCAGCGCGCGCTCTACTCGTTCGCCTGGACCAAACGCTCCGCAGCAGTCGCGCTCAGGAGATAATCAAAAATCTCCCTTAGAACTTTATACCACTAACCTTAATGAGGCGGTTCGTGCAGGGCGCATTGATCCCCTGATTGGTCGTGAAAAAGAGCTTGAGCGAGTAGTACAGGTTTTGTGCCGTCGGCGAAAAAACAATCCTCTTTTAGTGGGTGAGGCAGGAGTTGGTAAAACTGCTATAGCAGAGGGGTTGGCAGCTAAGATTGTTGCTGGTGAGGTGCCTGATTTATTAAAAAATGCCGTGGTCTATTCATTAGACATGGGGGCTTTATTAGCGGGCACCAAATATAGAGGGGATTTTGAGCAGCGCCTGAAAACAGTTTTAAACGCTTTAGCTGAGGAAGAGTTTACCGTATTATTCATTGATGAAATACACACTTTGATTGGTGCGGGCTCTGCCTCTGGTGGAACTTTGGATGCCTCCAATCTGCTTAAACCAGCTTTAGCCGCTTCCGAATTAAAATGCATGGGGGCAACCACTTATAGCGAGTATCGCGGTATCTTTGAAAAAGATCATGCGTTATCCCGACGTTTCCAAAAAATTGATGTGGTTGAGCCGACGGTACAAGAAACAGTGCAGATTTTGCGTGGCCTCAAAGAGTATTATGAGCAGCATCATGGGGTTCGCTATACCCAATCTGCTTTGAGTGCAGCTGCAGAGCTTTCGGCCCGACATATTAGTGATCGGTTTTTGCCCGATAAAGCGATTGATGTGATTGATGAGGCCGGGGCGGCATTGCGTCTCTTGCCTCCTTCACGGCAGAAAAAAACCATCAATAAGGTCGATATACAAAATATTGTGGCACAGATGGCGCGGATCCCTCCTCAGTCGGTTTCCACAGATGATCGCAATCGTTTGGCTACTTTAGAGCGTGATTTAAAGGCGGTTGTATTTGGTCAGGATCAAGCCATTGATGCATTAGCTGCTGCGATCAAAATGTCTCGTTCAGGATTAGGAAATCCTAACAAGCCCATTGGTTCGTTCTTGTTTTCTGGGCCCACTGGGGTTGGTAAAACCGAACTTGCTCGTCAGTTAGCCTTTATCCTAGGCGTAGAGCTGGTGCGCTTTGATATGTCTGAATATATGGAGCGACATACTGTTTCACGCCTTATTGGAGCACCTCCGGGCTATGTCGGTTTTGATCAAGGAGGGCTGTTGACGGAGGCTATTACCAAACATCCTCATAGTGTTTTATTACTGGATGAAATAGAAAAAGCCCATCCTGATGTTTATAATATTTTGTTGCAGGTGATGGATCATGGCACATTGACAGATAATAACGGGCGCAAGGCTGATTTCCGTAATGTCATTTTAATTATGACTACTAATGCAGGTGCTCAGGCATATAGCAAGGTGAGTATTGGTTTTGCTCACAGCAGTTCCCAAGGAGACGATATGCGCGAAATTGAGCGTACCTTTACTCCCGAGTTTAGAAATCGGCTGGATTCTATTATTCCTTTTAGCGCCCTAAGTCGAGATGTTATTTTGCGTGTCGTCGACAAGTTTTTGCTTGAACTGGAACAGCAGCTCACGGAAAAGCGTGTTGATATCACTTTCAGTGATGCATTGCGCAATTATTTAGCAGATAAGGGCTTTGATCCCGCTATGGGGGCTCGTCCTATGCATCGTTTGATCCAAGATACTATTCGTCGCGCATTAGCCGATGAGCTGTTATTTGGTAGATTGGTCAATGGTGGATCGGTAACGGTGGATGTAAGCAAAGAGGGCGAGGTATTTTTGCAGTTTGATGAGGAGCTTAAAAACACTAAAGATAGTGACAAAACCTCTGCTGCTCTACTCAATGAGTAACTGATGCTGTGTGTAATCTAAAAAGCCAGGCGTTCTCGCCTGGCTTTTTTTGGTTGGTTGTGGAGTTAAGCACCTTATTGCTGCCCCGTGCTTCCAAACCCTCCTGTTCCGCGTTGACTGCTTGGAAAATCATCGACAATATTAAACTGTGCTTGTTTTACAGGCACAATGATCATTTGAGCAATACGCTCCATAGGTTGGATGGTATAGGGAGTTTGGCTGCGATTCCACACAGATACCATTACGGGACCTTGGTAGTCAGAATCAATCAGACCGGTAAGATTGCCCAAGACTATGCCGTGTTTATGTCCAAGACCAGAGCGAGGTAATAGCAGTGCGGCATATTCGGGATTGGCAAGATGCATGGCAAAACCAGTGGGAATCAGTTCCCCTTGTCCTGGTTCTAGGGTGAGGGGGGCATCAATGCAGGCCCGTACATCAAGTCCGGCCGAGCCCGGAGTGGCATAATGTGGTGCTTCAGTTAAGCGCTGATCTAAAATTTTTAAGTCAACAGTTATCATGGTGTGCTTTTAAATTTCAAAATAGATTAGAGTATAGGGGGCTGAGGGGCAGCTCCAAGGCGTTGGGCTATTGCTTGGATTAGGTCTGTTGCCGCTTGTTCTTTGGGCAATTTGTCCCAGCGTTCAATGCCTTGGTCATCAATGAGATGCATCACAGTATGATCTGCATCCATGGTTTCCTGGGCTAAATTAGCAACCAATAAAGGCACCCCTTTTCGTTGTCTTTTTTGTTGGGCAAATTCTAAAAGTTGTTCAGTTTCTGCAGCAAATCCAACGCAGTAAGGAGGGTTGGGTAATGCTGCCACACTGGCTAATATGTCGGGATTTTCAGCAAATTGCAATGTCCCAAAATCAAATTGATGTCCCTTTTTTAATTTATGAGTAGCTGCATTTTTAACATACCAATCAGCTACGGCAGCCACGCTGATGAATATATCTGCGGCAGGCGCATGCTGCATGACCGCATGATACATTTCTCTTGCACTGTGTACGTTTATTCGCTGCACGCGATAAGGGGAGGGGAGCGCAACGGGACCAGAGATGAGTATGACCTTCGCTCCAGCGAGTTGAGCGGCTTGAGCGATGGCATAGCCCATTTTCCCCGAGGAGCGGTTAGTAATCACACGTATCGGGTCAATTGCTTCGCTCGTGGGTCCTGCCGTAATCACGACTCGTTTTCCGTGAAGGGGTTTAGGGGCAAAGAAAGAGTTAAGCTCAGCCAATAGTTCATGGGGCTCAAGCATGCGCCCAGTGCCGACCTCACCACAAGCCTGCTCCCCTGCTGCAGGACCAAGTATGGTCACGCCATCTTGTTTGAGTTGGGCAATATTTCTTTGGGTAGCAGGATGGGCCCACATTTCTTTGTTCATTGCAGGGGCGATTAGCATCGGGCATTGGCCTCGAGCTAAGGCCATGGTGGTTAATAAATCATCTGCGCGGCCCTGTGCTGCACGAGCAATAAAATCTGCACTAGCAGGGGCAACCAGTAAGGCATCTGCTTGTCTGCTTAAATGAATATGGGCCATGCTATCAGGGATTTGAGGATCCCATAAATCAGTAAGAACCCGCCGTCCTGACAGGGCTTGAAAGGTAATTGGTTGTACAAATTTTTGTGCTGCGCGGGTCATCACCACATCGATGTTGAGCCCTGCTTCACGGCCACGTCGTACTAGTTCGGCACTTTTATAAACTGCAATGCCTCCGGTGAGCGCTAAAATAAGGTGTTTACCGTGACAATAGTGCATATGAGTCATTATTTTGAGTTAACGGTTTGCTTATGTTGCCGAATGCGCAAGAATTCTTCGAGTATGAGCAGCGCTGCTCCTATGCTAATTGCTGTATCGGCAATGTTAAAGGCAGGAAAGTGCCAGGATTGCCAGTGAAATAAAATAAAATCAATCACATGGCCATGAATGATGCGATCCAAGACATTGCCCAAAGCTCCCCCCAGAATGAGACTGAGTGCAGTACAAAATAGTTTTTTATTTGGTTGCCGCTGTAGCCAATAAATAATCAAAAGGGTAGCAATGAGCGCGATGCCGCTAAAGAACCATCGTTGCCAGCCTCCTGCGCCTGCGAGAAAGCTAAAGGCAGCACCAGGGTTGTAGCGTAGAGTAAAATCCAAAAAAGGCAAGATGGGCCAGCGCTCTCCGTAAAACAAATGCTGCTCAAACCAGTTTTTGGTGTACTGATCGAGAATAATAATAATGAAGGCTAAGCTTACCCAAAGCCAAAAGCCAGGGCTTTTAAAGCCGTGGCTTTGGCGCATGGTTGAGTTGCGGTTAGACGTAGGCTCTTTGCTCACCATTACCCTCGATGTTGGTCACACAGCGCTTACACAATGAAGGATGGTCGGCGATGTCTCCTACTGAAGGATCTTGGTGCCAGCAGCGCTCGCATTTTTTATCTTTGCTAGGGGTGACCGTGATGGTCAGCGTTGAATCAGAGCTCGGCTGTACTTGAGCTGCAGAAACAATAAACGCAAAGCGCAAATCATCACCAAGTGAGCGCAGCAATTCATATTCAAATGCGGGTGCCTCAATCTGCACTTGTGCACCGAGTGAGGAGCCAATTTGACCCGCACTGCGCACATGCTCTATTTCACGCATGACATCAGCACGAATTGCTCGAATGGCTGCCCATTTTTCTAGAAGGTCCTGGCTGTCCTGGCTCAGTGGGAGCGTATAAAAACACTCAGTAAAAATAGTTAGCGGCTGCTTAGCATGGTCATGGTGTAAATCCTGCCATGCTTCTTCGGCAGTGAAGCTCAAAATAGGTGCCATCAGCCGTAATAAGGCTTGAGTGATATGATACAGTGCGGTTTGGGCGCTGCGTCGGGGTAAACCATCTGCCTTGGTGGTATAGAGCCTGTCTTTGAGAATATCGAGATAAAAAGCACCTAAGTCTTCCGAACAGAATGTTTGGAAGCGCGAAACAATAGGGTGAAATTCATATTTTTCGTAGTGCTGTAAGGCACGGCGCTGCATGTTATCCGTTAAAGCGAGGGCATACCGGTCGATTTCTAACAGCTCTTCAATAGGAACCGCATCTGTTTGTGGGTCAAAATCAGCAATATTGCCCAAGAGGAACTTTAAGGTATTGCGGATGCGTCGGTAGGACTCGACCACGCGTTTTAAAATTTCCTCAGAGATGGAAAGTTCGCCAGAGTAATCTGTAGCAGCCACCCAAAGGCGTAAGATTTCTGCCCCTAAGGAGTCGGCAATTTTTTGAGGGTAGACTACATTACCAATAGACTTACTCATCTTGTGGCCTTTGCCGTCCACAACAAAGCCATGGGTCAACAAAGCCTTATAAGGAGCACGCCCATATAGCATACAGCCTGTGAGTAAGGATGAATGGAACCATCCGCGATGCTGATCAGAACCTTCTAGGTACAGGTCAGCAGGCCATTGTAGAGGCGTGGCATGAGAGCCCTTAATTTGAGGATCATTATCACCGCCCATAACAGTGGCATGAGTGGTGCCCGAGTCAAACCAAACATCAAGCGTATCGTGGCTTTTTTCATAGAATTGGGCATCCTCGCCAATTAGATCTTCGGCCTTGATGTCTTGCCAAACCTCTATCCCATGCTCTTCGATGAGATCAGCTACCTTGTCTAGGAGTTGAGGGGTATTGGGGTGTAACGCACCGGTTTCTTTGTGCAAAAAGAAAGCCATGGGCACGCCCCATTGTCTTTGTCTAGACAGGGTCCAGTCAGGGCGGTTGGCAATCATAGCATGCAAGCGTGCTTTGCCCCAAGCTGGGAAAAATTGGGTATTTTCTACCGCCTGAAGTGCCATGTCTCGTAAAGTATGTCCTGTAGAATTAGGACGGTCCATGCCCGCAAACCATTGGCTGGTAGCCCGATAAATAACGGGAGTTTTATGGCGCCAGCAATGCATGTAGCTATGCTGGATATGCTCTGCTTTTAATAAAGTACCTACGCCTTCAAGAGCTTGGATAATGGCAGGATTTGCTTTCCAGATAAATTGGCCACCAAATAAGGGCAGACTATCTGCGTAGACACCATTGCTTTGGACAGGGTTTAGAATGTCTGCATCAGCTAAGCCATGCTCTTTGCAGGATAAAAAGTCTTCTACCCCATAGGCAGGTGCGGAATGAACCACCCCCGTTCCAGACTCTAAGGTGACATAATCACCGCAGTAGACAGGGGCGAGGCGGTCGTAACCTTGATCAGCACTAGACAGAGGGTGACGAAAGCCAATATGCTCAAGTTGCTTGCCGGTGGTTTTGGCTATGACCTGGCCAGATAAGCCCAACTCTTCTAAAAGAGAGTCTACGAGCTCATTAGCGACTATGATTTGGCGTCCAAACTCTTGTGGGCTATCCAAGTTTACCAGGGCGTACTCATGTTCAGGGTGTACGTTTAGCGCTTGGTTGGCAGGAATAGTCCAGGGAGTGGTGGTCCAAATAACAATAGCCCCGTCTTCTAGCTGATTGCTCTTAAAGGCTTGACTGAGTGCGTCCTTGTCAGCAAAAGGAAAGGCAACAAAAATTGAAGGATCTGTTCGATCGGCGTATTCTACTTCGGCCTCTGCTAGGGCTGAACGGCAGTCAAAGCACCAGTTGACAGGCTTGAGCCCTCGAAACACAAAGCCTTTTTCCATGATGCGGGCCAAGACTCGTAGTTCATCGGCCTCATTGCTGTAGTTCATGGTTAGATAGGGGTTATCCCAGTCACCTAATACCCCTAAGCGGATAAAGTCTTTCTTTTGACGCTCTATCTGCTCATAGGCATAAGCACGTGCTTTAGCCTGCATTTCTTTGACGGGCAGGTTTTTGCCAAATTTTCGTTCAATTTGAATTTCAATAGGCATTCCATGGCAATCCCAGCCAGGAATATACTGCGCATCAAAGCCTGCCATATTGCGGCTTTTAATAATAATGTCCTTCAGAATTTTATTGACGGCATGGCCTATGTGGATATCTCCATTGGCATAGGGCGGGCCATCGTGCAAAATAAATTTAGGACGCCCGGCACTGGCCTTACGAATGGCCTCGTAGACCTTTTTTTCTTGCCATTCTGCGACCCACTGGGGCTCGCGTTTAGGCAGGTTGCCGCGCATGGGGAAAGGAGTATCAGGTAAGTTGAGAGTATGTTTATAGTCCATGAGAGGTGAAATAGTCTTGTGCGCTGCTTACGTCATCTGCAATAGCAGCACGAAGCGATTCAATATCGGGAAATTTTTCTTCGTCACGAATGAAATGCAAAAAATCGACGCATACTAGTTTACCGTATGCATCGACGTTGCGGTCAAATAAATGCACCTCAAGCAAGAGGCGACCTTGGTTTTCAACAGTAGGGCGTACGCCTAGACTCGCTACTCCATTGATTGGGGCTGACTCTAAGCCATGCACCTGAACTGCATATACACCAGAACGCAAAGCAAATTGGTTGGGCACGCTGAGGTTAAGCGTCGGGTAATTCATTTGACGCCCTAATTTGCGTCCATGAATCACATGCCCACTGACTCTAAATGGGCGCCCGAGCTGATGCTCGGCACCATGTAAATCGCCCATAGATAGAGCGGTTCTGATATCTGTACTAGAAATGCGCTGCTGATCTTTGTCAACAACGTCCTCAATAGTCTGAACCTCAAAGTTAAATTGTTTGCCCATTTCTTTCAAGAGCGTAATGGTGCCACTGCGCCGATGGCCAAAACGAAAGTCTCTACCGACTAATAGCCATCGGGTATTTAGCCCTTGGACAAGTAAATTCGCAACAAATTCATAAGCCTCTGTCGCAGCCAATTTGTGGTTAAAACGCAGCAGGACAATTTGCTCAATGCCATTTTGGTGTAATAGGGTAAGGCGGTCGCGTACAGTGTTTATCTGTGCGGGATAGAGCTCTGGGCGCTGTGCTTGCTGCGCGAAATAAGCTCGTGGATGAGGACTAAAAGTCAGTACAGTAGGCACAAGCTGGCGCTTCTGCGCGTGAGCACAGAGCTGCCGCAATATGGTCTGATGGCCTCGGTGTACTCCATCAAAATTGCCTATGGTCACAGCGCTTGGCTGCTGCGATTGATAGCGCGGTAGATGGCGGTAAATAGAAAGCTTTTTCACTGGGTTTTTAATAAATTAGGAGTCTGAATGCACGCATCAAAAAATAACTGCCGTTTAGTGATATTAATTTCAGGTCGCGGCAGCAACATGAAACATATCGTACAGGTGATTGAACAACGCAATTTACCTGCCGAAGTGTGTGCGGTCATTGCCAATAAGGCTGATGCCCAGGGGTTACAGTGGGCTCAAGAAAAGGGCATCACCACTCAGGTGGTGGCACACAAAGATTATGCCACGCGCGAGCAATTTGACAATGCTTTGGCGCAGGCAGTAGCTCAGTATTGTCCAGATTATGTACTGCTTGCTGGGTTTATGCGTGTATTAACCCCTGTGTTCATAGATCGTTTTGAAGGAAGGATTATTAATATTCATCCTTCTTTATTGCCTTTGTTTCCTGGCCTGAACACTCATCAAAAGGCGTTAGATGCCGGAGTGCAGTGGCATGGTTGTACGGTTCACTTGGTAACGGCGGAGTTAGATAGTGGGCCAATTATTGCTCAAGGGCTGGTCCCGGTTTTTCAGGATGATACCGCCGAGCAGTTGGCTGCTCGTCTGTTACCTATAGAGCATCAGACGTATGCCCAGGTTGTGGAATGGTTAGCTTTTGATCTAGTTCAAATAGATGGCACAAGACCGGTTCAAGTACTAGGGGTGAAGCATCGTGGCGTGATATAGTGTGACCCATAGGGTGGTTCCCTAGTGTACAGACCTTTTGCAGGTCGTATAATGATTCGCAAAAATAAGCACAATAAAACTTCTGAGTAGGGTACACTGCTTGTATCTTGGTTTATTTAATGGAACACGACCATTTGGTTCTATGAAAGAATTCTTTAATTTTCTCGCTGGTGGGTTGCTACAGTTTTCTTGGTGGCAGATTGTTTTAGTTACCTTAGTCTTGACCCACATTACAATTGTTTCTGTCACTATCTTTTTGCATCGCGGGCAAGCTCACCGTGGTCTTGATTTGCATCCGGCTGTTGCCCATTTTTTCCGTTTTTGGCTTTGGTTGACTACAGGGATGGTAACCAAAGAGTGGGTGGCCATTCACCGCAAGCACCATGCACGTTGCGAGCGAGAGGGGGATCCCCACTCTCCGGTCGTGTTCGGTTTAGGGATGGTGTTTTTCCGTGGTGCAGAGCTGTATCGCCAAGAGGCGCGCAACGAGGAAACATTGCGTCGTTTTGGCCATGGCACTCCTGATGACTGGCTCGAGCGTAATGTGTATTCACGCCATACCTTATTGGGCATCATGATTATGCTGGCTATTGATTTAGCCTTGTTTGGTTTGGTTGGTTTGACTGTTTGGGCAGTACAGATGGCGTGGATTCCTTTCTGGGCTGCAGGGGTAGTAAATGGTGTTGGGCATGCGCTTGGCTATAGAAATTTTGCGAGCCCTGATACCAGCACCAACATTTTCCCTATAGGCATTATTATCGGGGGCGAGGAGCTGCACAATAACCACCACGCCTTTGCTTCTTCTGCCAAGTTTTCAAACCGCTGGTTTGAGTTTGATATTGGCTGGGTGTACATCAGTATTTTGCGCTTTTTCAAATTGGCGCATGTTAAAAAGGTAGCGCCCAAATTGCGTTTAGAGCCTATGGAGAGTACGCCTACGGTTGAAGAGATTAGCCATGATACCTTGCAAGGTGTGATCACCCACCGTTATGAAATTTTGGCACGCTACGCAGAAATGTTACGTGATGCGGCCAAAGAAGAATTAGAGCATCTTCGTGCTCAGGGCGGACGGGCCATGGATAAATTGGATCATCACAAGCTCAAGCTTATTAAACGCTCTAAAGCATGGATTGGCTTGAAAGATGAAATCCTTGAGCCTGAAGAACGCAAACAGCTTGAAACCATGCTCGAAGACAAAGACAGCAAGTTATCCGTAATGATGCAGATGCACAATGAGCTCACCCGTATTTGGCAAAGCTCTACCGCTTCAAGTGAGCAACTACTTGCTGATTTACGTGCTTGGTGCAAGCGCGCACAACAAAGTGGTATTAAAAGTTTAGAGGAATTCGCTCAGCGACTGCTTCGTTACGCAGCATGATTGAACAGTTAAATGACGCACAGCGTCAGGCAGTTACTTTTCCCCATGAGCATGTGCTGGTATTAGCAGGGGCAGGTAGCGGCAAGACGCGTGTGCTCACTTCTCGCATCGCATGGCTTATCCAACAACAAGGGATAAGCCCTTATTCTTTTCTGGCAGTGACTTTTACAAACAAAGCCGCACGCGAAATGCTCACGCGTATTGAGTCTATGTTGCCCATTGATACCCGAGGCATGTGGGTGGGGACTTTTCATGGCTTATGTAATCGTCTTTTGCGCCATCATTACAAAGATGCAGGGCTGCCCCAAACTTTTCAAATATTAGACTCTGCTGATCAGTTAGCAGCCATTCGTCGTTTATTTAAAGAGCTTGGTTACGATGAGAGCTTATTTACCCCTCGTGATATGCAGCATTTTATTAATCGTTGCAAAGAGGATGGGGTGCGTCCCGAAGGGTGCAGCGCTCTTGATAAAAGAGATCAGTTGATGATTGATTTCTATAGACGCTATCAAGAGCAATGTGAGCGCGAAGGGGTAGTAGATTTTTCAGAGTTATTATTACGGGCCTATGAGCTGTTAAAAAATAACAGCATTTTGCGCACACATTATCAGCAGCGTTTTACTCATTTGCTCGTTGATGAGTTTCAAGACACCAATCCGCTTCAATATGCATGGCTGACCTTGCTTGCAGGCGAGAGCGGGCGTATTTTTGCAGTTGGGGATGACGATCAGTCAATTTATGCTTTTAGAGGGGCTGATGTCAGTAATATGTACGATTTTGAGCAAAATTATGCGCGCAACAATATTATCCGTTTAGAACAAAATTATCGCTCAAGTGGGCATATTTTGGACGCTGCTAATGCTCTAATTGCAGCGAATCAAACTCGGCTGGGCAAGCAGCTGTGGACTGCTGCAGGGCAAGGAGAACGCATACAGATCCAAGCCCAAGACACTGATAGTTTAGAGGCCCAATGGGTAGTGGCAGAAATACAATTATTAATTGAGTCGGGGGTCAATGCTGCTGAAATAGCTGTACTGTATCGCAGCAACGCTCAGTCTCGAGTCATTGAGCATAGTCTTTTTTCAGCAGGACTGCCTTATCGGGTGTATGGAGGGTTGCGTTTTTTTGAGCGCCAAGAAATCAAACATGTATTGGCTTATTTGCGCCTCATAGATAACCCAAATGATGATACTTCGTGGTTGCGTGTAGTAAATTTTCCTACCCGAGGCATCGGTGCACGCAGTTTAGAGCAATTAAATGCCTATGCCCAAGAGTATGAGTGCAGCCTGTATCGGGCGGTACCTTATATGTCAGGACGTGCGGGTACAAATTTATTGCGTTTTGTACATCTGATCCAAGAACTGGCATATTTTGCCCAGCACCATACTTTGCCTGAATTGATTCAGCATGTTATTGAGCACAGTGGTTTGGCTGAGCACTATCGTAACCAAAAAGAGGGGCAAGAGCGATTAGAAAACTTACAAGAGTTGGTTAATGCTGCCGTTTTGTTTGCTCAAGAAGAAGGGGTTCAGGATCATCCTGCTGGTCAAATTCCCACCGCGACTTATGCAGATGCTGTAGTATTGAGTGAGGACACGGTTGTTCCTCCTTTGGCTGCGATGTCTCCTTTAGCTGCTTTTTTAACTCATGCATCCTTAGAGGCAGGAGATACCCAAGCTGTACAGGGACGACAGGCGGTGCAGTTGATGACAGTACACGCTGCTAAGGGGCTAGAGTTTGATGTGGTGTTTGTTACGGGCCTCGAAGAAGGAATCTTTCCTCATGAGCGTAGTTTAGATAGTTCCGAGGCTCTCGAGGAAGAGCGTCGGTTGATGTATGTGGCTATGACCCGAGCTCGAAAAAAACTATTTTTAACACGGGCTCATACACGCATGTTGCATGGTCAGCGCCGATATTATCAGAGCTCGCGGTTTTTAGATGAGCTGCCAGAAGATAATGTGCATTGGCTTAGTCCCAAACCTGGTCAGTTTACTGCGCCAGCGGGTATGAGTTGGGGAAGGGCGGCCGTGCCCGATATGAGGCATTGGAGTCCTCAGCATGGCTTGCGTCGCCAAGCTGTTCACGTTAATGGAAAGGATTTTCGCATTGGTCAAGGAGTGCGGCACCCTAAATTTGGTGAGGGCACTATTCTAAGCGTGAGTGGCCAAGGTGAAAATGCTCAAGCAGAGATTCATTTTCGTGTGGCGGGTAAAAAAACGCTCGCTTTAGCTATAGCTAAACTGGAGATCACAGCAGGCTAAAGATATCATCATGACCTCATTGCTCATGAGGTCATGCCTTACCTCTAATTTAGGCTGCTCTCATTATTGTTTTTTATATTTTCAATTTCAGCCTGCAGTTCCAGCCACTGCTCTTCTAGAGTGGCAATTTCTTTGCTTAATAAGCCCTCTTGAGCCAATATGTCCTCACGTTGATGCTCATACTCAGGGGTATAAAAGCTGGGGGTGCTGATTAGCTCAAGGAGCTGTTGATGCTTATGGTGTAATGGCTCAAGTCGGGCCTCAATAGCATTGCACTGCTTTTCTAATGGTCGAGTAAGCGCGGCAAGCGCTTGTCTGTGCGCAGCTGCTTGTTGACGAATGGCCCGTTTGCTTAAAGACGGGGAGTCTTTTCTACTGTGTTCGGATTGGGGGTGCTGAGCACTGTGTTGCTGTAAAAACCAGTGTTTATAGTCTTCTAAATCGCCATCAAATTGGTTAATTTGTCCATCATACACCAACCAGAATTCATCAACTGTTTGACGTAACAGCTGTCTATCGTGCGATACAATGAGCACACTACCTTCATATTCAGTCAGCGCCTGACTCAGCGCGTTTCGAGTATCTATATCAAGATGGTTTGTGGGTTCATCTAAAAGCAATAAATTAGGCTCATCCCAGACAATTAGGGCTAAAGCCAAACGTGCTTTTTCTCCACCTGAAAAATGCTCGATACGTTCAAGGGCTCTATCACCTTGGAAGCCAAAGCGTCCTAGATAGCTGCGCAAAGATTGCTCGGTATGTTCAGGGGCAATTCTTTGTATATGCATCAGGGGGCTACTGTGCCTATCTAGCATATCTAGTTGGTGCTGCGCAAAATAGCCTACTTTAAGTTGTTGAGCTGCGATGCGTTCTCCCGCTAATAAGGGAAGTAAACCGGCTAGGCTTTTTACCAAAGTACTTTTTCCTGCGCCATTCATGCCGAGTATGCCGATGCGACTGCCGGCACGGATGCTAACATGCACAGCGCTCAAAATGATTTTTGGGTCATGCTCTTTAGTCTGATAGCCTAAATCAGCATCATCAAGCCTCAGAAGAGGATCAGGCATAAAATTTGGATTAGGAAAATGAAACTCAACAGCCTGATCCTGGGCTAAGGGTGCTACTGGCTGCATGCGCTCCAAAGCTTTTATACGGCTTTGAGCTTGTTTGGCTTTGCTGGCTTTGGCACGAAAGCGTTCAATAAAACGCTGCATATGGGCAATCTTTTGTTGTTGTTTGTCCCAAGCGGCTTCAGCCAATCGTAGTTTCTCGGAGCGCTGCTGCTGAAATTGACTGTAGTTACCACGATAGCGATGTAGTTGTTGTTGCTCAAAGTGAATGATTGAGGTGCATACCGCGTCCAAAAACTCACAGTCATGAGAGATAACTAATACAGTCCCTTCATAAGCCTTAAGCCACTGCTCTAACCACAGCATGGCATCCAAGTCTAGGTGGTTGGTTGGCTCATCAAGCAATAATAAGTCGGAGGGAGCCATGAGGGCTCGTGCTAGAGCTAAGCGCATTTGCCATCCCCCTGAAAAGCGCTGCACCGGCCAAGTCCACTGATGCGCTTGAAAGCCTAACCCAGAGAGCAGCTGTTCTGCACGGGCCTTTGCGCTCCATGCTCCTGCTTCTGTAAGAGCGGCCTCCAATAAACCGATGGCTTCGCCATCATTCAAGTCTGCAGCCTCTCTTTGTGCTTGGAGTTGCCGAAGGTGTTGATCTCCATCAATAACAAATTCAATAGCCGCTCGCTCAGGGGTGTGAATATGCTGTTCCACTTGAGCCATGCGCCATTGACGGGGGATATGAATCGCTCCATGATCGGGTTCGAGTTGACCCGTAAGTAAGGCAAACAGACTGCTTTTTCCAGCACCATTTGCTCCAACTACCCCCAGTCGTTCATGGGGGTAAACGGTTAATTGGCTATTTTGCAGTA
Organism: uncultured Alcaligenaceae bacterium; assembly: GCA_937995985.1. Classification (GTDB taxonomy): domain Bacteria; phylum Pseudomonadota; class Gammaproteobacteria; order Burkholderiales; family Burkholderiaceae_B; genus Paenalcaligenes. The sequence goes on from CALKIR010000006.1 coordinate 26,078, forward strand.
ATACTTTAGTGCCGCGGCGCAGTGTCAGTTGATTGATCTGAATCACGATTCGAGCTGTTCTTTATAAAGTAATAATATTTGTTGATCGGCTTGGGCTGTACTGAGCCACAGTGGGTCTAGATGAGGAAAAGCGCGTACAAAATGCTCATATTCATGCCCAATTTCTAAGATAAGCATTCCGCCCTCTTTTAAAAAACGAGGGGCATCACGCAAAATAGTGCGTACATAATCCATGCCATCATGGCCTCCAGCCAAAGCTAAGGTTGGCTCATGCTGGAACTCTGCAGGCAGTTGAGCCATGGAAGCACTATTTACATAAGGGGGGTTACAGACAATAAGATCGTAAGTTTTCTCAGGCAGTTGTGCAAATAGATTCGATTCAAATAGCTGCATTCTGCCCTCAAGTCCGTATAGATTGATATTATCCTTTGCAACTGCTAGGGCTTGAGGCGAAATATCGGCACCGTCTACTTGTGCCTCAGGAAAGTGCAGCGCAGCCAGTATGGCGAGACAGCCGCTGCCGGTGCACATATCTAAGATATGTTGCGGGGCATGGGGATCACTGATCCAAGGCTCTAGTTGCTGAGTAATGAGTTCAGCAATAGGCGAGCGGGGGATGATGCAGTCTTGGGTGATTTGAAATTTAAATCCTTGTAGCCAGGCCTCCCCCGTAATATATGCTGCGGGCAGTCGAGTAGAGACGCGCTTTTCTATAAAGGAGCATACCTGTACACGCTCTTGATGGCTCAGGCGGGCATCAAGAAAGGGCTCAAGGAGATCTAGGGGTAATTTAAGAGCAGACAGGCCAAGATAGACTGCCTCATCCCAAGCGTTATCAGTTCCTTGACCAAAGCTGAGATCATGGGCATTGAAATAAGATACCGCCCACCGAAGAAGATCGCGCAAGGTAATAAATTCACGTGCAGCCTGCTCTGCATTTGGAAAAATAGATGCAGCCATGGATGATCCTTAATGAAAAATGGCAAAAAAACGCTGCAAAAGCACAATAAAAGGATGCATTATACGCTGCTTTTTAAAGTGCAGCGGCTTGAGAGCAGGCTGGTTTAGGCTCTTTTTGAGTGTGCTTTGAAGTATTGTTTATATTTATTTCAACATATGTTAGTATGGGCTACCTATTTAACTGTGCAAAAGCACAGTTTCACTCGAGATGAGTATTAATTACATACTTTTTGATGCTTTTTGCTTTCTTCATTTCTGTGGTGACGAATAATAGTTAGAAATAACCACAGGACATCAAGGCGACCTTAAAAATAAAAGAATGCTGGTTGCTTATTGATGGTTTGATAAGAGGTAATTTATGACAGTTACACAACAGCAGCCTGCCGTTGAGCAGGCCCGTTCAGTTGCTGCTACGCAGCCTTTGACACAAGTTACTCGCTATAAGGTATATACGCAGCGTCATTTGGATCAGATTGAGCCCTTAAAAAAACTAAGTGCAGAGCAGCGCTTCGAAATGGAGGTCGTTGCCAATGTGCTGCCTTTTCGGGTTAATGAGTATGTGATTCAGGAGTTAATTGATTGGGATAATGTTCCTGATGATCCTGTATTTCAATTAACGTTTCCGCAGCGCGGTATGATTGAGCCCCAAGATTTTGATCGAATGGCAGATTTGATTAAAGGGGGAGCAGATCGTAAGCAAATTACCCAATTAGCAAGTGAAATACATACCCGTTTAAATCCCCATCCTGCAGGGCAACAGGAAATGAATGTGCCGGTTTTTCAGGGCGAGCCTTTAGGGGGGATGCAGCACAAGTACAGAGAAACAGTGTTATTTTTCCCCAGTCAGGGGCAGGTGTGCCATAGTTATTGCACATTTTGCTTTCGCTGGGCCCAATTTGTAGGCAATACGGAATTACGTTTTGCTTCTCATGAGGCAGAAAAGCTGCATGGGTACCTGAAAGAGCAGCCAGAGGTGACCGATTTGCTGTTTACCGGGGGGGACCCGATGGTGATGCGTACGCGTCACTGGCAAAATTATTTAGAGCCTTTTTTGCAGCCTGAATTAGCCCATGTGCAAACTATTCGCATTGGCACCAAATCCCTGACTTTTTGGCCGCAGCGTTATGTATATGATGAGGATGCGGATGATTTGTTACGCTTGCTTGAAAAGCTAGTACAGCAAGGCAAGCATGTGGCCTTGATGGCACATTTTAATCATTGGCAAGAAATGCAGACTCCAATTGTGCGGGAGGCGATTAGACGCTTGCGTGATGCGGGGGTTGTCCTGCGTGCTCAGGCGCCTTTGATTAATCATATTAATAATGATCCCGACGTTTGGGCACGCATGTGGCGTGAGCAAGTACAGCTAGGGATTATTCCGTATTATATGTTTGTAGAGCGGGATACAGGAGCCAAGCGGTATTTTGAGGTGCCATTAGCTCGTACTCATGAGGTCTACCAAAAGGCAATACAGCAAGTCTCTGGTTTAGCTCGTACGGCGCGTGGCCCATCAATGAGTGCAGGCCCGGGTAAGGTTGAAATTCAGGGGATTACAGAAATACACGGGGAAAAGGTTTTTGTGCTGCGTTTTATACAGGGGCGCAATCCCGATTGGGTACAAAAGCCATTTTTTGCACAATATGATCCCGAGGCAACATGGCTCAATGATCTAAAGCCAGCATTTGGGGCAGAAAAATTCTTTTTTGAGGATGAGTATGCTCAAATGGCTGCCGATGGCAAGATTATTTACTAACCCTTTATGGGTTGGTTGTTCTCTATAGGAGATGTTTTGCTGCGCACCCCTTTTGGGGTGCTTTTTTAAAGCTTCTGTGCGCCCAATAAAAAAACCGCTGAAAACCTAGGCTTTCAGCGGTTTAGGAATCTGGTGCGAACGGAGAGACTCG
>CALKIR010000007.1 GCA_937995985.1 uncultured Alcaligenaceae bacterium
CCGTTTGATGATATATCTGCAGCCGTGTAACATTTAGATTCAGGATAAATAAGAATACAAACAGTGCCTGCAAACGAAGCAATAACTAGTTTTTAATTGATAGAGTTCAAAGGTGTACAGTGAATCAGAAAAGCAACCAATCACAAAGTTTTGAACCATTTATTGACCTGCAGGCCGCACAGAGCATACAGCAGGCTTTTTTACAGCAGTGGTTAGATTTATGTGCACAGGCCCAAAATGGTACGTTAGCGCCATTGCGTTCGCGTCGTTTTAGAGGGCAGGCATGGGAACAGAACAAGTGGGCATTATTTCAAGCTCATGCGTGGCAGTTATATGCAAACACATTGCAACAGCTTGCCCACATCACGACCAAAAGCCCAGCTGTCCAAGAGCGTTTGGCTTTTTATGCCATGCAGTGGGCTGAGTTATGGTCTCCAGCTAATTTTTTAGCGACTAATCCCGAAAGTCAGCAGAAGTTTTTTGAAACCCAAGGGCAGTCTTTATTTAAGGGCTTACAAAACTTTTTGGGTGATATTCAAAAAGGTCGTCTCACTCAAGTTGATGAACATGCCTTTGAGGTCGGTAATAATCTGGCGATTACTCCAGGGGCGGTGGTATATCAAAATGAGCTCATGCAGTTGATTCAGTATACGCCCTCTACCAAAGAGGTGCATGAGCGTCCGTTATTGATTGTTCCACCATGCATCAATAAGTACTACATTCTTGATTTGCAGCCTGAAAACTCCTTTGTTAAATACGCTGTGGATCAAGGGCATACTGTTTTCTTGATGTCTTGGCGTAATCCTATGCCCGAAGATAAGGATGGCATTTTGTATGCCACTTGGGGGGATTATATTGAGCATGGCATATTGAATGCTATAGAAATAGTCCAAGAAATTACGGGCCAAAAACAAATTAATACTCTTGGTTTTTGTGTAGGGGGGACGTTGCTTGCTTCAGCCTTGAGCATTGCCAAGGCACGGGATAAAAGTCCGAGTTACAGTATGACCCTCTTGACCAGCATGCTTGATTTCCATGATGTGGGGGTATTGGGGGTATTTGTAGATGAGATGACCACTCAGGCTTTTGAGTGGCAGATGAGAAATGGTCGTTTAATGAGTGCCGCGCAATTGGCGAATACATTTTCTATGTTGCGCCCATCTGAGCTGGTTTGGAATTATGTCACGAGCAATTATCTAGAAGGCGAAACACCGCCAGCCTTTGATATTTTATTTTGGAATAGTGACGGGACTAATTTACCCGGCAGTTTCTTTACTTGGTATTTCCGTAATACTTATTTAGAAAACAATTTGGCGGTGCCTGGCAAAGTAACAGTAAATGGGACGCCCATTGATTTTACTGTGCTTGATATGCCGACCTATATCTATGGTTCTAAAGATGATCACATTGTGCCTTGGGGAACGGCTTTTGCTTCTGTCCGTCAGGTCAGTGGACCGCGTCGTTTTGTTCTAGGTGCCTCTGGCCATGTGGCAGGCGTGATTAATCCTCCTGCGGCCAATCGTCGTCATTATTGGGCCTATGAGGATGACAGTGAATTAGACAAGCACGCGGTGCCAGAGAAATGGTTAGCCAATGCACCTAAGCATGAAGGGAGTTGGTGGACTGACTGGGCTCAGTGGCTGGCTCAGCAAGGAGGAAAAAAAGTGCCTGCTCCTAAAGCCTTAGGTAATGACACGTACACAGTGATAGAAGCGGCGCCTGGCAGCTATGTAAAAAGAAAAGCCTTGTAATCCATAGGTCCTAGTCAGTATGAGGGCTCATACATAGCCTTAAGCCATTTTGAGGGACATCATTATAAAACCTAAAATAGGAGTATTGAAATGAGTAAGAAAATTGCATTAGTGACGGGCGGGATGGGTGGCATTGGTACCGCAATTTGTCAGCGCTTGGCCAAAGATGGCATGATTGTAATTGCAGGGTGTAGCGCAGGGCGTAACTATCAAGAGTGGCTTGATGAGCAAAAAGAGCTAGGATTCGATTTTTATGCCATGCCAGCAGATGTTGCGGACTGGGAGTCAACCAAAGCGGCCGTCGAAGAGGTGTCAAAAAAGGTTGGAGAAATTGATGTGCTCGTCAATAATGCTGGGATCACCCGTGACACCACTTTTAGCCGTATGACCCTTGAGCAGTGGCAAGATGTGATCAATACCAACCTAAACAGTTTATTTAATGTGACCAAGCAGGTCATTGATAAAATGGCAGATAACGGTTGGGGGCGGGTCATTAACATCAGCTCTATTAATGGCCAAAAAGGACAGTTTGGGCAGACGAATTATTCAGCGGCCAAAGCGGGTATGCATGGTTTTACCAAAGCTTTAGCTCAAGAATATGCGCGCAAGGGAGTCACTGTGAATACGGTATCTCCTGGGTATATTGGCACCGATATGGTGCGTGCGGTACGTGAGGACGTCTTAGAAAAGATTGTTGCTTCTATACCCGTACGTCGTTTGGGTGAGCCCGAGGAAATAGCTTCTATTGTTAGCTGGCTGGCATCGGATGATGCAGGATTCACTACGGGAGCAGATTTTTCCATTAACGGTGGCTTGCATATGTATTAAGGTGTTAAAGTGTTAAAGTACTATAGGTAACGCTTTGACCTAGAGGACATATGACAGCATCCAACACACGTTTAATTAAAAAATATCCCAATCGGCGACTGTATGACACTCATACCAGTGCCTATATTACACTGGCGGATGTCAAGCAGTTGGTGCTTGATCATGAGCAGTTTGTGGTCGTCGATTCTAAAACAGAAGAGGATATTACCCGCAGTATCCTATTGCAGATCATTCTCGAAGAGGAAAGTGGGCAAGTGCCGATTTTTTCAGCCAATGCACTGGCTCAGATTATTCGCTTTTACGGAACTGCAATGCAAGGGGTAATGGGGAGTTACATAGAGAAAAACATACAGGCATTGATAGACATACAGGAGCGCATGGCTGAGCAGTCCAAAGGCTTATATGGCCATCAACTGAGCCCCGAGGCTTGGACCCAATTTATGGCGGTGCAAACTCCTGTATTACAAAATGCTATGAATACCTATATAGACCAAAGTAAAAAGCTATTTGTACAAATGCAAGAGCAGATGCGTGAGCAAAACCTCAATATTTTTGGTCAATTTCCCTTTGTGCCACAAAATAATAAAGAAAAATAGCAGCCCTGCGGGATGAAAGTGATAAAGGACGTCTGTGAGAGACGTCCTTTTTTATGGTGCTGGTGTAAAAATACAATAACCATACACTAAATGCGTCTTTCTTGATATGTATCATAAAGCAGCCGGGAACTTTTTGATAACTTATTCTTCATAGGGAAACATTTTCTTTCATTGCAACGTAACTGAGAGCAAATTGATGCATTCATGGTTGATGGCCGTGGGTGTTATTAATTGTGGTTATATTATTTAGGGGATTTTTTTAGGGGAACTGCATATGTCCACCTTTAAGCTTACAGTCTTAGCATTATCGACTTGCATGGCCTTTGCAGCTCATGCGGAGTCTGTACGTAATGTACCCGTACAGCCAATTCCAGCAGTAGAAATTACCGAGCCAGAAAAGGTTGAGCTCGGTAAGATGCTATTCTTTGATCCACGCTTATCGCGCTCAGGCTTTATCTCATGTAACTCATGCCACAACTTAAGCATGGGAGGGTCTGATAATTTAGTATCATCTATTGGGGATAAGTGGGCTCAAGGACCAATTAACTCCCCCACGGTATTGAATTCCAGTCTTAACATTGCTCAATTTTGGGATGGCCGCGCCGAGACATTGCAAGAGCAGGCAGGAGGGCCAATTGAAAACCCTCTAGAGATGGGATTTACGCATGAGCTTGCAATTGAGGTTTTGCGTTCTATTCCTGAGTATGTAGAAAAATTTGAAACCATTTATGGCACTTCAGATTTTGGCATAGATGAAGTAACCGATGCTATTGCCGTATTTGAAGAAACCTTGGTCACCCCTAATTCACGTTTTGACCAATGGTTGCGTGGTGATGATGATGCCCTAACAGACTTTGAGTTAGAGGGTTGGGAATTGTTCATGACCAGTGGTTGTGTGGCCTGTCATAATGGTGTGAATTTGGGTGGTACCTCTTTCCAAAAAATGGGTATTGTTGAGCCTTATCACACTTTAAACCCTGCTGAAGGACGCGCCGCGGTTACTGGTATTGATGCAGACCGTTTTAGCTTTAAGGTTCCCACACTACGTAATGTAGAGTTAACTTATCCTTACTTCCATGATGGAGCTGTGTGGACCCTCACTGAAGCAGTCGATATTATGGGACGTTTACAGTTAGGCCGAGTCTATGATGATGAGGAAAATGCTAAGATCGTTGCCTTCCTTAAGACTTTGACTGGCGAGCAACCCGAAATTGTTCTGCCTATTTTGCCGCCCTCTACAGACAAAACCCCTAAGCCCGATCCTTGGGAGGAATAGACAGTCTTGGTTGCGCTTTCTTTGTGAAGAGCAATGGCTTAATCGTTTGAAGCAAAACCACAGTACTTTTTGCAGTGCTGTGGTTTTTTTTATGGTGTTTGTTTTTAGTCTGTTCCGTCGTAGAAAAATAAAAAAGTTATGATGGAGAATAAGAGTAATACAAGATTCTTAGGAGGAGAAAGATGAATAGGAGGGGTGAATATCCTTGGTTGGAGTTGTATGCGCCGTCAACTCCTATATGTATTCGGCATTTGTTGGGTAAAGATTTAGTACAGCTAATAGAAGAAAGCTGTGTACAGCATGCATCACGAGTGGCGTTCTATTCCCTGGGAGGCGCGCTTAGTTATGCCCACTTACAGCAATTGAGTAAGGATTTTTGCGCTTGGTTATTAGCCCAAGGGTTGCAGCCAGGAGAGCGTGTAGCGCTGATGATGCCTAATTTAATGCAGTATGTGGTGGCGCTAATAGGGGTGTTACGAGCAGGAGGGGTGGTTGTTACATGTAATCCACTGTATACCCCGCGAGAGTTAAGAGCCTTGCTTCAAGATGCGCAACCTCGATTCTTAGTGGTTGCACGGCCTTTTGTCTCTACCGCCCATGCAGCAATGGCACTGTGCCAAGAAAAGGGAGGGGAGCCATTTTCATCTCTAGCACTTGTGGTCACCAATATCGGTGATTTGCAGTCTGGGTTTCAGCGCCACTGGTTGAATTGTTTGACACGATTTCGGGGGCGACACTCAACTCAAAATAGGCGGCTGTGTGGGCGTTATCGCTCGGTACAAACCTATTCTTTTTTGCAGGTATTGAGGCAGGGTAGAAAAATAACCATCAGAGAACCAAAGCTGCAGCCGGATCAGGCAGCTTTTTTACTGTATACGGGGGGCACAACCGGTCGTCCTAAAGGAGTGGTACTCAGTCATGAAAATATGGTGGCCAATTTATATCAGGTCTCTACTTGGCTGGCGCCCAAGCTGAATGCCGATCAGGAAATGGTGCTGACTGTGCTGCCTATGTACCATATTTTTTCTTTGTTAGGAAATTGCTTGCTATTTTTATTTTTAGGTGCGAGCAATGTGCTTATTCCTGATGGACGTCAGCTATCGCAGGTAATTAAGGCGTTTAAACGCTATCCCATTACCGCTTTCACTGGAGTCAATACGTTATTTAAGCAATTATTGCTGCGAGAGGAGTTTAGGCGTTTACATTTTACGCATTTAAACCTGGTCATAGGCGGAGGAGCTGCAGTGGAAGAGTCTGTAGCTACTCAGTGGGAGGAGGTAACGGGTCAGCCGTTGTTGCAAGCTTATGGGCTAACAGAGACGGCTCCCGCTGTATGTATGAACCCAGTCCTAGGCCAACATAAAAAGGCTGCATTAGGACTGCCCTTGCCTTCAACTGAGGTACGGATAATGAATGAGCAGGGTGCGCCCATGCCCTTTTATGCTTGTGGCGAGATTGGGGTTCGAGGGCCGCAAGTAATGCAGGGGTATTTTCACGCAGCGGATAATCAATCAGCTTTTACAGGCGATGGTTTTTTTCGTACTGGTGATATGGGCTACATGGATGAGCAAGGATTTGTGTATTTGCAAGAACGGAAAAATGACATTATTAATGTTTCAGGGTTCCAGGTTTTTCCTACTGAAATCGAGGCTGTGATCGGGCAGCTGCCCGAGGTCAGTGCTGTAGCAGTGATTGGTGTGCCTGATCAAGAGCAGGGGGAATGCATTTATGCCTTTGTGCAGTTAGGTCAAAATGCAAGAGGTGCGCAAAGGGATTTGGAAAAACGCATCCGTCAGTTATGCCAGCACAATCTGACTCAATATAAAATGCCTGCAAAAATTATTTTTGTATCTGATTTGCCAGTCTCGGCAGTTGGTAAGGTGTTGCGTCGTGAGCTGAGATCGGAATGTCACTTTTTGTGAAATGACTTGTCAAGCCTAGGGGGAGTGGGAACAATAGAAAAAAGCTTTTTAAAGGAAATGATATGAAACGAGTTTTTTTAGGCGTGGTTGTGGCGAGTACATGTGTTTTGAGTGCCTGTGGTACCAATACAAAGCAACAAGATGCCTATCTAGAGCAGATGAATCAAGAAAATCAGCGGCTCTTAGCATCCTATGTGTGGAATATTGAACGTGTATTGCAACCTAAGCCGGAGCAGGCTCAGTTTAGCTTTGAGCAGGATCACACACTGCCTGCAGCTCCAGCAGAAATTCGTCCATTTGAAATTCTATTTGATCACGATCGTTTATCGGTACAGGGATTGTGCAATCATTTAGCAGGGTCCTATCAAATAGAAGGCAGCCATATCAGCATTGGTCCAATGATAAGCACACGTAAGTTTTGTGCCGATGAGCAGTTGATGCAGGTAGAGGCTTTTGTAGGGCAGGTGTTGCCCGCAGCGGATGAATGGCAAATAGTGGGGGTAGAGAGCACTAATTTGGCCCAATCACGCCCAAGTTTGACGTTGTCTTTTATCAATGGAATGCAGTGGCACTTGCAAGGAACCCCGACATTGGAAACGCGTTATGGTCACAAGCCAGTGACCGAATTTTTGCAAGTAGATCCTAAGCCTTATCAGTGCTCCAATGGGCAGGGAGAGTGCTTTAAAGTACGTAAATTGGAATATGACGATAAGGGAATTCGTACTACAGTAGGACCTTGGCAGTTGATTCAGCGTGCACAATTATTAGGTTATGAGCCTGCCCCTGATTATATGAACACTATTCGGGTTAATCGCTTTATGGCTCAGGATAATGATCGTTATTATCCCGTTTATGAATATGATATGACCGTTGAGCAGCAACCAATTAGGTAAGTGCCAATAGTCCATTTTATAAGGCCTAGCACACATATTGGTGCTAGGCCTTGTTCATAGTGATTGTCCAGATTTGAGATTAGAGATACGTCAGGGTGTACCAAATCACAAGAGGAACAATACCAATAGAAAGCACATTGCCAACCAGGACAATACTTGCTACGGCTTGGGGAGAGGCATTGTAGTGCTCACTGAGTAAAAAATTCAGTACAGCGGGGGGCAGCATTGCTGATAAAACAATAAGACGTTGCCATTCAGTATGTAAAGGCAACAACCATAATATAAGTGGCACACAGAGAGCTCCGACGCCTAGGTAGAGAAGGTTGATTGTCAAAGCAAAACGCACCTCACTGACCTTATCAAGGGCCAAGCGTACTCCAAGACTAAAGAGCATCAGAGGGATAGTAATTTGGCCAAGCATGTCAATACTGGTACGCATAAAGGCAGGGATTGATTCTTGATAAGGAGCGAGAGTAATACCAAGCACTGCCATCCAAATATTGGGGTTGCGTAACCACAACCAGCGATTACCTTGACCCGATAAAATAAAGAGGCCGAGGGAAAAATGCAAAGAATTTGACAGTACAAATAGGAGGATAATATCGCCAAGTTGGTCGCGGCCATAAGCTAAGAGCATCAGAGGAATGCCAACATTGCCTGTGTTTCTAAACATTCCTGACACGAGGTAGGCACGGCGGGTAATTCCTCTTGGGGTGAACAATAACAAAACTAGGCCTGGTAAAACGATAACTAATATGCCGGCAACAATTAAGGCCCATGCCTGTGCAGGGTTGAGAGGATGGGTGAGTAAAGCAGAAAAAATCAAAGCAGGACAAAATACATGGACATTAACGTAGTTGATAAAATCCATGTGGGGCGCACCTTGGTAACGACGTGCAAAAATGAAACCAAGTAAAACAATAATTAATACCGGGGCAACAATATTGATTAAGGTAAGTATCATTATTAATGCGGTCTCGTTTTATTTTAGTGAGCAGATCCCATCATTATTTTTATGATTGTATTAATTTATGCAGCCACTGAGTAGGTAGTTTTTTTTGGGCTGCATGGTAAGTGGGTATTGACGAAGAAAAATTGATTAGGAGGTTATGATGAAAGCAATGGTAGTGCGCAATCCCGCCAGTTTGGAAAGTATAGAATGTGTAAAATTACCCGATCCAGGGCGGCCAGGGCCTGGACAAATACGGGTGGCCCTTCACGCAAGCTCGTTAAATTTCCATGATCTTATGGTTGCAAATGGTAGCATTCCCACCCAAGATGGTCGGATTTTGCTGTCTGATGGGGCAGGGGTGGTAGAAGAGGTTGGTGAGGGGGTCACTGAGTTCAAAGTGGGAGATAAAGTAGTGTCTTGTTTTTTCCCTGGTTGGATAGCAGGGCCACCTACGGCAGCAGTTACCAATTTCAAGACCACTCCTGGGGATGGGGTGGATGGTTTTGCCTGCACTTATGCGGTACGTCATGCAATGGATTTTACTCATGCGCCTAAAGGGTGGACGCATGCTCAAGCTGCAACCATTACGACTTCGGGTCTGACGGCATGGCGCGCCTTGGTCGTGGACGGGCAGCTCAAAGCTGGGCAAACGGTTTTGTTATTGGGTACGGGCGGGGTCTCTATTGCAGCATTACAAATTGCCAAAGCAATGGGCGCGCAGGTGATCATTACCTCATCGAGTGATGAAAAACTGGCTCGTGCTCAGGAATTAGGTGCAGACATTATTATAAATTATAAAGAAACCCCTCAATGGGGGAAAAAGGTTTTAGAATTAACCGCTGGGCGGGGCGCTGATATTATTGTTGAGGTAGGGGGTCCGGAAACGTTACAACAGTCGATGCGAGCGGTCGCACCCGGAGGGCATATCGCGCTTATCGGTGTGCTCACAGGTGCCGAAGGGACTGTACCAACCTTATCCTTTATGGCTCGTCAGGCACGTTTGCAAGGACTGATTGTCGGTAATCGTCAACATCAGCAGGCCTATGTGCGAGCCTTAGAGCACAATCATTTATTTCCTGTGCTTGATAAAAGTTTTGCTTTAGAAGAGCTTGCAGCCGCATTTCAGTACCAAAGCACAGCACAGCACTTTAGCAAAATAGTATTGGAATGGTAGTGTTTCTCAAAGACTAAGTTGAAACGCAGCAGTGTGATTTCTTTGGCCTGTACATGAGAAAGTATTTATTACAGGCGATAGGTATTCTGTGTGTTTGTGTGATCGCGACTTTATTTCTAGAATATTATGATGAGCATCGTATCCAAGAGCGTCGTCAGCAAGAAATTAGTCAGCATCTGCAAGACATACAATTAGGACTTCAAGCCGCTATCGCCGAGGTGATGGAAAAAAATAAGCTCTTGGCAAAGAGAGTGATGGCGTATCCGGACTCCATAGATGATCCTGAGCGTTATGGAATTGTGCAAGAGGTTTTTTTACCTCCTTATTTTCTCAACCTCTCTTTTGCTCGAGGCTACACCATTGTTTCCACTTATCCTTATGAGGGTCATGAATCTTTGCTGGGGGTGAATTTTTTATTTCGTCCCCATTTATTAGCTGCGGCACAACGTGCAGTCAGAACGCGAGAAACGGTTATTTCAAGCCGAGTCAATTTATTGCCAAGCGGCAATCAGGGGGTAGTGGTTCGTACCCCCTTATTTGATGAGGCAGGGGAGCACTTTGGCTTTGTGTCCATCGCTCTGGATTTAGAAGAATTATTACATGAGGTGGGGTATGACTCCGAATTAGGCTTTGAGTTAATGATAGAAGCGTACCCTCCTGAGTCTGAGCCTCAAATGTTGCGCGGCCATTCTGGTGAGTTTGCGGATCTTGCTGCAGGGCCTCAAGTGTATGTTCCCGAGGGTGGGGTTTGGGAGCTGCGAGGTAAAGCTTTGGATGATTATTCTGAGCAGGTACTGCGTCGCGGAGATTATATTCGGCTGCTTGGTGTTACCATCACTTTTTTTGTATTGGTTGTATTTTTGTGGCGTAAAGGGTTATTACGCGGTCTCAATATTTTTCAGCGTCGCCTAACATTACGTTTAGCCCTCCTATTGGTCACAGTCGTTCCTATTGTATTATTCTTTTTTGTAATAGAGCTTCTGAGCATACGTAGCGTCTTTTTATTTTCCCAACAGCAAATGCGCGAACAAGCTCGTTTATTGATGCGGCAAGTAGATGGACGCATACATTCATTATTTGAGATTCCTCGGCAGGTAGCTTTTCACGCCGATTTATTTAGACAAGGAATTCTTAAAACTAATAATATTGATGAAGTATTAGGTTTTTTTATTTCCCAATTGCGCATACAGCCTAATCTTACTTTTTTAAGCTTGGCCATTCCTGATGGTCAGTATTATGCCGTAGGTCGAGCACCAACGGGTGATGATCGGAACCTCAGGGTGCAATGGGCTCATTCAGATACCAATCAGCAAATTCATGTGCATTGGGTTAATGATAGTAATCAACCAAGTGAGGAGTTTATTCGGGGTAAGGCTAATTTTGATCCGCGCCAAACTGTTTGGTACCAAAGGGCTGTTGCAACACAGTCTATTAAGTGGTATCCCGTCACTCAATATGGGATTGAGGATACGCGTCAGCATTTTAAGGGGTTTGGCTTGGGGATTGCTGCGCCTATATACTCTGCGCATGGTGAATTTCAGGGAGTGATTGCTGCTGATATTGCCTTATCAATTATTAGTGAGGCATTAGAGCATCTGAGTGAGGATTACGGAGGAATTATATTTCTAACCGAAAAAAATGGCTATTTATTGGCAACTTCAACCCAAGATCCTATTTATTTGGAGCAGGAAACGGGCATTGTGCGTCTGACTGCCGATGAGAGTAATAACATGCTCATTCGTACAGCAGGACAGTTAATTAAACAAGAGCATAGTTTCAGAGGCAGTCAGTTTATTCGCCTCAATGGTGAGTATCAATTATTAAGTTGGCAGCAGGTAGAAGTACTAGATGGTCCGGATTTAACATTGGCTGTTATTATTCCTTCCCGACTATTGGCTTCTGCAACACATAAAATTTGGCGTAATGCGCTTTATATGACATGGTTGTTGTTAGTCTTAGGTGTATTATTGGCATTACTAAGTACAGCATGGATCAGTCAACCCTTACAGAGATTAGAGCATTGGGCCAGTCATTTGCGTCAGGGGCGCTGGGATAAACCAATCCCTAAGAGCAGTCCTATTAGTGAAGTGCGTTCATTACGAAATTCCTTAGAGGAAATGGCAGAGCAATTGCATGCCCATACAGAAGAATTAGAAAAATTAGTTTATAAGCGTACAAAGGAATTGCGTTTAGCGAATCAAAAATTGCATGAGTTATCTACCATCGATGGACTAACAGGGCTTGCTAATAGACGGTACTTAGATGAGCGGGCGCGGGCGCTTTGGTCCTTGGCCTTGCAAAAAAAAATGAGTGTATTGTTACTGATGGTCGATGTTGATTATTTTAAAAAATATAATGACTGCTATGGACATCAGGCCGGAGATCAGTGCTTAGAAAGTGTTGCTGCGGTGCTGCGTCGCTATGCCGGGCGAGCCCATGATATTGTGGGACGTTATGGGGGCGAGGAATTTGCGTTAATTTATGTCGATTATACGGCTCAAGAAGGCATTCAATTAGCTGAGCGCATTTTGCAGGGGGTAAGGGCATTGGCGCTCGAACATGTAGACTCGCCCTTTGGTCAGGTGACAGTAAGTGTGGGCGTGGCCCACACCTTTCCTCACGTCAACAATCATGTTGAACAGCTTTTTCAACAGGCTGATAAAGCTCTGTATCAGGCTAAAGAAAATGGCCGTAATTGCTACGTTTATGGGACGCATCTGCTTTAGGGGTTAAATGAGTTTTTTTCTTACCTGCGCAGTTATCCATTCGCTAATGAGTACGGTGATAAAAATTACAATCAAGAGCATGGATACTTTTGGCCAGGCTAGAGTACTTAAGGCAGATTCTAATTTCATGCCGAGTCCCCCTGCTCCGACAAAACCTAATACCGTAGACTCGCGAATATTAATATCCCATCTAAATACGCTAATACCCGCTAATGTTGGAGCAATTTGAGGGAATATGCCCCACGCCATTACCTGTGCAGAGCTGGCTCCAGTAGATGTAATGGCTGCGACTGGCTGAGGATCAATTTCCTCTATTGACTCATAGAGTAGTTTTCCAAGAAAGCCAATGGAGCGCAATGCAATAGCTAGAATGCCTGCTAATACACCAGGGCCTAAAATGGCTACGAGCAATAGCGCCCAAATTAAAGAGTTAATAGAGCGCGATGAAACAATTAAAAATAAGGCGATTGGACGTATTAGGGTACGGCTAGGGGTGGTATTTGCGGCCGCTAAAAAAGCAATGGGAGTGGCAATAACAACCCCAATGAGGGTGCCTAGGGTGGCAATATTGAGGGTTTCCCATAAGGGCCACCAAAGCTCATGGATGAAACTAAATTGGGGAGGAAACATCCGTCTTCCAATGTCCTGAGCTTGTGTGGGGGCGTCAGCAACAAAGGCCCAAATAGTATCCTGAGTCATGACTCGGAAAGCCCAAGCAATGAATGCGAGTGCCATGATCCATAAAGAAAATTGTATCAGCTCTTGTGTGAATGAGCGCTTGCGCCATGAGTGAGGTGCACATGTTTGACTCATAATACTCTCCCGCGTAACCAGCTGGATATATATTCAGTAGCCATGACAATGGCAATAATGATTAATAAAATTGCTGCGGCCAAGCTGTATTCGTACCTATCCATTGCTGTATTTAGTGTGGCCCCAATGCCACCTGCACCAGCAATACCAATAACAGCAGATTCTCTAAAATTAATATCAAGTCGATATAGAGCTAAACCAATAAGTCTAGGGGCAATGTAGGACAGTACAGAAAAATCTAGTAGCTGTAAAAATCCTGCCCCAGTGGCGCGTAGAGCCTCTATTTGTGCGTGGGGGATTTCCTCTATTTCTTCGGCAAGTAGTTTGGCTAGGAATCCGATGGTGGCAAAACTAAGGGTTAAAAAGCCAGCGAAAGGTCCAAATCCAAACATAGCGACTAATAAAATAGCGATGATAATTTCATTTAAGGTTCGGGATAGGGTGATCACCCCACGGCACAGTAAATAGATCCAGGTGGGGGCTAAATTACGTGCTGCTCCTACAGCAATGGGAATGGATAAGGCCACTCCCACTGCAGTTGAGGTCAGTGTCATGGTGATGCTTTCTTCGAAGCCCACCCAGATGTCATGTCCACGGCTTATAAAATCAGGTTGTAAAAAGCCTTGTATAAATATCCAACCGCGCTCCAGACCTTGACTGACTCGAATCCAGTTAATATCGAGTGAGCCCAGGGCCAAAATAAAATATATAAAGATACCTATCCATAATAAGTATCGTAGCCATGGTTGAGTGATGTAGGGAGGTCTTTGCCATTGTACGGAGCCAGAGGGGGCTCCATCTGAAGAGAAAGAGGAACAATCAGTCATAAGAAATAAGGGAATTAAACATTTCCAAAGGGCCCATGCGGATAGCATGGGCTGTGCTGTTTCAAGCGACTTCTAAACTGAGTTCAGAGTGAGGTGCAGAATGCTCATGCACCGTACTGACGGCTTGTATTTTTTGTGTGATGCTGCTCCAATCTTCTGTGCCGTAAATAAGATTCAACACATGCTCATTAACTTCATGTGCGGCGCCATCAAATATTAATTCTCCCGCTTTAAGGCCGATTATTCGAGGTAAGAATTCTGTGGCAAGCACTACATCATGAATGTTAACCAAGGCAGCTAGTTGTTGCTCTTGACAGAGTTCTAAGAGAAGGCGCATAATTTTCCGCGAGGTTTTAGGGTCTAGGCTGGCAGTGGGCTCATCAACCAGTAAAATTTTTGGATTTTGCATGAGCGCTCGGGCAATTCCTACTCTTTGTCGTTGGCCCCCAGAAAGCTCGTCAGCACGCTTATTTTCCATGCCCTTAAGTCCAACCCGCTCAAGAAGCTCAAACGCGCGTTGAATATCGTGAGCGGCAAATCGACGAAACCAGCTGGGCCAAAACCGCATGTAGCCCAGGCGTCCCGAGAGCACATTTTCCATGACAGTTAGGCGTTCAACCAGGGCATATTCTTGGAAAATCATGCCAATTTGCCGGCGGGTTGCTCTTAGTTGTGGTGCGCTGGCGGTGCGTATATCTTGGCCATTAAATAGTACTTGCCCTCCAGAAGGTTCTACCAAGCGGTTAATGCAGCGAATGAGGGTGGATTTTCCTGCCCCAGAGGGGCCAATTAGGCCGATGACCTCGCCAGCTTGTATGGATAAGGTGACTTGTTTGAGTGCTCTATCACCCGTAGCATACTGTTTGTTTAAATTAATTAGCTGTAGCATATGTTGCCTCATTGACACTCGTAGCTTACATCCATTGCTTCATCAATAGCGCGGATAACAGCCCAGTGCTCTTTGTACGAGATGGGCATAAATTTTTCTTGTGGTGGTTCAGCGGCGTTAAATTCTTTAGCCAACCCTGTACCGTCCCATTCAAAAGTGTAGAAAGCCTCTTTTATCTTTTCTGCTAGTTCTGGCTTTAAGTTATAGACATAGCCGTAGCTAGTAGTTGGAAAGCTTTGTGAGCGGTAAATAACTTTTGTTTGTTCTGGGCTAATAACTCCGCGGGCTTCCATCCTACCTTTAACCGAGTTCGCTATGGCAGCAACTTCATAGTCCTTGTTGGCTACTCCTAAGATAGAATTATCGTGTTTGCCACTAAAAACAGGGGTATAGTCTCTATGGGCATGCAAGTTAAATTCTTGTTTTAGCAAAGCAGAAGGTGCTTTGTAGCCTGAGTTAGAGGTTTCAGAAGTGAAGGTCAGTTTTTTTCCTTTAATGTCTGAGACTTCATCAATACCACTGTCTGGGTAAGTAATAATTTCCATTTCATAACCATAACGGTCATCTTCAGATGCCATCATGGTAAATGGGACGTACCCGGCGCAATTTACTGCTAGAGGAGTGGAACCGGTATTAAAGCCAGCTACATGGAGACGTCCTGCGCGCATGGCTTCTAGTTGAGCAGCATTATTTTGGACAGGGAAAAACTGAACCTTTTTTCCAGTGGTGGTTGCCAAATGGTCAATAAACTCTTTCCATACTTCTGCATAAACAGCAGGATCTTCAACAGGAGTATAGGCAAATACTAAAGTGGCTGGATCGAGCCACTCCTTTGGGTCAGTCGGTGCATCTGCAACCAGATCACCATCGGCATCAGTAAACCGCGGATCGAGTGCCTGTGCAGAAAAAGGAGTGAGTGCAATGAGTACTGCTGCAACTAAATGATTAAGGGAAAGATATTTAGGGACGAATTGTTCTTGCTTCATAGGTGTTTACCTGTTCATTGCTAAAAATTATCTTGACTGCAGTCTAACTAGACTAAATGACAGGGCAATGACAGATTTATGAAGAAAATTTTAAATCTCATCATCAGGGCAATTGGGGAAGGGCTATAATCAGGCTGTTTTTTTAATGTATTAAGGGCACATGTTAGCTTTTTGTATTTTTGTTGCTACTTTAGTTTTAGTAATTGTTCAGCCCCGTGGTTTAGGCATAGGTTGGAGTGCGTCGCTAGGTGCTGCAGTTGCCCTACTTACTGGAGTGGTGAGTTGGGCTGATATCCCTATTGTGTGGGCTATTGTGTGGGATGCCACGTTTACCTTTGTGGCCTTAATCATTATTTCTTTAATCTTAGATGAAGCAGGCTTTTTTGGTTGGGCTGCTTTGCATGTAGCACGGATGGGCAGGGGCAAGGGAACTGTGCTCTTTCCCCTAATTATTCTATTAGGTGCGGTTATTTCTGCCTTTTTTGCAAATGATGGAGCAGCATTATTATTAACTCCAATTGTAATGGCCATTTTATTGCGTCTACAGTTTTCGCCTCCTGCTGCCTTGGCGTTTATTATTGCAACGGGCTTTATTGCCGATACAGCAAGCCTGCCTTTGGTAATTTCTAATCTAGTCAATATAGTCAGTGCTAATTATTTTGAAGTGGGTTTTGGGCAGTATGCGCTGATTATGGTTCCTGTTAATATCATTTCAGTATTATCTACTTTATTAGTCTTAGGGTGGGCATTTCGGCATGAGATTCCGCGTCACTATGAGCTCAGTGTTTTGGAATCGCCCTCAGCCGCTATCCGTGATCCTTTAGTGTTTCTGTCTGCTTTTCCCTTGCTGGCTGTTTTGCTGCTTGCCTATTTTGTAACAGCTCCTTTAGGGGTGCCCATTTCCTTTGTAACGGGTAGTGCAGCAATAGTGCTGATGATCATTGCTGGACGTTGGTGGCCGCATGGGCATTCCGCTGTGGTATCAGTGGGGGCGGCATTACGAGGGGCACCGTGGCAGATTGTATGGTTTTCTGTGGGGATGTATTTAGTAGTTTATGGTTTGGGCAATGCGGGATTAACCGCGTATGGTGCGAGGGTACTGAGCTGGTTGGGACAGCAAGGCGATTGGGTGGCCACTCTCGGTACAGGGCTACTCACGGCATTATTAGCATCGGTGATGAATAATTTACCCTCTACATTAGTCGGGGCCTTAGCTATTGAGCAGGCGCAGGTGGCTCCTCTTACTCAAGAGCTGATGGTTTATGCGAATGTGATTGGCAATGATTTAGGCCCTAAATTTACCCCTATAGGGAGCTTGGCCACGTTGTTATGGTTACATGTACTGGCCAATAAGGGCTATCGGGTAGGTTGGGGGCAGTATATGAAAATAGGAATATTGATTACCCCCCCTGTGTTATTGGCTACTTTATCTGCTTTGGTCGCATGGAGGCACTGGCTTGCCTAAATTGCGCGCAGCGTATTAAAAGTTTAGGTTGAGTCCTAAGATAACACGGTTATCACGAATACCGTGGTCGACAGCATGTTTTCTATTAGCGCCGGCAAAAAATAAGGACACAGAGCTCAAGCGATTGAGCTGATAAAAGACGCCGGCGCGGTAGTCTACTTTATAGTATTTATCATTGCGATTAACTCCTGAACGCAGACCGTGAAAAACCTCAATGGCAACATTTCTTATAGAGGGAAACAGTCCCTAATTCAAAAGAAAGTTCAGCATGTGCTGCTGTACTATAGATGCCCCCTAAGGCACTCACAGCCAAGAGGGTGCTGCGGTGCGTTGAAGAAAAACTATAGAAGGGCGATGAACGAGTAGTTTAAAGGCGCACATGAAAAGACCTGTAGAGGATGTTAAATGTTAGTCATCAAATGTTCAGCTCAGTATGATAATAGATGAATTCTTTGCTACGGCAAAGAATTCATTTAGGTACACTATGAGTGAATGGCTAGGACAATTCCCATTTGAGATATAGCATGAGCAAGCGTGATGACCGCACTGAAATTACTTTTTTAAATGTCCCTTTTAAAGAAAAAGATGAGGCTAAGGCCTTGGGAGCGCGTTGGAATCCTGAGCGTCGTTTGTGGTTTGTGCCCGCTGGAGCAGATATCACTCTTTTTCAGCGCTGGCTTCCTGCCCCGTCGTCTTCATTTAGAAGCGCTGAGCAAATACGCTCATCTTCCTTAGTGCTGCATGAGCCTTCTGGTACGTATGCGCTTGATGCCGCGCGCTCAGGATGGCGCCTGTCACAGCTTTTAGCAGAGGTTTCAAGCACTGTTAATAGATTATTTCAGCAAGGGGTCTGGACAGAGGTTGAAGTTGTTCATGTGCAACTGCGCGGTGAACATGTGTTTTTAGAGCTTTCAGAGCGGGATGCTCAGGCCAATGTAATTGCCCAGGCCCGTGCAGTGATATGGGGAAGGGTGGCACGCACGCTATTACCTCGTTTTGAGAAAGAAACAAAGATGCAGCTAGCGCCAGGCATTAAGTTACTGGTACGAGCAAAACCCTCCTTTCATATTCAGTATGGGTTTAGCCTCATCATTAATGACATTGATTTTAGGTTTTCCTTAGGTGATCTTGAGGCAAAAAAGCAAGCGATTATCAAGCAGCTCAAACAAGAGGGGTTATACGCAGCTAATAAGTTGTTACCTGCTCCGTGGAATTATGAGCGTGTATTGGTCATATCGCCTCCGCAGGCTGCAGGGTTAGGGGATTTTCAGGCAGATGCTGAGCATTTGCAACAGTTTGGGCTGTGTGAATTTGTTTATGTCCATGCTCGCTTTCAAGGCGAAGGGGCCGCCCAAGAATTGCGGCAGGCCTTGCTGCAGGCTTTGGATGCTTATAGCCAAGATTATTTTGATGCAGTGGTGATTATTCGTGGAGGGGGGGCGGTCAATGATTTAGCTTGGCTAAATGATTATGATTTAGCACGAACAATTTGTCAGCTTGGTATTCCGGTTCATACGGGAATAGGGCATGAACGAGATCATACTGTATTAGATGAGGTGGCACAGCACGCTTTTGATACGCCTAGTAAGGTGATTGCAGGTATTTGGCAGGTAATTCGTAATCGTGCTAGTGAGGCACAGCAGTATTTTAATCAAGTGCATCGAGATGCACAGCAAAGCTTATTTACTTTTGGTCGCGCACTGGAGCAACAGTTTGCATTAATTCAATCGCAGGCCAAGCAGCGGGTTGGTCAAGTGCGTTTGCAAGTACAAGAAAGTATAGCTAGTCTGCGGCAGTCGGCTCAGTCCCAATTGAGTGGAGTACGCGGAGAGCTTCCTAGATTAGTGACTCAAGTGTATGAGCGCAGCTTTTCCTTGTTGAATAGCGGTCGTATTCAGAGCCGCCAGTATTTACAACACATACAGCATGACAGTTGGCATCACCTAGACACTGCCCGACACCACAGTACGGCCTTGTTTAGAGAAATTGTAGGTCAAGGGCCTGTTAAAACCTTAGAGCGCGGGTTTGCTGTGGTGCGGGATGAGCAGGGAGGGCTGATCACAGATGCTCAGCGTGTACAAAGTGGGCAAATGGTGCATATAGAGTTAAGAACGGGCTGTTTAGAAGCTCAGGTCAAGGGTATTCAGTCTCATAGTTCTAGTAAGATAAAGGAGTAAAACACGATGACACAGCAAACGTTTAAACAAGCTTATGCATTATTGCAAAAGCATGCCGAAACATTGCGTGCCCAACAAGAGCCGAATATTGATGATTTATTGACCATAGTTAAGGAGTCTGTACAGGCCTACAATGTCTGTAAAGAGCGTATTGATGCGGTAGAGGCGGCCATGGAGCAAGCATTTAGTCGAGTACAGGATATGGAGTATGCACGGCCACATCCGTCCGCATCTGAGCAAGATGATGGAGATGAGCAGGCGCGTTAGCTCATGAGCTCTGAGTGTGGTTTGGCCAATGCCATCAGAGGGTGCAGATCCGCATCGCTTACTTCATATTCATCGTAGTGTTGTACTGTATTGAATGCGTGTTTGAAATCAACTTTATATAGTTTAGCTGCGATACCATGAGCCATCTGTTGTGCGCCATGACTGATGCCAGGAATATCTCCACAAATGCGGCCGACGCTCAGTATTGCGGCATGCATAAAGCAGTGAATTTGTGCCAGCAGTGGATAGTCTGTATGGGCGTGAGCTTGAAAAGAAAAGTCTTGATTAAGTTGAGGAAATACCCCTGATTGGCTGGGCACATTAGGCGCTAAGGCATGAGCTTCATAAAATTTTAGGTGAGGAATAAGTTGGTGTAACTCAGGACGTCGACGGGGATCTGTTTGGTAGCCGGTGGCTAGAATGAGTCGTTCAGCAGTAAGAGTGCGCAGTTGGCCGTGTTGGATACCCGTTAGGCTAATTGTTGATTGATGATGTGTGGCTTGCTGAACATCATAATCAAAGTATAAATTGAGACTGCCAGGGCGCTGATTTGCAGCAGCAACAACGCGGGCCACCGTACCTCGGGAAGGAGGGGTGGCGTGCTGCGCTAAGAAGCCTAGTAGGGTGGATTTTTGCTCTGGGCTCAGGGACGCATATCCTGCTCGATGGCCAAAATGACCAAGAGCTTTGGAGTAATTAATATGTGTATAAGCCGAACCACGAATACCTAAGTCAACTTGCTGTGCTCCGTTTTCCAGTGCAGTAGCCACCGCATCTAATGCGGAGTCCCCTCCGCCAATGACTAGCACATGTTGTTTGGCAAATGTTTTGGGATCGATGGCTTCACTACTATGATGCCATAAGGATTGGGGCAGATGCTGAGCCCAATCAGGAATATTGGGACCACCAAATCCATCCATTCCTAAGGCCAAGACCACATGGCGCGCATAATAATATTGATTTTTTTGACTTGGTAAGTCCAAAACATGCAGTTTGGCCAAAGGGTGCTTAAGATGGGCGTGGGGTTCTGGCTCAATGGAACACAGGCGCTGATTATTCTGCACGGGTAGGCGCAGCACCTGCTTATACCATTGTAGATAATCGTGCCAAACAAGGCGAGGAATGCGGTCTAATTTGTGCCAACTGTCTGTTCCGTGCTGTGCGGTATACCAAGCTTGAAAGGTAAGCATCGGTATGCCTAATGCAGGACCGGTGAGTTCTTTGGGTGAACGTAGGGTCTGCATGCGAGCAAAGTTTGTCCAGGGCCCTTCTTGGTGGGGGGGCGCACTATCTAATAATAAAATATTATGGATGCCACGTAGTTTAAGAGCAGCTGCGGCGCATGTGCCAGACATTCCTGCGCCCACAATCACAACGTCATAAACTGTTTCGTTGTGATGCGTATAGGTTACCGGCCAATTTTTTTGAGGCAGGCGCAATAAAGAAAAATGATAGTGTAACTGTTGTTCTAAATCGTTAAGTGACTGTATTCGTATCATAGTTCAAATGATTGGGGCAGTGGAAAAGGAAAACGCGCTATTGCTTGCATGAGACTTTGGGTATAGGAATGACGAGGCGCAGACCAGTGTCCGTTGTGAAAATAATGCGTGTCTACAATTTTACCGCTTTGCATGACAAGCAGTCGATCAGAGAGATAGCGCACGACAGCGAGGTCATGGGAAATAAATAAGTAGGACAGATTAAATTCATATTTAAGCTCAATAAAAAGATCAAGAATACGTTCTTGTATTGAGACATCTAAGGCAGAGACTGGCTCATCACAAATGAGTAATTTTGGTTGTAACAACAGCGCACGAGCGATGGCAATGCGCTGCCGTTGTCCACCAGAAAACTCATGAGGATAATACCGAATGCTCTGGGCGCTCATTTGCACGGCATCGAGTATACGTAGGCTATGGGTTAAGCGCTCCTTTTTACTACGTTTAGGAAAGTGTAATCGTTGCAATTGGTCAAAGAGCCGACCAATGGTGGTGCGTGGGTTCAGTGAGCCATAGGGGTCTTGAAAAACCATCTGTATGCGGGAACGTCGCTGCAGCTGCTCTTTTTTGTTGAGTGTTAGCAGTGATCGGCCTTGAAAAAAAATATTGCCGCTATCAGGCGGATATAGTTGCATGATTAAACGGCTTAGGGTAGATTTTCCACACCCTGAGGCTCCCACTAATCCTAAGGTTTCTCCTGCATGTAGGTCAAAATCCACTCCATGAACGGCCTGTATTTTTCGGCCTCTGTGAAAAAAGCTCTTGTAAAGTTGCTGCACTGTTAATAAGGGCTGCGTGTCTTCGGCTAGGCGAGCGGGCATAGGGGGAGAGAGAGGAGGACGGTTTAGTGTATAGTGCAAATTGAGTTCTATAGGGAGGGAGGCCTGCAGTAGCTGCCGAGTATAAGCCGCTTTGGGCTGTTGAAGTACTTGGGCAGTAGGGCCTTGTTCCACAACTTGCCCTGCACGCATGATTACGATCTGATCGCTACGTTCTGCCACTACGGCTAAATCATGGCTAATAAGTATCATCGCCATATTCAGTTCGTGTTGCAGCTTATGTAGCAGGTCAAGAATATGTTTTTGTGTGATGACATCGAGGGCCGTGGTTGGCTCATCGGCGATTAAAATTTTAGGCCGACAAGCAATGGCCATGGCAATCATGACGCGCTGCCGTTGGCCACCGGATAGCTGATGAGGGTAGGCATGCATGAGCTCTTGAGGGGCGGGCAGTTCTACTTGTTTGAGGCTCTTTATAATTCTATCTGTGCGCTGTGCTTGATTAAGCAGGGTATGTGTTTTAAGAATTTCGTCAATTTGAGTATGTATTGTTAAAACAGGATTAAGACTGCTGAGAGGCTCTTGGAAAATCACTCCAATAGCTCGACCCTGGTAGGTGCGTAGCTGGGCTGGACTAAGTTTAATCAAATCAACAGATCCTAATAAAGCACTACCGTGCACCTGCGCTGGACGGGGTAATAAGCCGCACAGAGCCAGTGCAGTAGTGGTTTTTCCTGAACCAGATTCGCCCACCAGTGCTACAGTGCTGCCTGCATGAAGAGCAAAGCTAATAGAGTGCACCGCAACCCGACTGCCATAGCGAACATGTAAATTTTGTACGGATAATAAGGGGCAAGGGGTAGAGTCTGCACTTCCACAACGCACAGGCAGTACATCATTGGCAGAATTAGGATGAGCACTCATGCTATGAGTGTTATAGAGATTAAACGCGTTGTCGGGGATGATAGCGGTCATTAAGTTGGTCTCCTAGATGATTAAAAGCCAGCACTGTAAATGCAATAGCTATCCCAGGAATAGCAGTTAAATACCAAGCAGAATTAAGCTGTTCGCGGCCACTGCTGATCATTGCGCCCCAGCTGGCCACATTAGGATCACTAAGGCCTAAGAAGGCAAGACCTGATTCCATTAAAATGGCATGTGCGATAAGAATGGAGCTGCTAACAATGATGCTGGGTAGAGCATTGGGTAAAATTTCGCGCAACAGAATATGTGCGTCGGAAAATCCGGCACAACGGGCAGCTGAAACAAACTCTAAGGCTTGAATGCGGCGGCATTCTGCTCGAGTTAAACGCGCGATTTCTGGCCAAGAGGCCAAACCTATGGCGACAATAATAGTAGTCAGGTTAGGTGTATAAATAGTCACCAATACAATGACCAGCAAAAATGTAGGAATGGTTTGAAATAAAGCAGTGAGTCTATTGAGTAGTTTTTCACAATAGCCCCCAAAATACCCCGAACAGAGACCAACACTTATGCCGATGCCTAGGCTGATGCTGGCCGCTCCGAGGCCTATCAATAATGAGGTGCGTGCTCCATAGAGCAAACCAGACCAAAGATCACGGCCCATTGAGTCTGTGCCCAGCCAATGACCTGCTTCTTGCCCGGGGCGTAATAAGGGCATACCTGCCATATCTAAAGGGTCATGCGGTGTGAGCCAAGGAGCGCAGGCGGTAAGTATCAAAATAATTAATAAAATGATGAAACCATTAAGTTGGTACAGAGTACGAAACAGGCGCTTTCCACGTAGCAGCATGGTATGGACAAACGAGCGTTTTTTATGGGAGAGCGCTGCAGAGGAGGATATAGATTTAGAATAAGTATTCATAAGACTTATTGAGTGCGTAGTCTGGGGTCTAACCATTGTTGAAAAACATCTATGAGAATATTGATCAAGACCACTACCAAAGAAGACAGCAATAGAATGCCAAGCAATAATTGATAGTCGCGGGTCATTACTGCTTGTAGGGTTAGGCGGCCAATGCCAGGCCAGGCAAAAACGGTTTCAGTAACTGCGGCACCTCCGAATAAGGCTGCAAAATGCACTCCTGCCACGGTACTGACAGGGATAAGGGCATTGCGTAAGCGGTGAAATAAGGTAATGCGCCATGGCGCCAGTCCCTTAGCTCGAGCAGTGCGAATGTATTCCGCTCCCTCTATATCAAGGAGACTGGCACGGGTCAGTCGGGCATAAACTGCAATAAAGAAAGTAGCTACAGTGGCTATAGGTAAAATAGCGTGAAGCAGACGGTCTTTTAGCCAGGCCCATCCTTGTAGAGTACTGTCAATGCTGGCATGGCCCATGGCTGGCAGCCAGCCTAGTTGAATAGAAAACACATAAATGAGTAATAAACCTAGCCAGAAGCCTGGGGTAGAGTACAGCAGCAAATTAATTAGAGAAAGAATACGGTCGGGAGTTTGTTTATGAAAGCGAGCCATGAGGCTGCCTAGTAGCAACCCCAAAAGAATGGCTACGCTAAGGCCAGAAAGTACCAAAAATAAACTATTGGGCAGCCGGTCCATAATGAGTTGTATGACCGGTTCATTAAATCGAGGGGAGATGCCTAAATCTCCTCGAGCTAATTGTCCCAAATAATTTAGCAGCTGCTCCCAGTGATTCCCCATTAGGCCATAGGCTTCGCGCATCGCTTGCATACTTTGTGCACTGGCACTGCCCGCTTCTGCAGCAATAATGTCTACCACATCGCCAGGCACTTGCTGTAAGAGAAAAAAATTGATGAGTAAAATACCTATGATGGTAGGCACTGCCTGTAGAAGCTGCCGCGTTATTGCTTGAATAAAAAACCAAAAACTATGCATTAATTATTACTACCTAATTGAATAAACAGTTTCTTAATTAATCTTAGTGATGAGGTTTTTTTTAAGCCAATACAAATTTTTATTAACGATAGAGCTAAAATTTCTTAATACTTATAGAAACAAGGTTATTCATGGAAAGGGATTTGGATATTGCTACGGCCAAAATACCCATAGTGGTTGAAGCGATTCGGCAAGGTCATCTTAGTGCCCAAGAATATGCAGCGTATTTTTTAGAGCAATTGGAGGTTTATGAGCCTCATATTCATTCCTTAGCGTATTGGGATGCGGAGCAGGTGCTACAGCAGGCTAGAGCATTAGATTTAAAGCGTCGTAGGGGGGATGATTTAGGGCCCCTAGCAGGTATTCCAGTAGCTATTAAGGATGTATTAGATGTACGCAATATGCCCACTGCTTTTGGTGCAGATGCTGTTTTTCATTGTTGGCCCACTCAAGATGCTGCAGTCGTGACCTTATTAAAGGCGGCAGGAGCAATTATTTTTGGCAAAGCCACTACCGCTGAGTTTGCTTTTGCTCATCCTCCCGCTACACGCAATCCACATAATCGAACGCGTAGTGCAGGGGGGTCTTCGAGTGGCTCTGCTGCTGGAGTCGCTGCCGGTCTATTTCCCCTTGCCATAGGCACCCAAACAGGAGGATCAATTATTCGGCCCGCGTCATTTTGCGGCACTTATGGATTTAAGCCAACATTTGGACGCTTGAGCCGTCAAGGATTAGCTTATTTTGCGGAAAGTTTTGACACCATTGGCTGGTTTGGGCGCTACTGGCAGGATATTAGTTGGCTCTATAGTGTATTGATACAGGCTGATGATAGCGGTGCGCATCAGCAAAGCACCCCAGCTTGTCTGCCATGGAAACAAGCTGTGCGCTTTGCCTATTATCGCGGTCCTTACTGGGAAGAGGTTGATGCATCCATGCAGGCTTTGGTGCTGCATTGGGCGCAGAAGTTAGGTGCCAAAGAGATTGATTTACCTATTGATATGAGCGTAATTAATGCACATCATCAATTATTAATGGCAGTCGAAATGGCCCAGAAAAAAAAAGGGCTCAGTCATTCTGAGTGGGACCGATTAAGTCCTTCGCTGCAGCAGCTCATTGGACAGGGGCAGCGTGCCCCTATAACAAAAATAGGAGAAGCATATCGCTATTTAGAGTGGGCTCGTTTGGTTTTTGAGCATGCTTTGCAGGATATTGATGTGATTTTAGCACCGGCTGCTCTAGGTGCAGCCCCTCAGTTGGGGCCTCATACTGGCAGCTCTCTTGTGAATCGTTATTGGAGTGCTTTGCATGTTCCCTGTTTGAGTCTGCCGCTTGGAGTGGACGCGCAGGGCATGCCCCTGGGGGTGCAATTGATTGCGCGTCGTTTCCAAGATGAGCAATTGTTTAATGCTGCTGCCTTAATACAGGAACACGCAGATAGTTAGGAGCATGTTATGGGCGCATATGCTCAAGCATATCTGCGGTAATTTGGGTTAAATTATTGAGCCCTCCAGTAATTAAGTACCAGCGATTTGGCTCTGCGTAGTAAATACGTCCCTCTTTAAAGGCTCGGGTTTGGCGCAGGGCATCATGTGCTGCGAGGGTTGTGGCAGCAGTTTTTTCGCCATCATTAATAGCTCCTCTATCAAGCATAATAATCCAGTCAGGATCGGCCTTAGCAATGGTGTTGAGTTCGTTAGCGATTTTGGCGGCGGCGGCATGGGCTTCAGCGCTTCCAGGTTCAGGGCGAGGTTGGTTCAGTTCGTGGGCAGTACGCTTAGGCAGAATGGATTGTAAGCCGCTAAGCTCATACACATAGCCAAAGCGATCACCGGGGGCGTGAGGGATGAGTCGGCCGTTAATGGTAAATAATAAAGCGCCTGTCTTTCCATGGTTGAGCTGGTGGAGTTCTTGAACCTGTTGTTCAAGCTGAGCTAATTTTTCTTGAGCCTGCTCAGTAACCTCAAAGGCGTGAGCCAATTGAAGTGTGGACTGCTTAACCGAGGCTAAGAAATTATTAGGATCTGTTTGGAAGCTAACAGTAGGAGCCAGTGTATTGAGCGCTTCAATAGCGTTAGCAGAGCGTCCCCCAGCGATGATCAAATCTGGTTGCAGTTCTTTTAAAGCCGCAAAATCAGGCTCAAACAGAGTGCCAACAACAGGGAGATCATTGAATTTGCTTAATTCGTCTTTATAGGTAGATTTGGGTACGCCAGCCACTTCAATGCCTAAGGCATTAAGCGTATCAATATGAGCGATTTCATAGCTCACTATTTTTTGTGGAGGGGTGTCCCTATGCAGTGTGCCTGTGCTGTGCGTAAGTTCAAAAGCGTGTGTAGCAAGGCTAAGGCACATTAATGCAGAGCCAATTAGGGAGGAGAGAACAGTATTGCGAATAGTTATCATAATCATTTACCCAAAAATTTAAACTATAGCAGTAATTAGAGAAAAACGCAGCTCACTGTTGCTCGTAGAATAAGAAAGAGGGCGCTAACGACATGGGTAATGTGGTTATAATGACTTTTGCTTGAATGGGTTCAAGTACAGTGCATGGAGCGGGTACAGTCTTCAGGGAAGGCCGCTTAAAAAATAACTCTAGGAGATTCCTTAATGAAAAAAACCATGGGTTTATTGGCCACATTGTCGCTATCCTTTGCGATGACTGCTGGGGTACAGGCAGGCCCACGTTTAGATCAGATAGTAAACGAGCAGGTGATCCGTGTGGGCACGCCTGGTGATTATCGGCCTTTTGCCATTCAAACAGATAATGGGGGGTATGAAGGGCATGATATAGAGGTGATCACTGCCATGGCCGAGGAGTTGGGCTGGCGCATAGAGTTTGTGCCGACTAGCTGGCCTAATTTGCTTACGGATTTACAGGCTGATAAGTTTGATATTGCAGTGGGTGGGATTACACGCAATGCCGCTCGACTTGGGCAGGTGGAGATGCTGCCAGGTTATGCACCGTTTGGCAAAGTTGCTCTGGTACGAAAAGAGGATGCAAATAAATATACGAGTCTTGAAGATTTAAACCAGCCCGACGTGCATGTGATTAAAAACCCGGGGGGGACTAATGAGCAGTTTGTATTAGAGTACTTAACACAGGCACAGGTGTCTACTCATGAGCATAATGCAGAAATTCCGCAGCTGATTGCAACAGGCAAAGGCGATGTCATGATTACAGAGACTTTTGAAGCGCTGCATTATGCCAATGAGGACGATCGTTTAGCAGCTTTGTTTGTTGACAGTCCTTTGACACCGCAGTATGAGCTTGGTTTTATGCTGCCTACAGATGATGCAGACTATATACGTGTGATGCGTTTTGCTTGGGATTTAATGGAGACCCGAGGGGTATTAGAGCAAGCCCAAAACAATTGGTTCTAAAGTGTTGCATGCATCATTCAACCTTGATACAGGAAATCATACGTAATGTGTACTTCTTTACTTTATTTAGATGCGAATAACCTTCCTTATGTGGGCCGCACTTTAGAGTTAAGCATCGAGTTACCCTATTTAATCGCTCGTTTGCCTCGGGACAGCAAGTATGAGTCGCAAGTTGAGGGATTCCCATCATTGCAATGGACTACTCGGTATACCATTTTAGCGGTAACTATGCCGATGAGTATGCCTGCAGCTGGGACGGCACCACAGCAATCCGAATTAAAGGTGATTGAAGGGATGAATGAGGCAGGATTGTGCTTTAGTGTGCAATCTTATGGGCCTGCGGCCGGGCCCCAGCCAGATCTAGATAATTCTCAAGCAGCTTTGGCAGCTATTGATCTAGGGACTTATTTGCTTGGACAATGTGGCACGGTGGTTGAGGCTAAAGCTGCATTAGAGCATGTGCAAGTTGCGCTAGAACCATTGGCTATGCTTGGAGGCTTATCAACGCCTTTTCATTATGCGCTGCATGATGCCTTGGGGCAAAGCATGGTAATTGAGTTTCACCAAGGTGTGCGTACAATTTACGATAATCCAGTTGGAGTATTAACCAATGCTCCGCAATTTTCCTGGCATTTAACTAATCTGAATAACTACACTTTTTTGAGCAATGTGGATCATTCGCATGCTCAGTTTATGCGCTATCACGCCATTCAGCCTGGAGCAGGTATTGCCAAAGCGGGGCTTCCTACAAGTGATACTTCTGCCGATAGGTTTATCCGAGCCGTCTATTATGCTCATTTTGCTCAAAAAGAGGAGGATCCGGATAAGGCGGTTCAAATGGTTGCCCATATTATGAATAATTTTGATCGGCCTCGAGGCATTACTATTGATCCACCAGATATTGGTAGCACGCATTTGCAGGTAGCAGGGGTTTCTGCCGAGCAGGTGCCCACTGAGTTTACCAGTTGGACTAGCATTAGTGACATCAATCGGCGCCGTTTATATCTGCGGGGCAGTGAGGGGATGAACTATGTGTTTTTAGATTTGCAAGCACAGTTACAGTCGCGACGGTTTGTGGTGTGTCCAATGGCTAAACTCTTAGTCACTCCGCCTAATGTAACAGCTCAATTCTATTAATTTGTTTAATTCAAGAGAATAGAGCATGAAAAAGTAGGCATTTAGCCTAATAAAACGCCGCTGTTTGGTGCCTCGTTGAGCAGGGGCATGAACAGCGGCGGTCAGAACAGCAAAGGTAATTATTCTACTTCAACTTCGATCTCAACTTCTTGCTCTACTAAGCGTGTCCCATTTACATTGACCACTACACGGCGGTTGGGTTGTAGGCAAGCAATCAATTCAGGGGTAGCGACTTCACCTTGGCAGTCAGTGACTACAGGCTCGGCTTTGCCAACGCCCCGAGCAGTCATTGGAGCCAGGATACCGCGCTCTTGTAGGTATTGTTTCACTGTTTCGGCACGCTGCTGGGATAAAACAAGGTTGTATTCGTCTGATCCCAATCGGTCTGTATGCCCAACTAGTTCAATACTATCAATAGTCTCAAAGTTATTTTCTAGCGCAGCAACGAGCTCGCCAAGCTCAACAAAGCCTTTAGCTGTCAAGCCTTCCACATCGGCACGGTTGAATTTAAAGAGGGCATCTGATTCTAGGACAATGCTTTCCTCAACATCGACGACTTCAACTTTGGTGACTACTTGTGGGGCAACAGGCTCTGGAGCAGAGGCACAGGCCGCTAAAGTAGCAGTAGCCATAGCTACCAGTAGGGTCCGCAGGGGGAAAGTGGTTTTATTCATCCTGTTAGTCCTTTTATGTTAAACGATTGCAGTAAATTCCACTTAATAGATTAAGCTATTATGTGACACGAGAATTGATTTATTCGTATGGATTTACAGAGTTTCACGGTTGTGTCGCAAAAAGTTAACTATTGGTCGGACATTAATCACGCAGTAAGGGGGCTGCGGTGTGTGCTTGCAGAGCATCAAAGCTAAGGCCTGGGTTAATTTCTCGTACCAAAAGTCCTTTCGGGGTGACTTCTAAAACGGCTAAATCAGTATAGATGCGATTAACCACTCCTAGTCCTGTTAGGGGTAGCGTGCAGCGTTCAACAATTTTTGGCTGTCCATCGCGGGTGGTATGTTCCATTAAGATATAAACCTGCTTCGCACCAACAGCGAGATCCATAGCGCCGCCCACTGCAGGAGGTTCACCAGGGCGGCCGAGGTTCCAGTTGGCGAGATCACCATTTTGGGCAACTTGCATCCCGCCCATAATGGTGAGATCTAAATGCCCCCCGCGCATAATCGTAAAGGAGTCTACATGATCAAAATAAGCGCCTCCTGTCAGCAAAGTGACTGGTTGTTTGCCGGCATTAATGAGTTCATAATCTTCTTGGCCCTCTGGGGCAGCAGGGCCCATTCCTAAAATACCATTTTCACTTTGCAGGATAATCTCATCATTAGGGTCGAGGTATTGAGATACCAATTCCGGTAAGCCTATGCCAATATTGACATAGCTGCCAGGAGCGATATCTTTGGCAAGTCGTTGGGCCATTTCATCTCTAGATAGTTTGGGTAGCATAATCATATCTCTTATGAAGAAATTTCAGGGTTTTCTACGCGTACGACTCTTTGTACAAAGATTCCTGGAGTAACTATGGATTCAGGATCTAGGTCGCCTAATTCAACGCATGTTCTAACTTGTACGATGGTGGTTTTTGCTGCTTTACACATTACTGGCCCAAAATTGCGTTGAGTTTTGTTATAGACCAGGTTGCCCCAACGATCAGCTCGTTCCGCTTTAACCAAGGCAAAATCACCTCGTAAAGGCTTTTCAAAGACATACATTTGCCCATCAATTTCTCGTACCTCTTTATCCTTGGCGAGGTCCGTACCGTAGGCAGTAGGGGTATAAAAACCACCTAAGCCCGCGGCTCCAGCATGGAGACGCTCCGCAATGGTGCCCTGTGGGACACATTCAAGTTCAATTTCCCCTTTTTTGTATTTTTCATTAAATACCCAGGAATGGGAGGCGCGGGGAAAAGAGCAAATCATTTTGCGTACTCTACCGGCCAAGATAAGGGCTGCTAACCCTGTATCATGATTTCCTGCATTATTGTTGACTACGGTTAGATCACGTGCACCATGATCAATGAGGGCGTGGATGAGTTCAGTGGGGGCACCGGCACCACCAAAGCCACCAATTAAAATAGTGGCTCCGTCGTGGATGTCTGCAACGGCTTCTTCGAGATTAGGAACAAATTTATTAATCATGAGTATAAAAAACGTTTATATAAAGCCTTAGTGAATAGTGACATGAGCTTTTTCAATAATTTCACCGTACATTTGTGTGTCCTTTTGAATCAGTTCGGCCAGATCTGCTGGAGTGCCACCAATGGGGACAAAACCCGCTTGATGAAATTGTTGAATAATTTTTGGATCTTGGACGATATCCGCTATTTCAGCAGAGACTCGCTCAATGATTGCTTCAGGAGTTCCGGTAGGAGCCATCAATCCTACCCAGGAGCTCATATTGAAATCAGGTAATCCTGCTTCTTCCATCGTTGGGATATCGGGCTCATCGGGCCAACGTTCAGGAGAAGTGATGGCAAAAACTTTAATGCGTCCCTCTTTGGCATAAGGTAATGGAATCAAAATAGGATCAAAAACCATGGAAACGTCGCCATTGACCAAATCAGTCAAAATAGGCGCACTGCCATTATAGGGAACATGAACCAGGTCTAAGCCTGTGCGCAAAGCAAAATGTTCTCCAGTAAGATGTGCGCTTGCTCCAACTCCACTGGAACCAAAGGTGAGTTGTCCAGGATTATTTTTTCCATACTCGATGAGCTCTTGAAGATTATTGGCTGGTACAGCATTGCTCACAAATAAAAATAAAGGCAGATCCGCTACATGAGAAACAGGCGTGAGTTGGTCTAAAGAGTAGTTGAGATCGTAGAGGTGAGGGTTAACTGCATAAGCTGCTAAGATCATTAAAAAAGTATAGCCATCGGGTTTAGCACGAGCTGCTTGGGCAGTGCCAATAGTGCTATTTGCGCCAGGCCGATTTTGGATGATAATAGGCTGTCCCAGGCGCGCCTCTAGCTCTTTCATAACAAAGCGGGCAACTGTGTCAGTGGATCCTCCTGGAGTATAAGGGACAATAACCTCTATGGGTTTACTAGGCCAGTTTTCTGTTGCTAAGAGTGTGGGGCTAATCAGCACTGCTCCTATCCCCAAAATAGAGCCCATAATTTTGCTATGGATTTTTTTTAATACGCTCATAAAGCCTCCTTTTTGCGAGTGTTCATGCGATTGCGAATCGCATTGCGTTGTCTCCTGCCCTCAAAGAGGGATATGGATTAAGCTTAGATAGATAGTTGCAGGCAAGCAAATAGGGAATTCAGCAGCTGGACTATAGGGCACAATAAGGAGCGGTTATCTAATTAAAAGGTCAGCACTGATGATGAATAAAGCACCCATGGACTCTATTCTGTTATTAGGTATTACTTTAGGCTCCCTGTTATTGGCTGCTTATGGGGGAAAGTATGTGTTTAAGCGGCGCTTAGAGCGAGCTGAAGTTGAAGATGATGAGGCGAAGTTGGTTTTGGGGGCTATTTTATCTTTGCTGATGTTATTGATAGGATTGGTGTTTTCTATTGCTGCAGGGGGCTATGCAGACCGTTTAGCTGCTCAAGAAAATGAGGCTATTGCAATTGGGAGTGCATTACAACGGACAGAGCTTTTGCCGCCGCACATAAGAGCCCAAGCCAAGCGTACCTTAGCTGATTATTTAGAGGCGCGCATACAGTTTTATGAGCTCAGTACTGAGGCCGCGCATCAGCATTGGAAGCAACGCTCAGAAGAGTTGCAATTTAAGTTATGGCATTTAGCTGTAGAGCAGGCTCAGGCTGAACCAACGAGTATTGATGCCTCAGTGCTAGATGCTTATGCAGCGGTATACCAAACTCTGCACAGAACTCAGTTTAATTGGCGGCATCATATTCCCATTTATGGTTGGTGGGCTTTGTTGGCTTCAGCATTTTTAGCAAATGCGCTAATTGGTTATAACATTCGCGGCATTAAAGGCGAGAATTGGTTGATTATTT
>CALKIR010000008.1 GCA_937995985.1 uncultured Alcaligenaceae bacterium
GGACTTTTAATCCGTTGGTCGCGCGTTCGAGTCGCGCACGACCCACCAAAAATTTTAAAGAGGCTGCCAGTTGGGGCGGCCTTTTTTGTTGCCTAAACCTGTGGTGGAACAATTATTTTGCATAGGATTTGGCGTTGATAGAAATAAAAAATGTATGGAAACATTATCGCCATCAGGGCCGTATTATCGAGGCTCTTAAAGGGGTGAGCCTGTCAATAAAGGCGGGTGAGGTGTTTGGCATTATCGGTCGTTCTGGTGCGGGCAAAAGCACCTTGATTCGTGTGATGAATCAGCTTGAGCGACCAACAACAGGTGAAGTATGGCTTGAGAATGAGTGCCTGACACAAATGAGCGAGGCGCAATTGCGTCATCGTCGGCAAAAAATAGGTATGGTCTTTCAGCATTTTAATTTGCTACATACCCGAACAGTCCAAGATAATGTGCGTTTTCCTTTGCGATTGGCGGGACTGAGTCGTCGTGAGCAAAAGCGTCGTGCTACCGAAGTGCTTGAATGGGTTGGATTGCATCAATATAGTAAACACTATCCTCGGCAATTATCAGGGGGACAGCAGCAACGGGTAGGAATTGCGCGCGCATTAGCCAATGAGCCCAAAGTACTGTTATGTGATGAGGCAACCTCGGCGTTGGATCCAGAAACCACCCAATCAATTTTGCGCTTGTTATTACAAGTCAATAAAGAGTTGGGCATTACCATTGTGCTCATTACGCACAGTATGGATGTAATTCGGCAAATTTGTGATCGTGTGGCGGTGATAGATCAGGGCAAAATTATTGAGTCTGGAGCCGTAGTAGATGTGTTCTTAAGGCCACAGCAGGCAGTCACCCAATCATTATTGTCCGAAAGTGGAATGGATACTGACGGATGGAAAGAGCTTGCTGCGCAGGTGCGTGGTCAGCTATTGCGGCTGAGTTATTCTGGGGCGCATACCACGCAGCCGGTGTTGACTCAGCTAAGCCGAGAGTTGGGCGTAGATATCAGTATTTTGCATGGAGCGGTTGGGCGTTTAAAACATATCCCGTATGGGCAAATAGTGATTGAAGTGCAGGGCCAGCATGTGCCCTTAGAGCAAATTACGCGCCAATTAGCTGCACAAGGAATTGAGGTAGAGGTATTACGAGCATGAGTTGGGCAACGATGGATTGGCCGCTGATCCTTGAGGCCACAGTTGATACGCTACTGATGACAGGGTTTTCCTTGATGTTTACTATTCTGATTGGACTCCCCTTAGGGGTGGCTTTATTTTTAACTGGTCCCAATCAGTTTTTTTCTAATCGTGTGATCTATCAAAGTTTGTCCTTTGTGGTCAATGTGCTCCGCTCTGTGCCATTTTTAATTTTATTGATTGTGATGATCCCCTTAACTCGGGTGTTAGCGGGGACTTCATTAGGGGTACAAGGAGCTATTCCTCCCTTGGTAGCCAGTGCAGCCCCCTTTTTTGGGCGCTTAGTCGAAAATGTATTGAAAGAATTAAATCCGGGGGTCTCCGAGGCTTGCCGAGCAATGGGGGCAAATTCATGGCAAACTGTTTTTATGGCATTATTGCCAGAGGCTTTTACTGGAATCCTGGCGGCAGTTTTGGTCACCGCAATTACATTAGTAGGTTATTCTGCGATGTCTGGCGTCATTGGCGGGGGCGGTTTGGGGGATTTGGCCTTGCGCTTTGGCTATCAGCGCTACCAGACCGATGTAATGGTCGTAACTGTGCTCATTCTTATTGTTCTGGTGCAGCTCATACAAATGTTTGGTGATTATCTTATTGCTGTATTGCAGAAGAAAACCCATTAAACTATTACCAAACTTTCAAGGAGATACCTATGTTAAAACACTGGTTGCCACGCTTAGGCTTGGCTTTTTCCCTCATCACAGTAGGCGCTGCTGCACAGGCAGAATCATTAAGTATTGCTGCGACGCCTGTCCCTCATGCTGAGTTATTGGAATTTATTCAAGAGGATTTACAAGAGCAAGGCATTGATCTAGATATCAAAGTATTTACTGATTATGTGCAGCCTAATCAGCAGGTTGCAGAGGGTCAGATTGATGCTAATTTTTTTCAGCACAAGCCTTATTTGGATAGTTTTAACCAAGAACGAGGCACCGACTTGGTGTCCTTAGGGGTTATTCATGTAGAGCCTTTTGGTGCTTATTCCCAAAAAATTGATGCGATTTCTGATCTCAAGCCAGGTGCCTTAGTGGCCATCCCTAATGATCCGAGCAATGGGGCTCGAGCATTACTATTATTGCAAAAGCAGGGGCTAATTGAGCTCAAAGATCCTACCAATGTGTTGGCGACTTCTCGAGATATTAGCAGCAATCCCCATAAGCTGAAATTTAAAGAGCTTGAGGCAGCCGCTTTGCCTCGTGTGCTGCCTGATGTGGATTTGGCATTGATTAATACTAATTATGCTTTAGAGGCAGGCTTAAACCCCTTAGAAGATGCTCTGTTTATTGAGGGAGATGAGTCACCATATGCTAATTTAGTAGCAGTGTCGGCCTCCCAAAAGGATGATCCACGTTTTGCTATTTTGATGGAAACCTTGCAATCACCCAAGGTGCGTCAATTTATTATTGATACGTATCAAGGGGCCATTGTTCCCGCCTTTTAAGGCCTTTGTCTAACTAGCGCAACGCCGTGCTTGAAGCACGGCGTTGTGCTTTTGGTAGATGGTATTCAATAGTATTTATTCGTGACTAACGCACATTGAGTATTCGAGTTGCAACTACCTTTTCTGAGTCATTGGGTTTAATTTGTACCGTTACCTGACGAGGCGTAAAGCCTGTAGGGAGCTCAGTCATACCGTCTGCGTGTAAGTAGTAGCCCAACACAATGGGAATGGGATCTAAGTCAATATAACCTGTGCGCCCATTGGGGTAGCGTCCCATAACATTAAAGTTTAGGGTTCCTATAAACTCCTCGGCTTGAGGATCGTCTTGCATGAGCAGCAGTTCATAGCTGAGCTGACCCTCATCTGACTGGTAGCGAAATTGGGCGGCACGAATCCCAGGAGAGGTGCCACGAGGGTCCTCAGGGGCGTTGCGCGCAAAAAAGGCAATGTCTTTTTCTAATTGGGCCACGAGCGCATCATGCTGTTCTATTTGCTCGGCTTGCTCAGCAAGCTGTTGCTCTGCTTGGTTTAGGGCGCGTTGAGCTTGGCCAAGCTCAGTTTTTAGGCGTTGAACTTCGGAGGTCGCAGCGTTGAGATCAAAGTGCAGGCGTTCTGATTCTTCTACTGTGAGGCGTGCAGGACCGTAGCTTTCCTGTACAAAGAGCACTCCGCCAACACCGATGACGATCCCCACTAGCATTAACATGAGCCAGCGTGGGATGCGTCGTTTTCGGCGAGTATAACCATAAGGGGAGGGTTTAAAAGCAGGTTTTCTGGATCTCAACATAATTAGTAGGGTGTGTTTTTAACAGTTGCTAGGAAGAATTTAATCATAACCTTTGCTGGTTATTGAGCCAAGTAAGTCTCAAGCGCCTCTAAGCGCTCCAGTGTGCCAACATCACACCAAGGGGCAGACAAGTATTCTGCGGTTATTTGGCGTGATTGCATGGCTTGAAAAAGAGGGGTACGCAGTGGTGTTGGCTGTGTGTCGCTGCACTGTGCAAAAAGCGCAGGATGAACAGCGGCCAAGCCACTATACGTGTAAGTTTGGTGCTCTGTATGGGGCGCATGTGGTGAAGAGCAACGGGGCTGTATATATGGCTTGGGGTCAAAATACATATCCCCATCGGGGTGATGAGGAGGATTATCCACAAGCAGTAGATGGGCCAGACGTTGCTTGCCTTCTAAGAGCCAGCTCGCATGCAATAGAGACTCCACCGGCCAGGGGCACCATATATCACTACTGATTAATAAAAATGGCCCTGGTTTTAGGAGTGGGAGGGCGCGTTTGACCCCTGTTGCCGTTTCTAAAGGGGTGGGTTCAGCCGAATAGTGGATATGCACACCCCATTGACTGCCGTCTTTGAGGGTGTCCACTATTTGCTCCCCCAGCCATGAATGATTAATAACAATATGCTGGACCCCGGCTGCGGCCAAGCGTTCGATGTGCCAGACAATCAGGGGTTTTCCCCCTACGGTAATTAAGGGCTTGGGGGTATGTTCAGTCAGCGGGCGTAGACGTTTGCCATAGCCTGCGGCGAGGATCATGGCTTGTTTCATTGGAGAGGAGACCTTTA
This sequence comes from uncultured Alcaligenaceae bacterium, assembly GCA_937995985.1. Classification (GTDB taxonomy): domain Bacteria; phylum Pseudomonadota; class Gammaproteobacteria; order Burkholderiales; family Burkholderiaceae_B; genus Paenalcaligenes. The sequence goes on from CALKIR010000008.1 coordinate 4,203, forward strand.
AAAAGTAATACCCAATATAGTTTGTTTGTTTTCTATTCTATCGAGTAGTGCGCGCAAAGGGTTAAAGAACTCGTAACGTTGGATTACTTGACGTAAATACTTCATCACACGCGGCAGGTGTTCCAAATAATGGTGCTTGTTATCGCGCTGTGACAAGCGGCAAAAGACTCCCAGGATCCGTAAATTGCGTTGCACACTCATCCATTCATAAGCACGGTGAAAGTCACTAAAATGATCAGAAACAGGCAGGTTCGCGGCACGTGCTTTTTCCCAATAGCGAATGGCCCAGTCAATTTGTTGCTCTTCATCCCAGCTGTAACGGGCATCCATAACGAGTGAGGCAAGGTCGTAGGTGATGGGGCCGCGGACAGCATCTTGGAAATCTATGATCCCTGGTTGTAAGCTAGAGTCAGTCGGCATCATGAGATTAGGGGAATGAAAGTCTCGGTGGACATACACTTGGGGATAGCTGGCATTATCTTGAACTAAAACAGAAAAGCAAAGGTCTAGTTTTTGTTTTTCTTCAGCACTGAGGGTGATTGCGCAGTGCGCCTCTACAAAGTAGGTGTAAAATAGCTGTAACTCTTCGAGCATGCGTTCAGCAGTATACTCAGGTAGGCCTTGGCTATTAGCATGTTGCATTCTTACCAATTCATCGAGCACAATACGGTACATGCTTTGGGCCGCGAGGGGATCAAGACCATCGCGTAGGGCATGGTAGAGATTCTGTTGGCCCAAATCAGACAGCAATAAAAAGCCTTTTTGCAAGTCAGCTTCGAGGATTTGTGGTACCTTTAAGCCTGCTTTAGCTAAACGCTTTTGGTTGTCTAAAAAGGCAGCGTTGTTTTCGTATGCTGGGGGCGCATCCATGATGATGAGGCTGATTTGCTCATTTTCTATAGGGGTGGCTCGATAGTACTGACGAAAACTGGCATCGCTGGATGCTTTTGTGAGTGTGTCTGTATTAATGACAATGCGACGCTCTGGTTGTTGCAACCAATGAAGCAATTGGTTAAAACGTGGGTTTGTATCTTTCATAACAGTTTCTTTGTTATTTCCATCATTAAAAAATTGTGCCTTTGACACCGAAAACAATGACCTCGGTTTTGCTGCGAGGGGTGCTTTATGCGCTGATAGCGACCCCGATTTTAAGCAGTCATACTGCCACTGCTCAGGCGGCGGATCAAGTGGTGCGTCTTAAGGTTGCACCGATACTGAAACAGCGTGAAGTGCCTGAAGATCAAATGGGCATATTTTCGCGCGCCGATACGATGCGGCGTTTGGATACGGACCGACTGCGTTTAATTGGGCATGCTGAAGTACGTCGTATAGATTCTGTAGTGAAAGGCGATACCATTGACTATAATCAGAGTACTTCAGAGGTCAAGGTGCGCGGCAATGGCCTGCTGATGCGTGATGGAACGATTATTAAAAGTGATTCAATTGACTATAACCTAGATGCAGAAACAGGGGAACTTGAGACGCCTGATTTTTGGCTGGGTGATTCTGCAGGGGCAGGGCAAGCTGAGCATGCAGAGATTTTCAGTCGCGATCACTTGCGCTTACAGCAGGTGACCTATACCGGCTGTCCTTGTCCTGAGGCAGAGTCACAATGGCATATTCGCTCGCCACGCGTGGATTTATATAATGATAAAAATCAGGGCCTAGCACGGCATGGCGTCTTGTATTTTAAAGGGGTGCCGATTTTATATTCCCCTTTGTTTAGTTTTCCCTTGCGCGAAGAGCGTAAGTCTGGGTTTTTGTCTCCACTGTATGGGTATTCAAGCAACAGTGGCTTTGAGGTTGCAGTCCCCTATTATTTTAATTTAGCTCCCAATTATGATGCTACGTTGACTCCTCGCTTTTTAAGCAAACGAGGGGTGCAATGGCAGGGAGAGTTTCGTTATTTGCAGCCTAATTATTCTGGAATCTGGTCAGGCCATTACTTACATCATGATCGGTTAGCTAAATTTAATCGTTGGATGCTTGATTTAGAGCATCGGCAGCGCTTTGATTTTGGGGGACGTTTATCGTTGCGTTATCGCAAGGTATCAGATGATGATTATTTCCGTGATTTGTCTACTTTTGGCCTCAATGAAGCCTCTATTCGCGACTTGAGTAGCCGTGCTCAGTTTAGTTGGTCGCCTATTCCTTATTGGAGCGCATCATTATCCGCCACCAAATATCAAACTTTGCAGGACAGGACCTCGAGAAGTTATAGAAAGCCAAATTATAACGAGGTGCCCAAGCTTCGTTTGGTTGGGGCTCGATATAACTACGGCGGCTTTGACCTAAAAATGGAAAATGAGCTGATTCGTTTTGTGATGCCTTTTTATACGGGGCGCTATGATCAAACAGATCTGTGGAATAAAAACATTGATTATCGTCGCGAACGATTATGGCCCAATTCAACACGAATGAGCTCGTATACGACTATTGCTTTTCCTTATCGTACGGCTGGTTGGTATATCAAACCACAGCTGGGCTTGCATTATAGTCATTACAGCACGGATTGGAATGCAGTGCGCGGAGGTAATAGGGACAATAAAGCTAAAAATGTATCTCGATTTGTGCCCTTATACTCTATTGATACGGGTATGACCTTTGAGCGCGAGACCCATTTATTTGGTAAAGCAGCGGTGCAAACCCTTGAGCCTCGCTTGTTTTATCTGTATGTGCCCTATGTAAATCAAGATGATATCCCCTTACTTGATACGGGTATTGCAACCTTTAATTTTGCCCAAGCATTTAGCCATAATTTATTTAGTGGGGGATGGGATCGTATTGCGAATGCCAATCAATTAACAGTGGGTCTGACCTCACGTTGGTTGCATGCAGAAACGGGGGCTGAGATTATTCGTCTCCAGGCAGCACAGCGGTTGTATTTCGAGGATCGTAAGGTATTTCTCAACCCTAATGATAATCGTTTGCGTGAGCACCCTGTTGAGCGGCCTCGTTCGGATTATTTATTTGGGGTAGCCGCTTCTTTGACTAATAATTTTCATATTCGTTTTGACACCCAAATTAATCCGGAAACACGGGGGCGCAACCGCATGAACGCAGGTGTGCGTTGGGAGCCTAAGCGGTTGGCTTCCTTAAACCTAAGTTATCGTTACGAGCGTGATCCCAGTGCGTTTTACGACTCCACAGTTTATAACCCAGATAGAAACAAAGAGCAGGTTTCATTTGCGGGACAATGGCCTATTACAAAAAATATTTATGTAATGGGACGGACTGATTACTCCATTCATGAAAAGCGTAGTACACAGAATATTTTTGGTTTAGAGTATCAGGGCGATTGTTGTTGGACCGCGCGAATGGTAGTACAGCGTTATGCCGTTTCGGCTGAAAAATCAAACAGTGCTGTATTTTTACAGTTAGAATTACATGGGTTAGGGGCTCTTGGCACTGACCCCATGAGCTTGTTGCGCGAGCAAGTAACGGGCTATCGTCCGGTCACTTCACCAATTCCAAAGCGTACCGTATTTGAAAGGTATGATTAATATGAGCATATTTAAACACTACTCATTTAAAACCTTAAGCATGGCGTTTTTAGTTACGCTCCTGAGCGGTTTTTTGACCATGACCTATGCCCAGTCTCAGTGGGGGCAAAGAGGTGGGGTCGACGCCATTGCTGCCATTGTTAATGATGAGGTCATTACGATGCGCGCAGTGGAGCGTGAAGTAGCGGGCGTTAAAAAAGAATTCAGGAGTCAAAATATTCCTTTGCCTGATGATGAGACCTTGCAAAAACAAGTGTTGCAACGGCTTATTACAGAAAAGCTTATAGAGCAGCAGGCTCAAAACTTTGGCATACAGGTGACCGATGCTGATGTGCAGCGTGCCGTCGATCTTATTGCCGCTAATAATAATCTTGATGAGGCGGGGTTACGTAAGGAAATTCATGCTGCAGGCATTGCTTGGGAGGACTATTTGCACAGCCTACGCTATGACATTTTGCTTGATCAGCTGCGCTTTAGAACCGTTGATGAAATGATCACTATTAGCGAGTCTGAGGTAGATGCGTATTTAGCTCGTCATGGTTATGGCTCAAGAGGGGCAGACTCTGCTTCTGCAGCCCCCCAAGAGGGTGATGAATTAGTAGAGTTGGCACAAATTGTGATTCGGGTCCCTGAAAATAGCTCTCTAGGGCAAGAGCGCGAGCTGCAGGCTAAGGCACAGTCTATCTTAGAACAGTTGCGGGCAGGCCATGATTTTGCTACCTTAGCGGCCTCATTTTCAGATGGGGATGAGGCATTGAGTGGGGGGCATTTGGGAACACGTCCGTTAGAGGGGTGGCCGGATGTATTTGTAGCAGCTATTAAAGACTTACAGCCTGGCGAGATCAGTGGTTTGGTTCGTTCGGGTCAAGGGTTTCATATTTTTAAGGTGACTAATCGCGGGGTTCCTGCGCCCGTAGCTCGTCAGCGTCCGCCATCACAGGCTAGCGACTCGGCTTATGGGGCGCCCATGATGGTTACTCAAACGCACGCCCGCCATATTTTGATTAAATTATCACAGGTTATGGATGATGATAAGGCGCGTGAGCGGCTGGAGCAGTTGCGACAGCGGGTACTTTATGGAGAGGATTTTGCTGATTTAGCACGCAGTTATTCAGAGGATGCCAGCGCTCCTCAAGGGGGAGACTTGGGTTGGCTTAGCCCAGGCGAGACCGTTCCTGCCTTTGAGCATGCGATGAATGCTCTGGCAATTAATGAGGTGAGTGCTCCCATTCGCAGTCCTTTTGGCTGGCATTTGATACAGGTATTGGATCGCCGGGAAAAAGATATGAGCGAGGAGCTGCGCCGTTTAGAAGCACGGATGCGTCTGTATGAGCAATATGCAGAGCCGGCTTTTGAAGATTGGTTGGCACAGGTTCGGGGGCAGGCTTATATTGAAAACCGTTTAGATCCGACTGATAATAGACGTGCCCCATCACGTCGGCGCTAGAGGAAGTAGGACCATGCATACGACCCCAAGAAAGCGCTTTGGCCAGCATTTTTTACATGATTTGGCTGTTATTGACAAAATCATTAGGGCCATTGATCCGCAGCCTGAGGATAGAGTGATTGAAATTGGTCCTGGATTGTCCGCACTAACGCGACCATTGCTATGGCGTGTTCCTGAGCTGACAGCCATAGAAATAGATAGGGATTTGGTTGCCAAGCTGCGTCAACACCCTGAATTGCAGGGCTTACACGTAGTGCAGGCTGATGTACTGACTGTAGATTTTAAACCCTTTGGCACGGGACTGCGTATTGTGGGAAATTTACCCTATAATATTTCTAGTCCTTTGCTGTTTCATCTATTACAGTTTATCGATCAGGTGCACGATCAGCATTTTATGCTACAAAAAGAGCTGGTCGATCGCATGGTTGCGCAACCGGGTAGCAGTCATTATGGGCGTTTATCGGTTATGTTGCAGGCAAAATATCGGATGACGCCCTTATTTGATGTGGGTCCTGAGGCCTTTACCCCACCTCCCAAGGTGATGTCTGCTGTAGTGCGGATGCGCCCTCTGTCCGCACAAAAAAGGTTGCAGCCTCAAAGTGAGGCGGTATTTGCACAAGTGGTCACGCGTGCTTTTAGTCAGCGTCGTAAAATGCTCAGACGGGTGCTCGCCGATTGGCAGCAGTGGATTGATTGGCAGGCTTTTGATGCCACTGATAGTTTGCGTGCAGAGCAGCTCAGCGTAGCACAATTTGTGGCCTTAAGTGATCAATTAACTCCTTATTTACAGTCAGCCTGAGTGAGCGTGCTCTCAGCAGCCCATTGGGTAGGGCTGCTGCGATCTAGTAAATTTATCAACCAAAAAACCAATAACAGACAATAATTGCTGCGATAATCCCGCTGAGGTCGGCTAACAAAGCACAGGGCAGAGCATGACGGGTACGTTGAATGCCTACGGCACCAAAGTACACTGCCAGCACATAAAAAGTAGTTTCTGTGCTGCCTTGTACCGTCGCAGCTACTAAAGCAGCAAAGCTATCAACCCCATGATGCTGCATGGTCTCGATCATGAGAGCCCGTGCTGCACTCCCTGAAAAGGGTTTGGCAAGAGCAGTGGGTAAGCCTTCTATAAAACGCGTATCAAAGTGCATGTGTTCAAATAGCCAGCGGAGTGCATTTAAGCCTAGATCTAATGCCCCTGAGCTGCGTAAAAAGCCAATAGCGCATAGCATAGCGACAAGATAAGGAAGTAGTTCTTTGCCAACTGCAAATCCGCCTTTGGCGCCTTCTATAAAGGCATCATATACTGTAACCCTTTTGAGCGCCGCATAAACCAAAAAGCCAACGACAATGAGCAGTAGACTAAGGTTGCCCATTAGCGAAGAGACAAAATTGAGGGCGCTGGCACTAAGAGTGCTTAAGAGTGCGACGAACAGGGCAAAAGCAGCAATTAGGCCCCCTAGGCTAAACAGTAAAAAGGGTTGCCAGAGAGGCAGCCTTTGCACAACAGCAACGGCTAATAAGCCCACCATGGAGGAACAAAAGGTAGCCAAAAGAATGGGCAAAAAAACCAAAGTGGGATCTGCTGCTCCCTGCTGAGCACGATACATGAAAATAGTAACCGGCAGGAGCGTTAGAGAAGAACTATTGAGAACTAAAAAAAGAATCTGTGCATTGGTGGCTGTTTTACTGTCTGGGTTGAGGCTTTGCAGCGCATGCATCGCACGCAGTCCAATAGGAGTGGCTGCATTATCGAGACCCAATCCATTTGCAGCAAAATTAAGAGTGATGAGTCCAAATGCAGGATGACCATGCGGCACCCCAGGCATTAATCGACCTAAGATTGGACTAAGCAGCCTGGCCAGCAGTTCAATTAATCCTGCTTTTTCTGCGATGCGCAAAAATCCCATCCACAGAGTTAAAGTCCCAAATAGCACTAAAATGACCTGTACCGAGAGCTCGGCCATATCAAATAAGCTGCGCACCATAGCAGCAAATACCTCGGTGTGCTGCAAGACCAGAAATTGATAGGCACCGCTAAGGAGGCCAATAATAAAAAACCAGAGCCAAAGAATATTGAGCATAATAAAACTGTGAGCAAAAGAGTAGGCAGCCTATTGAAGGCTGCCTAAGGAGAGTTAGTCTTGACGTCCTTTGGCCTGGATTAATTCGATTTTATAGCCATCTGGATCCTCTACAAAGGCTATGACCGTGCTGCCATGCTTCATGGGGCCCGCTTCGCGTACGACCTTGCCTCCTTTGCTTTTAATTTTTTCACATGCAGCATAGGCATCCTCTACCTCAATAGCGATGTGACCAAAGCCGTTGCCGAGTTCGTAAGAAGAGGTATCCCAGTTATGGGTAAGCTCAATCACTGCTCCTTCGCTTTCTTCTTGGTAGCCGACAAAGGCTAGAGTAAAACGACCTTCAGGATAATCTTTTTGGCGCAATAAGCGCATCCCCAAAACTTCGGTATAAAAATCAATGGAGCGCTGCAAATCGCCGACGCGAATCATTGTGTGTAGTATACGCATTAGGGTGACTCCTTGGTAATAAAATTAGGAATACATGCTGGATGATAAAGACTCAGCTCTTTTTTAGCCGCTTCATAATCAGGATTGATTGTTTTTAAAGCTTGCCAAAAATCAGGCCCATGGTGCATATGGGCGATATGAGTCAGCTCATGAGTCGCCACATAGTCTATCAAATGTAGTGGATAATAAATGAGGCGCCAATTGAGCATAATACTACCATCACTTTTACACCATCCCCAGTTCTGTCGTGACCATCCTAGAGTAAAACGACGGTAGCGAATTTGATGGTGTTGGGCCCACCACTCCAAACGGGCTGCCAGATGATGGCGGGCCTGCGCCTGTAGCCAGGATTTACAGTGCTGATAGACTTCTTGTTCATGGCTACTCGGTGGGATATATAAATGAAGAGGAGTATGAGGGTGCGTATAAGGACGGGTGCATGCCGCAAAATGAATATACATGGGGGTACCAAAAAAGGGGAATACGCCCCCTTTGCGCCAAACATTTTTGGGCTCAAGCCAGCGGTGTTGTCGTTTTTTGAGCGCATGCAGGTGGTCTTGTAGCCAGTTTTTTTTATTTTCAATAGCGCGCTGTACATGTATGGCTTTAATACCCCGAGGAGCACGAATCTCTAGACCAGATGGGCGTATATAGAAACCAATAGTTTTGCGGCGGCTATGTTTGAGATAAAACTCAAATTGCAGGCCGCAGGTTGTGGTATAGCGCTGCATAGATTAGGGGTAGCGTTCAGGATTGAGGCGGCGCATCTCTTGCTCAATCCACTCTTGAGCGCGCTGGTTGGCTTCTTGGGCAGAGATGCCTTGAGTGGATAGGGCAGGTCCTATAGATACGGTGATAAGGCCAGGGGTTTTAATAAAAGCATTACGCGGCCAGCACTCTCCGGAGTTGACCGCAATAGGGACTATATCAGCCTGATGGGCATGAGCCAAGATGGCCCCACCCGCTTTGTAGCGTCCTGTTTTTCCAGGAGCCATTCGAGTGCCTTCTGGAAAGAGGATAGGCCAACGGCCTTCTTTTAGCCGTTGACCACCAATACGGGTAACTTGGGCCATAGCGTTACGTCTTTGTTTGCGATCGATGGGAATCATACCCAGCAGCGCTAAGCCCCAGCCAAAAAAAGGAATACGATGCAATTCTTTTTTATAGACAAAGCAGACTTGCGGGGGCAAGTAGGCCAGATAAAACATGGTTTCCCACGCTGATTGGTGCTTGGATAGGATTACTGAAGGGCGTTTTGGGAGGTGCTCCAGTCCTTTTATTTGCCAGCGGATGCCCAGTATCCAGCGTGCGGACCAAATCGCAAAGCGAGGCCATCCGCTGGTGAGCTTATAGCGCCAGTCTAAAGGCAGGGGGGCCCAGAGTAGGCAAGCAAAAGAATAAGGGATGACCGTTACGATCAGAACAAGCTGATACACAATAGCACGTAGAATTAACACCTTAGGCTCCTTTTAACCACGTATCAACGGCTTGGGCCAAATCATCAGACACCTGTGTGCCAGGAGGCAGATCCATGTGTTCAGTTTTAGAGCCATTGCCAGTGCGAACCAGCCAAGGATGGCAGTGGGCTGCTGCCCCGGCTTGGAGGTCACGCAGAGAGTCGCCAATAGCATAAGTGCGCTGAGGATTGATCTCAAAGCGTTGGATTGCAGTAAGAAACAGGCCAGGTTTGGGTTTGCGGCAATGACAGTTATCATCCGGTCCATGCGGGCAAATAAATATGGCATCCACATGGCCGCCAAACCGTGTTAATAACCGTTGAAATTTGTGGTGAATGGCATTGAGCGTATGCATATCATATAAGCCCCGAGCTACCCCGGATTGATTGGTGGCCACCAGCACTTTCCAACCGGCTTGGTTTAAGCGCGCGATGGCCTCAAGGCTGCCGGGGATAGGCTGCCATTCTGCAGGGCTTTTGATATATTCTTTGGAGTCAAAATTAATGACTCCATCGCGGTCCAATATAACAGTGTTCACTCGGCTAGCTTGGAAATATCAGCAGTTAAATTCATGGCTCGGTGCAACTCGGATAGCAGTGCAAAACGATTGTGTCGGAGGGTTAGGTCCTCGTCCATAACCATGACCTCATCAAAAAACTTATCCACCGCCTCTTTGGCCTGTGTCATGATACTGAGGCTGGCTGCAAAGTTTAGTGCATCACACTCAGCCTGTGCCTGAGGGGCCAGCTGTTGCACGCATTCGGCGAGCTGTATTTCTGCAGGCTCTTTGAGAAGCTTAGGCTCAAGGCTCAAGGAGGTCTGAGGTGCTTTTTGCAAGATGTTGCCGATGCGCTTGTTAAGAGCAGCCAAGCTGTCAGCCTCTGGGCGCTGTGCAAATTCTTGGCAAGCTGCGATGCGAGCGGGCACTTGCTCTAAGGGCGGATAAGTGCTGAGCACTGCCTCAACGATGGAGCGCTCTATGGTTTGCACCAAAGCATTGCGATAGCGCTCATAAATGAACTGTTTGACTGCTTGTACCGTCCCATCAGCCAATACCCCAGCTGCATAGCCTTGGGCCGCAAAATCAAGCAAATGGGTAATTTCCAACTGATGGGCTTGAAAAAAACCTCCAGCCTGTAATTGCTCGTAAGCACTGATTAAACCGAGGGCGGCACGACGTAAGGCATAAGGGTCACGTTCACCGGTGGGAGCCAGTCCAATGCCCCAAATCCCAACTAAAGTATCCACGCGTTCAGCAATAAATAAAATAGCAGCAATTAGGTGCGCCTGATCAACAGGCTGTTGAATGCGTAAAGCGTATTGCTGCTTGAGAGCAGTGCATACTTCGGCAGGCTCACCATCGGCAGCAGCATAGTAGCTACCAATAATGCCCTGCAGCTCAGGGAACTCACCAACCATTTGTGTATTGAGATCAGCCTTAGCCAAGAGAGCAGCGCGATCGGCAAGTTGTTCATTGGCGCCTAGTTGCTGCGCAATATACGTGCTCAGGCGACGCAGTCGCTGTACGCGCTCGTATTGGCTCCCTAATTGGTTGTGATAAACACTATGGTGTAGGCTATCAACACGCTCGTGTAAAGGGATTTGACGGTCTGTTTCATAGAAGAAACGAGCATCTGCAAGACGGGGGCGGACCACCCGTTCGTTCCCCTCGATAATATTTGTGGGATCGTGTAAATGCATGTTGCTCACAATTAAAAAACGATGCGTGAGCTGTTTGGTTTGAGCGTCAAATAAAGGAAAATAGCGCTGATGTAAGCGCATTGCTAAGATGAGACACTCAGCAGGTACGTCAAGAAATTCGGGATCAAAGCTGCCTACATAAACAGTAGGATGCTCTACCAGAGCAGTGACCTCATCTAATAAGGCTTCTACCTCACCGTCTTGCTCATAAGGACTCAGGACAGCATCGTAGTGTTGGCAGAGGGTATGCAATTGGTCAGCAATTTGCTGTTTACGTGCAGTAAAAGAAGCTACTACTTTACCTTCCTTGAGTAATGTGGACTCATAGTGCTTGGCATGGTCGATGGCAATGGGACCCTCTGACATAAATCGATGACCAAAAGTATGAGCTTGCGACTCTAAGCCGAGAGCCTGAGCAGGAAGTCGCTCCTGGCCCCAAAGCACCATCAACCCATGAGCAGGGCGTACAAAGCGCACACTTGTTTGTCCATCAGCTAGTTGGTAGCGCATGACCTTAGGGATAGGCAAGTGATTGAGGCTGTAATCAATGGCTTCTTGGATGCTGTCTGTGAGGGTGGCCCCAGCAGCGGTGCCCACAGCAAAAAGAAACTCCTGTTTGCCATGCTGCTCGCGAACCAGATCGGAGACCTTTAAGTGGCCTAATCCCTTTGCTTCGAGGCGCTTTTTAAGGGGTTCGGTCATGTGACCGGCCTCATCTAGGCCAATATGTACAGGCATTAGGCGCTCTTTGAATGTTTGGGGCGCAGCCTGTGCGGGCACATGATGAATCAGTACCGCTAAGCGACGTGGCGTAGCAAAACTTTCAAACTGAGGATGCTGATCCAATAGATGCTTGTTTTGCAACACATGGATGATCCCTTGGGCAAAGGCTTTTTCTAATTGTGGTAAAGCCTTTGGAGGGAGCTCTTCGGTAAATAGTTCAATAAGTAGAGAATCAGTCTGTTCAGTAGGCTGGGCGTGATGCATTAAACCGCCTCCGCAGAAGTAGAGTGCAACAAGGGAAAGCCTAGAGCTTCACGAGAATCATAATAAGCTTGGGCCACACCGCGTGATAACGCACGGATCCGACCAATATAAGCCGCGCGCTCAGTCACACTAATGGCCCCTCGGGCGTCCAATAAGTTAAATGTGTGGGCGGCCTTGAGTGTTTGCTCATAAGCAGGCAAAGGCAAGGGGATGGCAAGCAAGCGCTTGGCCTCGCGTTCGTGGTTAGCAAAGTGGCTAAAGAGCATCTCAATGTCTGCATGCTCAAAGTTGAATTGGGACTGCTCCACCTCGTTTTGATGGAACACATCTCGGTAATAGATGTTCTGCCCATCTGGTGTACGAGTCCAGACAAGGTCATACACGCTTTCAACGCGTTGTAAATACATGGCCAGACGCTCTAAGCCGTAAGTGATTTCACCAGTGGCTGGAACGCAATCTAATCCGCCTACTTGTTGAAAGTAAGTGAATTGAGTAATTTCCATACCGTTTAACCAGATTTCCCAGCCTAACCCCCAGGCCCCTAAGGTTGGGTTTTCCCAGTCATCTTCAACAAACCGAATATCATGTTCTTGGGGATTAATGCCCAGGGCCGTAAGAGAATCGAGATAGCTATCTACCATATTGCGCGGCGCTGGCTTGAGTACCACTTGGTATTGGTAGTAATGTTGTAGGCGGTTGGGATTGTCCCCGTAGCGTCCATCAGTAGGACGGCGTGAGGGCTGAACATAGGCAGCGTGCCAAGGCTCAGGACCGATAGCGCGTAAAAAAGTAGCGGTATGAGAGGTGCCTGCACCCACCTCCATGTCATAGGGCTGCAGCAAAATGCAGCCATGCTTATCCCAATAGTGATGTAGTTTTAAAATAATTTCCTGAAAGCTGAGCATGAGTGAAGCCAAAAATTCGCAAATAAAAGCCTCATTTTAACAGAAATAAAGCGTTTTTCTGAGAATGCAGACAGCCTTTTAGAGGTATCATTAAAAAAACTAATTAGCCGTTTCAAAAGGGTTTTTTATGAACACAACAGTCATTAAAGCCGAAGATCTCATTCAATCTATTGCCGATGCCGTGCAGTATATTAGCTATTATCATCCTGCTGATTTTATTGAGCATTTGGCCCATGCCTATGAACGCGAGCAAAGCCCTGCTGCTCGTGATGCATTAGCGCAAATTCTAACTAATTCGCGGATGAGTGCATTGGGTCATCGGCCGATGTGCCAAGATACAGGCATGGTGAATATTTTCATGGATGTGGGCATGGGAGTGCGTTTTGACAGTGCCCTTAGTCTGCAAGAGTTATGTGATGAGGGGGTGCGGCGTGGCTATCTAGATGAAAATAATCCATTGCGGGCTTCAATGGTGCGCGATCCGATTTTTGAGCGCATTAACACTCGCGACAATACCCCCTGTATGGTGCAGGTGAATTTGGTGCCTGGGAATCAGGTTCATATTCATGTCGCAGCCAAAGGGGGCGGTTCAGAAAACAAAGCTCATTTTGCCATGCTTAATCCCAGCGATTCATTAGTGGATTGGGTGTTAGAGATGGTGCCCCAGATGGGTGCGGGTTGGTGTCCGCCAGGAATATTAGGTATCGGGGTAGGCGGTTCAGCAGATAAGGCCATGCTCTTAGCTAAAGAATCTTTGGCGGAGCCGCTCGATATGCTGCAATTGCTGGAAAAAGGGCCACAGAATAAGTTAGAAGAGTTGCGTTTACATTTGTATGAGCGCATTAATGATTTAGGAATTGGCGCGCAGGGATTAGGTGGGTTGAGCACCGTACTGGATGTCAAAATTAAAACACTACCGACTCATGCCGCTTCCAAGCCTGTTGCGTTAATTCCCAATTGTGCAGCCACTCGTCATGTAGAATTTGTATTAGATGGTTCAGGGCCTGCGGAGCTCACGCCGCCTGCTCCAGAGACATGGCCGGATATACAATGGGCACCAGATGAGCATCAGTCTCAACGGGTAAATTTAGACGAGTTAACACCAGAGCAGGTGGCACAGTGGCAGCCAGGCCAAACCTTACTGCTCTCAGGGCGTCTATTGACCGGTCGCGATGCCGCGCATAAGCGCATTCAACAGATGTTGGAGGCAGGTGAACCGCTGCCAGTAGACTTTACTAACCGAGTTATCTATTACGTGGGGCCGGTGGATCCCGTTGGTGATGAGGCGGTTGGTCCAGCAGGGCCGACTACTGCTACACGTATGGACAAATTTACGGAAATGATGCTTGGGCAAACAGGGCTTATTGCTATGATTGGTAAGGCAGAGCGTGGGGCGAGCACTGTAGAGGCCATTAAAAAGCATCAGTCCGCCTATTTAATAGCGGTTGGTGGTGCCGCTTATTTGGTATCAAAGGCCATTAGAAAAGCCCGAGTAGTGGCTTTTGAGGATCTTGGTATGGAGGCCATTTATGAATTTGAGGTCCAAGATATGCCCGTGACTGTGGCAGTCGATGCACGGGGACAGTCTGTCCATGTGAGCGGCCCTGCACAATGGCGTAAAGATTCTTCAGCCATTCCAATCATGCCTGTTTAAGAGCGTGAGTACATAGGTATAAAAAAGCCTAGCCAGGTTTTCTAAGGCTAGGCTT
>CALKIR010000009.1 GCA_937995985.1 uncultured Alcaligenaceae bacterium
GCAGCAGGCACATCAATCTGATGATACATTAGGATGGGAATCATAAGCTGCCCAGATAGGGAGGGTCAACAGGAGAAAAGAAGGCGGTCTAGGCAAGACATGAATGGTGCCAACTCAGATTGGATCAAATGGATATATTGGTGGAGCCGGGGGGAATTGAACCCCCGTCCGCAAGCCCTCCACAGGCAGTTCTACATGTTTAGTCGACCTATTTTTAAATTTAACTGCTAACCATGCCGGCCAACGGGCCAAGTTAACAGCGAGCTACTAAATTTTAAGCGCCGCCCGCGTAGCCCAGGCATTGCCGAGTCTTTGTTCTATGACGTTGCTATCAGGTTGCCCTGATCTAGCCCAAAGACAAGCTAGTGCAACGGCTTTAAGACTGGTTTTTAAGCAGCTAAAGCGAAACGCTCATCGTTGGCGTTTATATGTGTTCCAGTGGTTTTACGAGCGAACTGGTGCTCGACATGCCCTGCTCTGCTTTGTGACCCACGTCGAAGCCAGATCGGCCCCGCCTTGATCATCGAGCAAATAATAGTCTAGATGACAATTAGATCTATCAGTCTAGTAAGAAGCAGACTTAATGTCAAGCTTAAATGAGCTAGGAGGTTTGGGTATTCAGCTGGTGGCGCCAGTTTTGAATGATGGGGAATAGCTCACTTGGGTGGTATGCAATGGCATCAGCCCCCCAGGTGTGAATTTGATCATCAGCTTGACAGTATCCATAAGCCGCAACAACGGAGGCCATATTCGCAGTTTGGGCGGCGATAATATCGCGCTCATCATCTCCGATATAAATGCAGTGTGCACAGTCTATGGAGAATAATTTGGCAGCACGAAATAAAGCAGCCGGGTGAGGTTTAAGATAGGGTGTGGAGTCTCCGCCGACCAGTACAGCGCAATTTTGGCTAATACCGAGGTGTTCCATGATAGGGCGCGTTAGGTATTCGGCTTTATTTGTAACGATGCCCCAGGGGATTTGGTGGGCGGTTAGCTGTTCTAATAAGGGGCCCATGCCATCAAATAAAACAGTGTCAACGTCTAGGTTTTGCTCATAGTGACGCAAAAACTGATCCCGTATGTGCTCATAGTTTGGATCATCTGTTTTGATGCCCAGAGTAGCCCAGATGAGTCCGCGTGCGCCCATTGACGCGTAGGGGCGCAGATAGTCCACGCTAAGTGGCTCTAGTCCGCGTTCGATACGCAAAGTGTTGGCGCTATTGGCCAGATCAGGGGCGGAGTCTGCGATGGTGCCATCAAAATCAAATAACACTAAGTTTTTCATATTACGGTCATTTTATGCTGGGTTTTTAGTGGTTGCCATTAAATAATTTACGGAGCTGTCATGGGAGAGGGAATAAGTTTTATTGAGAGGGTGATAAGACAGGCCGTTAATTTGTTGTACTTTTAGATTGGCGTGACGTGCTGCCCGTGCTAGTTCGCTAGGCTTAATAAAAGACTCATATCGGTGTGTGCCGCGCGGCAAGAGATTGAGTACATATTCAGCCCCAATAATTGCAAATAAAAAGCTTTTTGGGTTTCGATTAAGAGTAGAAAAGAAAACCCACCCCCCAGGTTTGACGAGTTGGGCGCAGGCGTGCACCACTGAGGCAGGGTTGGGAACATGTTCGAGCATTTCCATGCAGGTGATGATATCGAATTGTTCGGGGTGTTGAGCGGCAAACTCTTCTGCGCTGCTGTGGTGATATGCTACAGAAACACCACTTTCTAAGCTGTGTAGACGCGCAATTTTTAAAGAGCGCACAGCGAGATCGATGCCTGTGACATGAGCTCCTTGTTGAGCCATGCTCTCAGATAAGATGCCGCCTCCGCAGCCGACATCTAGGACTTTTTTTCCTTGTAGACTCCCTGCGTGTTCCAAAATCCAGTTTAGACGTAGGGGGTTAATTTCATGTAGAGGTTTGAACTCACTGTCGGGATCCCACCAGCGCGTGGCAAGGGCGCTAAATTTTTCAATCTCTGCAGGATCGACATTGATGCGGGTAGTATTTTGACTGCTATTAGTTGTCATGGCACACTCTTTGTCTTGCAAATAGAAAAGGCCCCACTTGTGTGGAGCCTTTATTGTAGCGTTTTATGCGTAGGTTCGTGTGCGGTGCGATTATTCTTCGCGAATACCTACAATTTCGATCTCTACACGACGGTTAAGTGCACGGCCTTCGCGAGTCGCATTGGATGCGATTGGGTCAGCCATACCCTTGCCCTCGGTGTAGATCAAATTGGCAGGTACGCCTCGTTCTACGAGATAGTTTTTAACTGACTGGGCACGACGCTCAGAAAGTTTCAGGTTATAAGCCGCAGGACCAGTAGAGTCGGTATAACCGGTGGCGATAATAGCCTCAAGGTCCATAGAACGTACTTCGTCGGCTACCTGATCAAGAACCTGCTTGCCTTCGGGCTTGAGGTTTGCTTTATCAAAGTCAAAGAAAGTGTCAGCGTTGAGTACGACCTTGGTCGCTACAGGCTCGACTACTGCAACTTCTTCAACTACTTCGACTGGTACACCATCACAACCGGGAATACCGGTAGCAGGTGTCCAGAATGGGGTGCGCCAGCACAGTTCACCCGTGCCGTTGCGCCAAACTTCCCCGAATGGGTTTTGCCAGTTGTTCACTTCGCCAGTCTGAGCGGACACAGCACCAGAGGCTGTGGCTGCCGCGAAGGCGAGTGCAAGTGCGATTTTGGAGGGTTTATTCATGTTTCTCCTCGTTGAGCTGATGCTGTTAAGTGACCGCAGCGAACCCCCGCCGCATATAAAAATAACGGAACCAGTATAGCAACGCTATTGAACGGGTCAAAGAATTGCGCTGGGTTTCTTGTGTGTTAGCTGAAATGTTAAGACATTTCGTGGAGATTAGCTAAGCTCAAAGCCCATATCTGGCCTATAACTCAGCATAAAACCACTGAAAACGCCCGAAATGTTGGGTTTAGGCAACAGCTTGAGGGGGGCTCGTACTTTTGCCAAGGATGCATCAAACTCAGTTGTTTTTTCTTAGGATAATAAAGAGAGGCGATTCATTCATGTGGAAATACGTCTTTTTACTGAAAGTGATAGAATTTCCTAGGTATGGCTTTTTTGGCCATATAAAACAGATTATGGGGCCCTGAGGTCAGGCGGTGTGTGTTGTCTGGTTTTGATGTGGCCTACGCTCTATTTTTCTAACTTCTAACCGTCTAAAGATTATCTATGGATTCCTTTGCAAAGGAGACTCTTCCAATTTCGTTGGAAGAGGAGATGCGCCGCAGCTATCTTGATTATGCAATGAGCGTGATCGTTGGGCGAGCTTTGCCTGATGTGCGTGATGGCCTTAAGCCCGTTCATCGGCGTGTGCTCTATGCGATGCACGAGCTCAATAATGATTGGAACCGTCCCTATAAAAAGTCTGCTCGTATTGTGGGGGACGTAATCGGTAAGTACCATCCTCATGGGGATGTTGCCGTTTATGACACTATAGTACGTCTGGCCCAAGACTTTTCTATGCGCTACATGTTGGTTGATGGGCAGGGTAACTTTGGTTCTATCGATGGCGATAGCGCCGCTGCCATGCGCTATACGGAAATCCGCTTGGCCAAAATCGCTCATGAATTGCTTGCCGACATTGATCAGGAAACCGTTGATTTTGCTCCTAACTATGATGGCAGCGAGCTTGAGCCCACCATATTGCCCACGCGGTTACCTAATTTATTGGTGAATGGCAGCTCTGGGATTGCGGTGGGTATGGCTACCAATATTCCTCCCCATAATTTGGCCGAAGTCGTGGATGGTTGTTTGTTCTGCTTAGAGAATCCCGACTGTACGGTAGATGATTTATTTGATTACATTCCGGCTCCGGACTTTCCTACTGGGGGCACTATTTACGGGATGGCAGGGGTGCGAGAGGGGTATCGCACAGGGCGTGGCCGAGTGGTGATGCGTGCGAATGCGCACTTTGAGACGATGGATAATGGGCGCGAGGCCATTGTGATTGATGCCTTGCCCTATCAGGTCAATAAGAAATCCCTGCAAGAGCGCATTGCTGATCTCGTCCAAGAGAAAAAAATAGAGGGGATTGCGGACATCCGTGATGAATCGGACAAAGACGGAATGCGCTTGGTTATCGAGCTGCGGCGAGGTGAGGTGCCCGAGGTTATCTTGAATAATCTCTATAAAAACACCCAGCTTCAAGAAACTTTTGGCATGAATTTAGTCGCTTTGGTTGATGGTCAGCCTAAGCTTCTGAATCTCAAGCAGTTAGTAGAATATTTTCTTTTTCATCGCCGCGAGGTGGTCACGCGCCGTACAGTGTTTCAGTTGCGTCGTGCTCGTGATCGTGGGCATGTGCTCGAGGGGCTGGCGGTTGCTTTAGCTAATATCGATGAGTTTATTCGTATTATTCGAGCCGCGCCTACTCCGCCTGAAGCGCGTCAAGAGTTAATGGCGCGTAGCTGGGATGCGCAATTAGTGCGTACTATGATTCAGCGGGCGGATGAGGGGCAAGTGCCAGGTGGGCATTTGGCTTATCGTCCCGAAGATCTGGATGAGCAGTATGGCATCCAGGAGGACGGCTCCTATCGATTAAGTCCGATTCAGGCTCAAGAGATCCTTAACATGCGTTTGCAACGCTTAACGGGTCTGGAGCAGGATAAGATCGTGAACGAGTATCGTGAGGTGATGGAGCTGATTGCTGACTTGCTGGACATCTTAGCGCGTCCTGAGCGGGTGACAGAGATTATTGCTACTGAGCTTAAGGCGATCAAACAAGAATACGCTGATAAGAACAATGATGAGCGCCGTTCTATTATTGAGCACAACGCAACAGAATTAGACACCGAAGATTTAATTACCCCTATGGATATGGTGGTGACCTTATCCCATGCAGGGTATGTCAAGAGTCAGCCATTGTCAGAGTATCGAGCACAGCGTCGTGGGGGACGAGGTAAAGTGGCAACGACTACTCGTGAGGATGACTGGGTCGATCAGCTTTTTGTTGCCAATACTCATGATCATTTATTGTGCTTCTCAGATCGAGGACGAGTGTATTGGCTTAAAGTCTGGGAGGTGCCTCAAGGGTCAAGAAACTCTCGAGGGCGTCCTATCGTGAATATGTTCCCCCTAGAGCCTGAGGAAAAAATCACAGCGGTTCTGGCCATCAAAGAGTTTACTGATGATCAGTATATTTTTATGGCCACGGCTCAAGGGACAGTAAAGAAAACAGCTCTTTCTGCCTTTGCGAACCCTCGCAAGGCTGGAATTATTGCCGTAGGTTTAACCGAGAATGACTATCTAATTGGCGCTCAATTAACCTCTGGTGATGATGATGTATTGCTCTTTTCAGATGATGGCAAGGCTGTTCGCTTCTCTGAGCAGGATGTGCGTCCTATGGGGCGTACGGCTCGGGGAGTACGTGGGATGAATCTGGAGGATGGGCAACAAGTCATCGGGATGGTCGTGGCCACAGATGATGCCCTGAGCGTGCTGACAGCAACTGAAAATGGCTATGGCAAGCGCACTCCATTATCTGAATACCCCCGTTACAACCGAGGCACCAAAGGGGTCATTGCGATTCAGTGTTCTGAGCGCAATGGGCCTTTAGTCGGGGCGGTCTTGGTCGATGAGGCCGATGAAATTATGTTGATCACTAATACTGGTGTGCTGGTCAGAACTCGGGTCGAAGAAATTCGTGCCATGGGCCGAGCCACCCAAGGGGTAACCTTAATTAATGTTGAGGAAGGGGGGCGTCTGTCAGGGGTCTATCGTGTTCATGAGCAAGATGTTGATGATGAGGCTCCGGAACAGAACGATGATAGAGAAAATCACTAAGTACCATTATTTTTATTAAGAATTATTATGCGACCTTGGAATTTTTCAGCAGGGCCAGCGGTACTGCCTTTTGAGGTATTGCAACAGGTAAGTGCCGAGCTTACTGACTGGCATGGGAGTGGGATGTCAGTCATGGAAATGAGCCATCGTGGGCCTCAGTTTAAGCAAATCATCACAGAGGCTGAGCAAGATCTCCGTCAGCTGCTGTCTATACCAGATGACTTTGCTGTATTGTTTACTCAAGGGGGAGCGCAGGCTCAAAATGCCCTAGTTCCTTTAAACCTATTGGGACGCAGTGCAGATAACACAGCAGATTATGTAGTGTCTGGGCGGTGGTCTCAAAAGTCTTTTGAAGAAGCGCAACGCTTTGGGGCTGTGCGATTGGCTGCGAGCTCCAATCAGCCCCGCTCATTTAATAATCGAGAATATGCGCCTTATACTTGGTTTCCTGAGCCCGAGCTTTGGGATCTTAATGATAAGGCGGCGTATATTCATGTATGCAGCAATGAAACGGTAGGGGGGGTAGAGTTTAGCAATTGGCCCAAAGTGGATGTGCCAATAGTGGTAGACGCCTCTTCAGATATTTTATCGCAGCCTATTGATTTTGAGCGGGTGGCGGTGGTTTATGCGGGGGCACAAAAAAATATTGGTCCTGCTGGCCTAACACTCGTTATAGTGCGCAAGGATTTATTGGGTCATGCGTTGCCTGAATGTCCATCGGCATTGAATTACACGCTCTTAGAAGAGCAAGGGTCGATGGTCAATACGCCGCCAACCTTTGCAATTTATGTTGCAGGACTGGTGTTTAAGTGGCTCAAGAGTCAGGGGGGGCTTGCCGAGATTGAGCGTCGCAACCAAGAAAAAGCACAGCTTCTTTATGAGGCTATTGATAATTCCGATTTGTATATCAATTCGGTTGAGCCAAGTGTGCGTTCACGCATGAATGTTCCTTTTCAGTTGCGCGCGCCCCAATTAGATGAGCTGTTTTTAGAAAAGGCTGCAGAAGCAGGATTACTGCAGCTTAAGGGGCATAAATCGGTGGGCGGAATGCGTGCCTCCATTTACAACGCAATGCCTCTTGAGGGGGTACAAGCGTTGGTCCAATTCATGCATAACTTTGAAAAAGAACATGGGTAATAAGCTTTCTGAACGTCTACAGCCCTGGCGTGACAAAATCGATGCTATTGATAGGCAGATCCTAGAGCTATTAAATGAGCGCGCCCAAGCAGCCATGGAAATAGGACGCATCAAGCAGGCAGTGTCTATTGAAGAGCCGATTTTACGACCTGAGCGCGAAGCCCAGGTCATTGCACGCTTGATCGAGTTAAATCAAGGGCCGGTTCACGATGATTCCGTTTCTTCAATATGGGGTGAGGTTATTTCCGCCTGTCGTGGCTTAGAGTCTGTGCCTCGTGTGGCCTATATCGGTCCTAAGGGGACTTTTTCTGAGCAGGCTGCTTTAGAGCATTTTGGGCATTTTATAGAAAAGTGCAGTTGCCCTTCCTTTGACGAGGTCTTTCGTATGGTAGAGGCAGGGCAGGCTGATTATGGGATTGTGCCGGTAGAAAACTCCACTGAAGGAGCAGTGAATCGAACTTTGGATTTGCTGTTAAATACTTCGCTCAAGGTAATAGGGGAGCGTTCTATCCGCATTCAGCATAATTTGTTGAACCAAAGTGGTGAGGCTGCAGATATTAAGCGCATCATGGCGCATCCTCAAGCCCTGGCTCAGTGTCAGCAGTGGCTGAATAGAAACTTTCCCAATGTGCCGCGTGCCGCCGCAGCAAGCAATGCTGAGGCAGCGCGTTTGGCGGCACAAGAGCCGGGCATTGCTGCTATTGCGGGTATGCAGGCCGCGGAGGGGTGGGGGCTGCACGTGGTGCAGCAGGGCATTCAAGATGACCCTCAAAACAGAACGCGCTTTTTGGCGCTTGGGGCGCAGGCAAATGCACCTTCAGGAAACGATAAAAGCAGTTTTATTTTGGCTGTGCCCAATCGGGCTGGTGCCGTCTATGAAATGTTAGCGCCCTTGGCTAAACATGGGGTGTCCATGACCCGTTTTGAGTCTCGTCCTGCTCGAACCGGGGAGTGGGAGTATTATTTTTATGTTGATGTACTGGGCCACTATCAAGATGATGCCGTTCAGGCTGCGTGTGCAGAGCTGAAAAAAGATGTGGCATTTTTTAAGTTTCTTGGCTCTTATCCTCGGCAGTCCACATAATTCAGCTATGAAGCCTTCTGCATCATTTTTTATTCCTACATTGGCCCTTATTGGTCCTGGCCTAATTGGGGGCTCATTAACCGCAGCGCTTAAGTCTGCAGGGGTGGTTGGACGGGTTCTGGGTGTGGGGCGCGATACCGCCTCGGTGCACAAAGCTCAAGAGTTAGGGCTTATTGATGCGCCTGCAACCTTACCCGAAGCTGTAGCGCATGCTGATGTCGTCGTGTTGGCCACTCCAGTACGCACTATTGGTATGCTCCTAAAAGAGATGCGCCCTTATTTAAAAGCGCATACAGTTATTACCGATGTGGGCAGTACCAAGGCAGATGTAGTGGCCATGGGGCAGCAGTATTTGCAAGATCATTTTGAGCGTTTTGTGGCAGGACATCCAATTGCAGGCGCAGAAACTACTGGACCTGAAGCAGCGCGGGCTGATTTATATCAAGAACGCAATGTTGTGCTCACCCCTACTGCGCATACTTGCCCCCAAGCGCAGCGTCTTGTGACCCAGATGTGGATGCATTGTGGGGCGCGGGTGTTGTTGATGGACCCTGCTGAGCATGATGAGGTATTGGCCTCAGTGAGCCATGTTCCTCATTTTCTTTCATCAGTATTTATGTGGCAGGTGGCGAGTGCTGAGAATGCAGATTTACGATTAAGCCTGGCTGGCAGTGGTTTTAGAGATTTTACCCGTATTGCTGCTGGATCCGCTGAGGTTTGGCGCGATATTTTCTTAAGTAACAAACAAGCCGTGTTGCGTGAGCTAAAAGAGGTACGTGAAGCATTTGCACGTGCCGAGCAAGCACTGTTAGAGAGCAATGAGGAATCGTTATACGATTTTCTAGAGCGCGCGGCCTTGGCGCGTCGTTTGTGGGCCAGTCGGAGTGGTTATCATGAATAATATTCAGTCTTATCTTTTACCCTCAGTGCGTCGTGCACAAGGACAAGTACAATTGCCGGGTTCTAAAAGCATTTCTAATCGGGCATTGCTGCTAGCAGCCATGGCACAAGGCACCACCCAGTTGCATGGAGTGCTTGAGTCTGATGATACTGAGGTCATGCTGGAGTCTTTGCAGCGCTTAGGAATAACCACGCAGCGCTTAGGTGAGTCCACCTATGAGGTTACGGGCGGTTGGGGACAAATTCAAAGCACAGGCGACTTGTTCCTGCGTAATGCAGGTACAGCGATGCGTTCACTGACCGCAGCTCTGGCATGGACTGAGGGGACCTATCAGCTATCAGGAATTGAGCGCATGCATGAGCGCCCCATTGGGGATTTGGTAGAGGCCTTGCAAGCAGGAGGAGCCCACATTGAGTATTTGGGGGCAGAGGGCTATCCCCCGCTAAAAATAGGCCCTGCAAATATTAAAAAAGGGCATGTGTTTCGAGTCAAAGGCGAGGTCTCGAGTCAGTTTTTAACGGCTTTATTGATGTCGGCCCCCTTAATGAGTCAGAAAACGGGGCAAAGTGTTGAAATTGAGGTGGTAGGGCGGCTCATTTCACAACCGTATATAGCCATTACTCTAGCTATGATGGCTGATTTTGGGGTTAAGGTGGAGCATCAAGATTGGCAGCGTTTTATCGTCCCGGCTGATGCGTTATATCAGTCTCCTGGAGTATATAAAGTGGAAGGCGATGCGTCTTCTGCTTCTTATTTTCTTGCTTTAGGGGCGATTGGGGGTGGGCCTATTGAGATCCAAGGGGTAGGCAGCCGGTCTGTACAAGGCGATATACACTTTGCCCAAGTAGTTGAAGCCATGGGCGCGCACGTTCATTTCGAGCCACAGGCTATGCGCGTTCAAGGCATTAAAGTTGCCGAAGGCGAACGTTTACGAGCCTTTGACTTGAGTTTTGATCGTATTCCTGATGCGGCAATGACAGCAGCGGCATTGGCCATGTATGCAGATGGGCCATGTACGTTACGTGATATTGGGAGCTGGCGTGTTAAGGAAACCGATCGCATCCATGCCATGCAAACAGAGTTACAGCGCTTGGGGGCGCAGGTAGAGTCCGGTCCCGATTGGTTACGGGTATATCCTATTGATTCTGAGCAGTGGCAGGATGCAGATATTTTTACCTATGATGACCATCGAATAGCCATGTGCTTTTCGTTGGCCGCCTTTGCTCCAGTGCGGGTGCAAATTTTAGATCCAGGCTGCGTGAGCAAAACCTTTCCCCATTATTTTTCTGTCTTTGAACAATTGGTGCACGCATGAGTAGCATCCCTGTGATCACTATTGATGGCCCTACGGCCTCTGGAAAAGGTACAGTCGCACAAAAAGTTGCGGAACATCTTAATTGGCATGTCTTAGACAGTGGAGCCTTATATCGGCTCACTGCCTTAGCAGCGCAACAGCAAGGGGTTGATCTCAATGATAGCGGTGCGGTTGCGCAAATCGCCCGCGCGCTGGATGTGCGTTTTGATGCCCAAGGAGTGTGGTTGGGCAATCAAGAGGTGTCTGCCCAGCTACGCACAGAAGAGGTGGGCGTGCACGCATCACGAGTAGCAGTCTATGGCGAGGTCCGTGATGCACTTTTACAACGACAGCGTGATTTTTTGCAACCTCCTGGGTTGGTGGCTGATGGCCGCGATATGGGGACAGTGGTATTCCCTAATGCGCCCCTTAAGATTTTTCTTGTTGCACGTGTTGAGGAGCGAGCAAGAAGGCGCTATAAGCAGTTGATAGATAAAGGTTTTGTTGTTAAAATCGAGGCGGTTTTAGAGGATCTCCAGGCTCGTGATAGCCGGGATCAAAATCGCTCTGTGGCACCTTTGCGACCAGCGCCTGATGCGCATATTATCGATTCTTCATACTTAAGTATTAACGAAACGGTTGCACAGGTGCTTGCATGTTGGTTTAATATCAAAACCTAAATTCAGCACTGTATTGAGCATCATGATTAGGTGTTCTGCAGGCGGTTTTTAGGGATTAGTTTTAGTTTAGGGGTCAATTAAGTGGTGCCCACAGCGTTTTATATGGCGGCTCCGTTTAATTGGTTATTTTTCACTCCACCGAATTTTCGGTGTGTTATTAACGAGCCATAAAAGGCTGATGGAATTTATTTAATGTCCTCCATCTCTTCCAGTTCTGAAATTTCTGCTACCGATGTATTGGGCGGCGAGCGTTTCGCCGACTTGTTTGAAGAAAGCATCCAGGATCAAGACCTCAAGGTAGGTGAGGTGATCTCCGCTGAGGTTTTACGCATTGACCACAATTATGTATTGGTTAATGCTGGGCTTAAGTCTGAGGCCCTGATCCCAATCGAAGAGTTCCATAATGATCAAGGGGAGCTCGAGGTCGAGCCTGGTGATTTTGTGTCAGTGGCGATTGACGCTTTTGAAAATGGGTACGGGGATACCATTTTATCTCGTGACCGAGCAAAGCGTTTATCTGCTTGGTTGGCACTTGAGCAGGCCTTAGAGTCCGGCGAGCATGTGACCGGTACTATTGTCGGCCGCGTAAAAGGCGGTATGACAGTGATGACCAACGGTATCCGTGCTTTCTTGCCCGGTTCTTTGGTTGATTTGCGTCCAGTCAAAGATACCTCGCAGTTTGAGGGCCAGACTGTAGAATTCAAAGTCATTAAGCTCGATCGCAAGCGTAACAACGTAGTATTGTCTCGTCGTGCCGTGCTCGAAGAAAGCATGGGCGAAGAGCGCGAACGTCTGCTCGAGAAGCTTGAGGAGGGTCTCGTTCTCAAGGGGATCGTTAAGAACATCACAGACTACGGTGCCTTCATTGATTTGGGTGGCATCGACGGTCTCTTGCACATCACTGACATGGCGTGGCGCCGCGTTCGCCATCCTTCCGAGTTGGTTCAGATTGGCGAAGAGATCGAGGTCAAGGTGCTCAAGTTTGACCGCGAGCGCAGCCGTGTATCCTTAGGGGTCAAGCAGCTAGGTGAAGATCCCTGGTTGGGTCTATCCCGTCGCTATCCTCAAGGAACTCGTCTCTTTGGCAAGGTCACCAACCTTACTGACTACGGTGCCTTTGTTGAGGTTGAAGATGGTATTGAGGGTCTGGTTCACGTATCTGAAATGGATTGGACCAACAAAAATGTCGATCCTCGCAAAGTAGTCACCTTAGGCGAAGAAGTCGAGGTCATGGTATTGGATATAGACGAAGAGCGTCGTCGCATTTCCTTGGGCATGAAGCAGTGCTTGCCTAACCCATGGGAAGAGTTCGCTATGAATCACAAGCGTGGCGATCGCGTACGTGGTGCGATTAAGTCCATTACCGATTTTGGTATTTTCGTCGGCTTGGATGGTGGCATCGATGGTCTGGTTCACCTGTCCGACCTAACTTGGACGGGCAGCGGCGAAGAAGCCGTGCGCGAGTACAAGCGTGGCGAAGAGGTTGATGCTGTGGTATTGGGTATTGATACCGAAAAAGAGCGTATTTCTCTGGGTATCAAACAGCTCGAAGGCGATCCATTTAGCAACTTCGTCAATGAGCACGAGCGTGGCGATGTCATCAAAGGCGTTGTGAAGTCCGTAGAGCCTAAGGGCGCAGTAGTGAATCTTGCTCTCGATGTAGACGGATACCTGCGTGCTTCCGAGATTTCTACAGGTCGTGTAGAAGATGCGACTACAGCTCTGAATGAGGGCGATGAAATCGAGGTTATGATTATTAACATCGACCGTCGCGCGCGGAGCATTCAGTTGTCTATTAAAGCACGTGAAAGTGCTCAGGCAGCTGAGACCATGCAACGTATTAGTGAGCAAGGTGCTTCTACTGGAACAACCAACTTGGGTGCGTTGCTGCGTGCAAAACTTGATCAACAGCGCGAAGATTCTGAAGAGTAAGCGTGACAAAATCCGAGTTAATAGCTCTGTTGGCGAGTCGCTTTCCGCAGTTTGCGTTGCGTGATGTGGATTTGGCCGTAAATGTCTTACTTGATTCCATGACCGAGTCGTTGGTCAATGGGCAGCGGATTGAAATCCGCGGCTTCGGTAGCTTTACGGTCACTACACGAGCAGCGCGCTTAGGGCGCAATCCTCGCTCGGGAGAGACTGTTCATGTCCCTGCTAAGCGAGTGCCGCACTTTAAAGCGGGTAAGGAGCTCCGTGAACGTGTAGATGCCACTTTTGTTGCTGAGCAAAAAAAACAGCAGGCAAGTAAATAGGTGGCCGCTAAGTCGGATTTGAAATGTGATCATTAAACAGGCCCTGCATGGGCCTGTTGCTGTTTTAGGACGGGAGGAGGTTTTCCCTTTACAATAGTAGCGTCCGCTAATTACTGGAGCGATTACTATGCGCATCATCGTTTGGATACTACGTATTATTGTTTTTCTCGTAGTACTCTCTTTTGCACTTAAAAATACAGAAAAAGTGCCTGTTTACTTCTTTGGTGAGTATGCCATCAAAGAGGTTCCCCTGATTATTGTGATGCTGGTCACTTTTATTCTTGGGCTGTTTTTAGGGTTGCTCATTATGTTAATGGGCAATATGCGCAAACAGCGCGAATTAAATCGCCTCAAACGTGAGGTTGCTCATCTAGAGGAACGTCTTGAGCAGCCTGAGGTCAGTCGTCCTGAGGTGGCTCCGGAGGCCGTTGCCCCTATGGCTCCACTATGATGTTACAAGGATTAGGTTGTGGATTTTGAACCTTGGTGGCTGATAGTTGTCCCCGTATTATTTGGCTTAGGTTGGATAGCAGCGCGAGTGGATTTCCGGCATATGCTCTCAGAGAGCCGGCGCTTGCCTGACTCATACTTTAAAGGGCTTAATTTTTTATTAAATGAGGAGCCCGATCGAGCCATTGATGCCTTTATAGAGGTCGCTAAATTAGATTCAGAAACGGTAGAGCTGCATTTTGCTTTAGGCAGTTTATTTAGACGCCGGGGCGAAATAGAGCGAGCAATTCGTGTCCATCAAAGCTTGTTGGCGCGCGCTGATTTAGCGCTTGAGGCACGGCAAGATGCCCAATTTGAGTTAGCTAAAGATTTTTTAAAAGCAGGTATGTTAGACCGGGCAGAGGCTGGTTTTGAGGCGGTCACAGATACGCGTCATGGGGTCGAGGCAATGCGTTATTTAGTGCGTATCTATGAGGCCGGTCATGACTGGCCTAAAGCCATTGAGGCAGTGAAACGCTTAGGACGACTCATCCAGGAGGCGGTGCCTCAGCGCGTGCATTATTATTGCGAGCAGGCTGAAGCCGCCTTATTGGCAGCAGAGCCCAATTTTGAAGCAGCGCAACGAGCACTTGACGGGGCGGATCAAGCTGCACGAGAGTTAGCAGGGGAGTGCACACTAGGTGCCAAAGTGCGTATTGCGCTGCTCAAAGCATTATGGGCAGAAAAACAAGGACAAATAGAGCAGCAGCGAGATGAGCTTGAGCCTATTCTGAACTTTGCTCCGATGTATGCGGGTCTGGTTGCGGCTCCGTTAATGCGTTGTTATCAAGGACTAGGACAAGTGAGCGAAGGCATTGAAGTGCTACACGCTCATTACCAACAGCATCCCAACCTGATGGTATTCAATGTGCTATTTAAAGCCTTGCGCGAACATCAGGGCTCTTTAGAGGCGTGGCATTTTGCTCGTAAAGCATTACGCGGCACCCCATCTTTATTAGCTTTAGATCGAATGCTTGAGGTTGAGTTAAGCATTGAAAAAGGTAATGGTGTATCAGAAACAGTACAAGCCATTGTTGAGGATGCCTTAACCAAAGAGGTTGCTGCGGGGGCGGATTTAGCCTTATTACGCAGCCTCATTCATAAGCATACCCAGCGGTTAGATCGGTATGCTTGCCAAGAATGTGGTTTTGAGGCGCGTGCCTATTACTGGCAATGCCCCGGTTGTAATCATTGGGAAAGTTATCCGCCCTTGTTGTTAGAGGAGCTTTCATGAGATCTTTTCCCTCTCACGCAGCACAGCAATTAAAAGTACTCATAGTTGGCGATGTGATGCTGGATCGGTACTGGTTTGGCAAAGTAGAGCGTATATCTCCAGAAGCTCCGGTACCAGTTGTGCATGTTGCACGCACTGAGGATCGATTAGGGGGGGCAGCCAATGTTGCGCGTAATGTTGTTGCCCTGGGCGCTCAGGCGACATTGATCGGCTTAGTCGGTGATGATCATAATGGGCAAACGATACGTTCATTATTACGAGCAGAGCAAATTGGCGCGCAGATGATTACGGATGCACATCGACCCACAACGTTAAAACTCAGGGTCATAGGTCGTCAGCAGCAATTAATTCGTGTTGATTTCGAAGAGGCACCCAGTCAGGCTGCCTTAAGTCAGGTGCAGCAGCGCATGACAGAGCAATTAAAAGAGCATGATATTGTTGTGCTTTCTGATTATGCCAAGGGGGCATTAAAAGAGGTGCAGCAGCTGATCCAAATTGCGCGCGCAGAAGGAATCCCGGTCTTGGTTGATCCTAAAGGAGAGGATTATCAACGCTATCAGGGCGCCAGCCTGCTGACTCCAAATAGAGAGGAAATGCGTCAGGCCGTGGGACGTTGGGACACTGAGTCCGAGCTTGAAGAGCGAGCACAAGCATTACGTTCACAGTTACAGCTCGAGGCATTGCTGATTACACGTTCTGAGCAAGGCATGACCATTTATACCGAAGGATTTAGGCATCATGTTGATGCTCAGGCTAAGGAAGTATTTGATGTGTCTGGGGCTGGAGACACGGTATTGGCCACTTTAGCAGTAGCTAAAGGAGCAGGTTTAAATTGGATGGATGCCGTCTATTGGGCTAATAAGGCAGGCGGAATTGTGGTAGGTAAATTAGGTACCTCAGTGGTCACCGCTCAAGAGTTGCAGTAAAGGAAAAAAGATGATTGTTGTTACTGGTGGAGCTGGGTTTATCGGCAGCAATTTAGTGAAAGGGCTCAATGAGCGCGGCATAACTAATATTTTAGTTGTTGATGATCTACAGCAAGGAGAGAAGTTTCGTAATTTAGTCCAGTGTGCTATTGCTGAGTACATGGATAAAGACGAATTTAGAGAGCGAGTGCGACGGCGCGCGTTGCCCACTATAGAGGCAGTCTATCATCAGGGCGCCTGTTCAGATACAACAGAGCAGGATGGGCGTTATATGATGGATAATAACTATCGTGTAACGTTGGAGCTATTTGATTTTTGCCAAAGCGCCAAAATTCCTTTTTTATATGCTTCCTCCGCAGCAGTATATGGGGCTGGTCCCAATTACCGCGAAGATCCGCAGTATGAGGCGCCTCTAAATGTCTATGGATATTCTAAATTGCTTTTTGACCAGGTGCTTCGGCGCCACTTAAATGAGCTTAAGGCACCAGTGGTGGGGCTTCGTTATTTCAATGTTTATGGGCCTAATGAGCACCATAAGGGCCGTATGGCATCGGTTGCCCTACATAATATGAAGCAATACGAACAAGACGGTTATGTGCGCTTATTTGGGGCTTGGGATGGGTATCAAGCAGGACAGCAAGCGCGTGACTTTATTGCTGTAGAAGATGTAGTAAAAGTAAATTTGTTTTTTCTCGATAACCCACACATTTCTGGCATATTTAATTGTGGGACGGGGCGTGCGCAGCCCTTTAATGACATTGCCAAAACAGTGGTAAATACCATGCGAGCATTGCAGGGAGAGCCTGCACTTGATTTACCGTCTTTGGTTGAAAAAGAACTGATACGTTACATCCCATTTCCTGAGGATTTGAAAGGACGTTATCAGAGCCATACCCAAGCAGATTTGAGTCAGTTGCGCGCGGCAGGATATACTGCTGATTTTGCCACTGTAGAACAAGGTGTGGCACGATACGTGCGCGCTTTATATGACAGGCAAAAGGATAAAACTAACCTAGCCTAAATAGCCATTGCCCCTAGAAAAAATACCTTTTCTCACGACACAATAAAGGCTATCTATAGGGACAGAGCGTGGCGATCGCTCCTGTCTTAATACACACTTGTTGATCGAAAACAGGAGGTATTATGATTGGGCAATTGCATATGCTAAGCCGCAGGCAGTGCGTTTGTGTACTGAGCCGTGTGTTATTTGTGGGGCTTTTGCTGTGTGTATCTTCAGTAGGGGCAATGGATGTCAATCAGGCCAGTAGTGCGGAGCTACAAACTTTGCCTGGGATTGGCTCTAAAACCGCAGAAGCGATTATCGAAGAGCGTGAGCGCGGTGGGGCTTTTACCTCTTTGGAAGATTTATCTGATAGAGTGAAAGGCATTGGCCCTAAAAAGCGCGAGGCTTTGCAAGAGGCCGGTTTGATGGTACAGGATCCGGACGGTAGTCTGGATTCAGAGACACAATAAATATCCGTAGAATGGTACAACTATGAAACCCAGCTATCCAACTGTCGAAGATACTATAGGCAATACGCCTTTGGTACGTTTGCAACGTATTCCTGCCCAAGAGGGCATTGATGAAAGTAATATTATTCTTGCCAAACTCGAGGGCAACAATCCTGCTGGCTCGGTCAAAGATAGGCCCGCTTTATCGATGATACGCTTGGCTGAAGAGCGTGGACAAATTAAGCCTGGTGATACGTTGATTGAGGCAACCAGTGGTAATACTGGCATTGCTTTAGCCATGATTGCTGCTGTGCGAGGCTACAAGATGATTCTCATCATGCCTGATAACCTCTCTTTAGAGCGTCGTGCATCGATGACAGCATATGGTGCCGAATTGATTCTGACTCCCGAAGAACAGGGAGGGATGGAGTATGCTCGTGATTTGGCCCTTAAGATGCAAGCCGAGGGGCGTGGGATTGTACTGGATCAGTTTGCTAATTTTGACAATCCACAGGCCCATATTGCCGGGACGGGCGTAGAAATTTGGCAGCAAACACAGGGCCAGGTGACTCACTTTGTGAGTGCTATGGGCACTACTGGGACTATCATGGGGGTTGGCGAATATTTGCGCACACAAAACCCAAATGTAACTATTGTTGGTGCCCAACCAGCAGAGGGTGCTCAGATTGCTGGTATCCGTAAATGGCCTAAAGAATATGAGCCTAAAATTTATGATTCCTCCAAGATCAACCAGTTTGAATTAATTGGTCAGCAAGAGGCTGAGCAGATGGCTCGCCGTCTCGCTGCTGAGGAGGGAATTTTTGCAGGCATTTCTTCGGCAGGCGCATTGATCGCAGCATTGCGTGTGGCTAAAACAGTAAAAAATGCCACTATTGTTTTTATTGTGTGCGATAGAGGAGACCGTTATTTATCAACGGGGGTATTTAACCCTTAATCAGGCACAATAACTCGTGAGCGATTACCTCATCCCTAAGAAGGGATGAGGTTTTTTTTATAAGTTTGCCCATAGAGAGCACGATGAACGGTGATAGTAGCCTTGCTCGAGAGCACAAGCGAGATCAACTACAGCACTGGCATAAAAATAGCTGCGATTATATGCGGTTAAAGCAAAGAAATTAGCCGTGGCCAGACGATATTCTATATTTTGATTGATTGGATCAGGCAAATCGATGAGACCAAATTTTTGTTGTTCTAACAGAGGAGATGGTGAAGGTAGGGAGAGCGTCTCTTGGAGTGTGGCCCATGTTAAAGTGGGCTGAAGGCCGCCGTCCACCAGGGCAGCAACGGGGGGGGTAGTGGGAATAGAAATATCGATAAACACCGGCAAGCCTGCTTGCCAGCCATGATGGTTTAAAAAGTTGGCTATAGAGGCCAGCGCATCAGGAACAGAAGCAAACAAATCAACATGGCCTTTGTTGCTCGCATCCACAGCCCAGTGCTTGATGCTGGTGGGCATAAATTGAGGCAGTCCCATGGCTCCAGCAAAAGAACCTCGTACTGTCTGGGCATCTAATTTATTGTGATAATGGAGCTCGATAAGATCAGCTAATTGATTGCGAAACATTTCTGCCCGATCAGGGCGGTTAGGGTCTGGGTAGCTAAAGCCTAAGTTAGTCAACGCATTAAGCACGCTAAAGTCACCCATATAATGGCCATAAATAGTTTCTACCCCAATAATTGCTACTAAAATGGATGCGGGCACTTGATAATGTTGAGCAATTGCTTCAATGCTGTCTTGGTGGAGGCGCCAAAAGGCTAATCCTTTGTCAATCCGAACAGTATCGGTAAAGCGTGCTCTATAGGCAGGCCAGTTGCGTTGTGCGCGCTTGCCCTGGGCTGGAGCCATGAGTTGGAGCACCTGAGGCTCATAGCGAACTTGTTTGAGTAGTGCCTCAATTGTTGGAAAGGGGATGCGCCGTTGTTCAGCAAGCTGAAGGGCCCAGTCTTTTAGATAAGGGCTGAGTGCACCATTTTCTTGGACAAACTCTTGCCTAAAGGGTACAAAGAGCGGACCATTTTTTTGTGGGCCTGTAGCTACTGGCTGCTCACTCAAAGCAGTCTGAGGGAGAGCGGAAGGAAGGGGGGCCTGCTGAGAAGAAGGGGACAGTTGTTGAGCCTGAGTGCTGTGATTGGGGCTACTGCAGGCAGCTAATAAGCAGGCTCCAAGGGTCATCATTGAGCGAATAGAAATAAGCCGCATGAGAGTAGATGCCTTTAGGTTGGGGTAAAAGTAAAAAGTATCAGCGATTTATGAGTAGGATTCAAGCATTCTTATCGATGTTTTAGTTTCCGCCGCTATTTTAGGAGTACATGGGCTGAGTCTTTTTATAGGGGTAAGCCCTGTTCAGTTAGTGCAATTTGTTATACTGTAGGCCGTATATTTGAGTGGCTAAAGGTCTTGGGGTTGGTGCGATTATCCATCGATTCAAAAGTTGTTTTTAGCCTTGCTGTTTGAAAGTTTCTAGTTTTTGGAGAGAACCGGATGAAGGTTTTAGTACCCGTTAAGCGCGTTGTGGATCACAACGTCAAGATCCGCGTAAAGTCAGATCAAACGGGGGTGGACACCGACAATGTAAAAATGTCCATGAACCCCTTTGATGAAATTGCTGTCGAGGAGGCTGTCCGCCTCAAGGAAAAAGGCTTAGTAAGCGAGATTATCGCTGTTTCCTGCGGAGCCAAACCTGTACAGGAAACGCTTCGTACCGCAATGGCTATTGGCGCTGATCGTGCAATTCATGTCGAAACCGATGTAGTGCTGCAGCCTTTGGCCGTGGCCAAGTTGCTTAAAGCCTTGGTTGACAAGGAAGAGCCCAATTTAGTCATTATGGGTAAGCAGGCTATTGATGATGATGCGAACCAAACAGGACAAATGTTAGCAGCATTATTAGATTGGCCTCAGGCTACCTTTGCAAGCAAAGTGGAGATTGCCGATCAAAAAGCTCAGGTGACCCGTGAGATTGATGGCGGTCTCGAAACCCTTGAGATCAATTTACCTGCAGTGGTGACTACAGATTTACGCTTGAATGAGCCACGTTATGTCACATTGCCCAATATTATGCGAGCCAAGAAAAAGCCGCTAGATACTGTAACTCCCGAGGAGTTGGCAGTGGATGTGACCCCTCGCTTGAGTACTCAAAAAGTGACCGAGCCGCCAGTTCGTCAGGCTGGGGTGATTGTTGAGGATGTCGCCACACTGGTCGAAAAACTAAAGAACGAAGCAAAGGTAATTTAATATGTCCGTATTAGTTATTGCAGAGCACGATAATCAAAGTTTAAATGCAGCAACCTTAAATACCCTTGCCGCTGCTCAAAAGTTAGACGGCCCCATTCATGTGTTGGTGGCAGGAAAAGGGGCGCAGGCAGTTGCCGATGCTGCGGCACAGGCCGCTGGGGTAGAAAAAGTCCTGTTGGCCGAAGGCGATGCTTTAGAGCATGGCTTAGCTGAAAACGTTTCCAAACAAGTTCTAGCGATTGCCGATGCCTATCAGCATATTTTGTTTCCTTCCACAACTTATGGGAAGAATATCGCGCCACGAGTAGCAGCGTTATTAGATGTAGCACAGGTATCTGATGTGATCGAGGTGGTTTCTGCAGATACGTTTACTCATCCCATTTATGCTGGTAATGCATTAGAAACAGTGCAGTGTGCCGATGAAAAGATTGTGCTCACCGTACGTACTACTGCCTTTGACGCGGTTGCGGACAAGGGGGGAAATGGCACAGTAGAGACCATTACTGCTGTAGAAGACAGTGGTTTGAGCCGTTTCGTCGGGCGTGAGGTAGCGCAAAGCGATCGTCCGGATTTAGCCTCTGCAGACATTGTTGTCTCAGGGGGACGTGGCTTAGGGAGCGCAGAAAACTTTAAGCTTATTGATGAGTTAGCTGCTAAGTTAGGTGCCGCTGTGGGGGCCTCCCGTGCTGCAGTGGATGCTGGGTATGCGCCTAATGATTGGCAAGTCGGGCAAACAGGTAAAATTGTGGCTCCTCAGCTATACATTGCCGTTGGAATTTCAGGAGCTATTCAGCATTTAGCTGGAATGCAAGATTCCAAGGTGATTGTGGCCATTAATAAGGATCCTGAAGCGCCAATATTTAGCGTTGCAGACTATGGTTTGGTAGCGGATCTATTTGATGCAGTTCCTGAGCTCATAGAAGCGCTCTAAAGTTCAGTAAGCTTATTAGGATTGAGCTCAAAGGCTGAATTCTTAAAGAATATAAAAAACCCATTCTTCGGAATGGGTTTTTTTATGCACCAGAGTGTGCCGGGGCAAGCAGTCAAAGCCGTCGCGAATCGCCTACATTTACTTGCATTATGCGCTGTATTTTTATACAGTACTGTATAGGTATGCAGTATTGGCTAATCATTTAGACTCCTCAGGAGGGGGTATGCTCAAGCATCTTAGTTCCTTCTTTACTGTGCTACGCCGTAGTGCTGTGCGCTCAGACGCAAGTTTATCTGATTCCGTTTCATGCGCTTCTGCACCCACTCAATCCGTGGCCTGTGCAGAGTCCGCTTTTATGGATGAGGTCTATCATCATGGTTTATGCAAGCAGGGGCGTATTGCTTTGAACATTGACTCGACTCAGCAGCAACGCTGGCCTCAAATTGTTTTGGACGCTATTGCAGTAATACTGTGGGGCGGTTCCTTATTTGGGTTGATGTGGTTGGGGGTGGCTGCAGGCTTTTAACACACGCTCGAATTTGTTGTATTTCTCGGACTGATTGTTCGCTCTTTGCTAGAACCATTCAATCTGTTCTCTTTTTCGGTGAATGCATATGGTTTTTCTTGAATTAGCGTGGTAATATCATTGGTTTCATCCTCTATCAGGCTCTTATTTAACACAACAACCCGCCTGCTTAAGATGATTTTGGAGCGATAAAGTGAATATTATTGAAATCTTAGAGCAAGAAGAGATACAGCGACTTACCGAGGGCAAAACTATTCCCCATTTTGGCCCAGGTGATAGTGTAGTGGTCAATGTAAACGTAGTTGAGGGGAACCGCAAGCGTGTGCAGGCATTTGAAGGAGTAGTGATTGCCAGACGTAACCGTGGCTTAAACTCTTCTTTCATTGTGCGCAAGCTCTCCTCTGGAGAGGCTGTAGAGAGAACATTCCAACTCTACTCACCTCATATCAACAGCATTGAGGTAAAGCGTCGTGGTGCGGTACGTCGTGCAAAGCTCTATTACTTGCGCAACCGTTCTGGTAAGGCTGCTCGTATTAAAGAAAAGCTGGTACGTCGTACAGACAAGAAATAATGATGTGATTTCTGCATTGATCCTTAAAAGCACCCTTTGGGTGCTTTTTTGTTATTATTACTAAGTAAAAGGATGATCAATGAAGCAGAAACAGGTATCTCAACCCCGTATATCTTTTGATCCAGCTGCTCAACCTGTGCTGGGTCATTGCCCTCTTAAAGCTTTAAGCCCAAACATATTAAGCTTGGATTTTGTGCGTACTGCTTTTGATATACAAGATCAGGTGCAGTGGCAAATCGAGCCCTATTATGCTCATGCTTTTATACAACGGTTTGAGGATGAGCCCAGTTCCATACGCTCAGCGGTTTGCGTGGCAATTGTTGAGCAAGAGTCCGAGCCGCATATTATTTTTACTCGTCGTGCTGAGGCGCTTTCACATCATGCAGGGCAGGTGAGTTTTCCCGGGGGGCGCTTGGATCAAAGTGATGCCAGTGCAGTGGCTGCTGCAGTACGTGAGACACACGAAGAAGTGGGGATAGAGCCCAAATATCTTGAGCCTTTAGCGGAGCAGCCTATATTTTTAACCACAACGCGATTTGCAATGCGTCCAGTGGTAAGCATGGTGCATCCAGGTTATCAGCTTTTGCCTAATCCTGCCGAGGTGGCTGAGATTTTTGCTGTGCCCTTGGCTCAATTAATGGATCCACGGCAGCATCGGATTCATCGACTGCCTTATCACACAGCTCAAGAGCGGATATATTTTTCTATTGATTGGCAGGGGCGTTGCATTTGGGGGGCAACTGCTGCCGTGGTGCGTAACCTATATCATTATTTGTCCGCTGCAGCAGTGCACTTAGGCGCTTAGCCAGCGACTAGTATTGGGGGCGAGCCTCTAATTCATTAATGAGTCTACAATAGAGCTGGTAGCGCTGCGCATCAATATCCCCCTTTTGTTTGGCAGCGAGTACGCCACACCCTGGTTCATGCCGATGCGTACAATTATAAAAACGGCAGTGCTGTAGGGCTTCATAAAAATCGGGGAACCCTTTCAGTAACTGTTCAAGCTCTAGATGGGCAAGCCCAAAAGATTGAAATCCGGGTGAGTCAATAATAGCGCCCGTATGGTTTGGGATTGCATAAAGACGGCTATCTGTAGTGGTATGGCGACCTGTTCCCAAAGCCTGAGAGTGTGCGCGGGTTTGCGCCTGAGCATCGGGAACCAGCACATTCAAGATACTCGATTTTCCCATGGCGCTTTGTCCCAGTAGCAAACCGGTTTTGTTATTGAGTAAAGGGAGCAGCTGTTCTTTAAGGGCTGTGGGCTGATAAATACTTACCTCTATGATAGGAAGCCCAATAGATTGTATTGGGCGTAGCTTTTCTCGCGCCTGAACAACAGTCGGTAAATCAGCCTTGTTAAGTACAATATACATGCTAACCGCAGCATTTTGTGCTGCGGTATAAGCGCGGCCTATTAGATCTAAGGAAAAATCAGGCTCAGGGGCAACGACTAAAAACAATAGATCGATATTAGCAGCAAAAAGCTTGGAGCGATGATTATCAGAGCGATAAAGCAGGTTATTGCGTTCAAGGTTTTTTTCAATCACTGCTTGGGTATCGCTCTGAGGTGTAAATAAAACGTAGTCTCCGATTGCTACCCCAGTACGTTTACCGCGGGTATAGCATTGGTATGTGTGCGAACTGGTTTCACATTGCACAATAAAATTGCGACCAAAGGTAGCAATAATACGGCCTTTATGGAGTTGCTGTTTTGCGGGCATATTTTTGCAGATGTTGTATTCGTAGGGGCGCTGGTGGGTGGCTATCATAAAAGGCAGAATGAGCCGGATCAGGGGTTAGGGTAGCGGCATTATCATCATAGAGCTTAACCAGCGCGTTAATAAGGGCTGTTGCAGAGCTTTGTTGTGCAGCAAAGCGATCTGCCTCATATTCGTCCTTTCTAGAGAGGAGGCTAAAAAGGGGGCCCAGCCAAAAGGTAAAAACAGGCATGACTAAAAAGAAAAGAGTCAGGGCAAGTCCGCTATTGGGACGTCCTAGCTGAGGAATAACCCCGAGATCCGTATAAAACCAAACCTGTTGGCTAAGCCATCCTAGTAACAATAAGAAGCCTAAGGCAATCAGCATATTTAATACCAGTCGTTTAACAATATGCCGATGTTTAAAATGGCCCAGCTCATGTGCTAAGACAGCCTCTATTTCATCATCATTGAGACGGTTCAATAAGGTAT
Organism: uncultured Alcaligenaceae bacterium; assembly: GCA_937995985.1. Taxonomy (GTDB): domain Bacteria; phylum Pseudomonadota; class Gammaproteobacteria; order Burkholderiales; family Burkholderiaceae_B; genus Paenalcaligenes. The sequence goes on from CALKIR010000009.1 coordinate 24,741, forward strand.
CAAAAAAGACAATTCTTTTATTTTTCCCCAATCCTGTGAAATAAGCATTGCCATGAGCGCTGCGCTTAGAACCATCCATTACAAAGAGTCCATTGAGAGAAAATTGGCAGCGCTTGGCTAAGGCCTCAATGCGCTCTTTAAGGGGGCCTTGTTTTAAGGGCTCAAAACGGTTAAACAGCGGGGCAATCACATGGGGAAATAGCCACATGATGAAAAAGCTAAATGCAACCCATATTAGCCATGCCCAAATAGGCCAGAGGGTAGGTGCTGTATCCATGACATACAAGATAGCAGCAAGAAGAGGCGCACCTAAAAGAATGGTTAGGATGAGGCCTTTGACAGTGTCAGAAATAAAAAGTGGCAGGGTCATGCGGTTAAAGCCAAAAGACTCATCAATTTTAAAAATACGCCACAGGCTAAAAGGAAGTTGTACTATTCCACTGATTAAAAATACTGAGCCAATTAAAAGTAGTTGGCGCAAGAGCTCATTATCAATAACACGGCCCAGATACAAATCAATTGCTTGCAGTCCCCCAAGTAAAGTGAAAGACAGAAGCAAGATAGAATCTACTAAACGTTCTACAATAGAGGTTTTGGTGCGTCTAATAGTATAGTCTGCAGCACGCTGATGGCTCTTGAGGCTAATATGATGGGAAAACTCCTTGGGAACTTGATCGCGATGGCGGGCTACATGGCGAATCTGTCGCATCGCCAGGATAAGCCGCAGCAGATTATCTGCAATAAGAAACGCAACAAATAAAATAGTAAACATCGTTGAAAAATCTCAGCACACTTAAAGGTATATTATATGACTTCTGTAGCACAACGTTTAGTCTGGCTTGATATGGAGATGACCGGTTTGGATCCAAATAAAGAGCGCATCATTGAGGTGGCAGTTGTGGTCACCGAAGCCAATCTAGACGTCGTTGCCGAAGGGCCAGTTTTAGTCATCCACCAAAGCGATGAGTTACTGGATGCAATGGATGATTGGAACAAAGCTACTCACGGGCGAAGTGGTCTCATTGACAAGGTAAAGCAATCCACATTAACAGAATCAGAAGCAGAGGAACAGCTCTTGCAGTTCTTACGCCAGCATGTCAAGGAAAAAACCTCTCCTTTATGTGGCAATACAATTAGCCAAGATCGCCGGTTTATGTACCGTTATATGCCTCGCCTAGAAGAGTTCTTTCACTATCGAAATTTGGATGTAAGCACCTTAAAAGAGCTGGCTAAGCGCTGGAAGCCCGAGGTGGTAAGTAGTTTTAAAAAAGTGGGCAAACATGAAGCTTTAGCTGATATTTATGAATCGATTGCTGAGCTCAAGCATTATCGAGAGCATTTTATTAAGTTGTAAGCCCTAGGGGTAGGGGGCTGTGCCCGATAGTAATAGGCAGTATTTAATAAACTATTTAATTATCAAATGAATATGTCCTTGAATGGGAAGCATATTGGTGGGATTGGCACCGACATTACTTATATCTCACGTATTGAGTCCACCTACGCGCGTTTTGGGCAAAAGTTTGTGCATCGCATACTAGGCCCTCAAGAGCAACAGGTGTTTAAGCGCCGTTTACATCGTCATCATGCACGCGGAATGCGTTATTTAGCCACCCGTTTTGCTGCTAAAGAAGCGTTTTCCAAAGCAATAGGGCTAGGAATGAGAATGCCCATGGCATGGTCGCGCATGCAGACCCTCAATGCACCGAGTGGTCAACCCCAAGTAGTATTAGATTCTGAGCTTAAGGAATGGTATCAGTCTCGATTTGGTGCAGCACATATTAGTGTGACGGATGAGTCTGATTTAGTAATGGCTTTTGTGGTGGTTGAGGCTTTAACGTCTTAATACGAATAGATTTTTTCTGGGAGCTGTGATGCGCGTTTTAAATGAAGCAGTAGGGCCGGTAGTGGTGGATGTACAGGGGACTGTGCTTACCCCCCAAGAAAAAGAGCGGTTGCGTCATCCCCTAGTGGGAGGCGTGATTCTTTTTAGTCGTAATTTTTCCGATCGCCCACAATTGCAAGCTTTATGCGCCGATATTCATGCGTTGCGTCCAGAGCTGCTTATTGCTGTGGACCATGAAGGGGGGCGGGTGCAGCGCTTTAAAACAGGAGGCTTTACCCATTTGCCCGCTATGCATGCCCTAGGTACATTGTTTGAGAAGCAACCAGAGGAGGCCATAACCGTCGCTCAGGCTATTGGCTTTATCTTAGCAGCAGAGTTACGCGCTTGTGGGGTGGATCTAAGTTTTACTCCGGTGCTTGATTTGGATTATGGCGTCAGTGAAGTCATTGGTAGCCGCTCTTTTCATCGTGATCCTGATATAGTGACTCGGTTAGCAGAGTCATTGATTCATGGTTTAAATAAGGCTGGAATGGCGAGTTGCGGTAAGCACTTTCCTGGCCATGGAGCAGTAGCCGTGGATTCTCATGTTGGGATCCCTATTGATGAACGTCCGTTAAGTGCTATTGTTGATGAGGACATGGTGCCCTACCGTTGGCTAGGTGGGACGTTATTATCTGCAGTCATGCCTGCTCATGTCATTTATGCGCAGGTTGATAAATTACCCGCGGGTTTTTCGCCATATTGGTTGCAGCGCGTACTGCGTCGCTCTCTTGCTTATCAGGGGGTGATTATTTCTGATGATCTGAGTATGCAAGGTGCTTCAGTAGTGGGTGGGATAACACAACGGGCTCAGGCTGCCTTAGAGGCGGGCTGTGATATGGTTTTGGTCTGTAATGACCCTGAGCGTGCTGATCAATTATTGGCAGAGTTAGAGTATGACATGCCCTGTTCTAGTCAAACCCGTGTTCACGCGCTGAAGCCCAATGCATTTTCGATGAGTTGGGAGGAGCTTCAGGAGGATGAGTACTACTGTTATGCACAAGAACTTCGAGCTCGACACTTTTCTACGCCAGCTGCCTAATTTGCCCGGGGTATATCGTCATTTGGACGAGCAGGGGCGGGTTTTATATGTAGGTAAAGCGCGCGATCTAAAGCGACGGGTCAGTAGCTATTTTAACTCTACTCAGCATGGGCCGCGTATAGCACATATGATTGCCCAAATTGCGCGCGTAGAAGTCACCGTGACTCAAAGCGAGGCGGAAGCACTGTTGCTGGAGCATAATCTTATTAAGCAGTTGCAACCGCGTTATAACATTTTGTTCAGGGATGATAAGTCCTATCCCTATTTGCAAATTAGTGATCATGAGGCCCCGCGCATCGCCTACTATCGTGGCGCTACCAATAAAGGAGGGCGTTATTTTGGTCCTTATCCCAATGCATGGGCTGTGCGTGAGACCATACAAATTTTACAGCGTGTATTTAGGCTGCGAACCTGTGAAGATGGCGTCTATGCAAACCGCTCACGACCGTGTTTGCTGTATCAAATTAATCGTTGTTCAGGGCCTTGTGTGCAGGCTATTGAGCCTGCTGCCTATCAGGCTGATGTGGATCGGGCAATACGTTTCTTAGAGGGCCAAACAACAGATGTACTGACTGAAATAGAGAATAAAATGCAGGCCGCTGCCCGTGCTTTTGCGTACGAGCAGGCTGCAGTTTATAGAGATCAAATGCGCGCCCTAGCAGCCGTACTCCATCAGCAAACTATGGAGGCACAAACTCCTATTGACGCAGATATTTTGGCAGTGGAACAACAGGGTCATTTATTTTGTGTCAATTTAGCGATGGTGCGTGGGGGACGTCACCTTGGGGACCGGGCTTTTTTTCCCCGTCACACAGAAGATCAAAGTCCTCAAGAGGTGTTACGTGCTTTTGTCGCGCAACACTATATTGATCGGCCTTTGCCTGATTTATTAATTTGTTCCCACCGTTTAGCGATGCGTGGGGTTATAAACTTGTTACAAGAGCAGCATCAAAAAGGGGTGCGTGTCGTCACTCAGCCACAAGGGGTGCGTCGTTCTTGGTTGGAGCAGGCACAGCATAATGCCCGCTTAGCCTTAGAGCGCCATTTAGGAGAGGCTGTATCTCAGGAGGCTCGTGCTCAAGCTTTAGTTGAAGCGCTGCAGATCGATATAGAGGAAACCGCACTTGAGAATTTGCGTATAGAGTGTTTTGATATTAGTCATACTGCGGGAGAGGCCACGCAAGCTTCATGTGTGGTTTATACCCAATGCCAGATGCAGCCCACTTTATATCGACGCTATAACATTACAGGCGTATCGGCCGGGGATGACTATGCAGCGATGCGCCAAGTATTAAAGAGGCGGTATGAGCATGTGGTTGAGCAGGGCGCAGACATGCCCCATATTGTGTTAATTGATGGGGGTAAAGGGCAATTAAGTAGTGCAAAGGAGGTATTTATAGAATTAGGTTTGGCATCGGATTATCTGGTCGCAGTTGCCAAAGGAGAGCATCGACAGACGGGTTTAGAAACTTTATATTTCGGCGATGGTCGAGCCCCCAAAAAGCTCGGTGCCCATCATCCTGCCTTATTATTGATTGCAGAGATTCGCGATGAGGCACATCGTTTTGCTATTACGGGCATGCGTGCACGACGAGCTCGTGCACGTACCGCCTCGCGCCTTGAGGAAATTCCAGGGGTAGGGCCTAAAAGACGGCAGCGATTGTTGGCACGTTTTGGCGGGTTTTCTGGTGTGGCTAATGCAAGTATTCAAGACCTGTGTTCTGTTGACGGGATTTCAAAAGCAATGGCAGAGCGCATTTATCATGCTTTGCGTTAAATAGTGAACGATTATGCATTTCAATTTACCGATGGCCTTAACTTGGCTAAGAATTATTGTTATCCCTTTGTTTTTGCTGCTTTTTTTTGTGCCTCATCATTGGTTGGCGTGGCCACTAAGAGACAGTATTGCAGCGGTGATTTTTATTCTGGCAGCTGTTACAGACTGGTTTGATGGCTGGTTAGCGCGGCGCTGGCGACAAACAACTGCTTTTGGCGCTTTTTTGGATCCCGTTGCAGATAAGTTAATGGTGACTGCGGCGTTATTGATTTTGCTGTATTTGGGCCGTCTTGATCCGGTGGTGTCGTTTATTATTATTGGACGTGAAATTACTATTTCTGCCTTGCGCGAGTGGATGGCCAAATTAGGCGCTAGTGATAGTGTGGCGGTACATTGGTTAGGCAAGGTAAAAACTGCAGCCCAAATGATTTCTATCCCTTGTTTGCTGTACGCACAACCGCTATATGGCATATCTTTATTCATAGTGGGTCAGGTGCTGATAGTAATAGCAGCGATATTAACGTTATGGTCGATGTTTTATTATTTACGTAAAGCTTGGCCTGAGCTGGTTAAAAAAGGGGTGTAGCAATGTCTACCGTTAGTTCAGAGCAGTTATTACGGCGGCATGATTGGTTACTCATACTACTAATCGGTGCCATTCACGGCAGCTCCCATTTCTTTCAACTGGTTTTCCCAACCCTTTTTTTATATTTGCATCAAGCATTTGGTTTTGATTATCTACAGCTGGGCTTTTTGGTAACAGCTTTTTTCTTTGTCTCGGGAATAGGGCAGGCTTCTTCGGGCTTTATTGTCGATAGAATAGGCGCGCTCCCAGTGTTGCATTTCGGCCTGTTATCGTTTGTAGGGGCGGGGATATTAATTGCTTTGTCTCAAAACTATTGGATGCTAATGATGGCCGCTATTATCGGCGGCGCGGGAAATTCTGTATTTCATCCTGTTGATTATTCTATTATCAATCAGCGTGTAAGTCCTAAGCGGTTAGGACATGCTTTTAGTGTTCATGGGCTTACCGGTAATTTAGGCTGGGCTTTGGCACCCATATTTATCACCACCTTGGCTTTATGGTTAGGATGGCGATTAGCCGCTTTAGGCGCCAGTATTTTGGTTTTGGTGATATATGGGTGTGCATGGTGGGGGCGGGCATTATTAGGAGCTTCAGGTGCTTCTTTCTCGTTGGGAGGGGGGCGGCCATCTCAGCCGCACCCTGCGGCCGCCGCAGAGGATGATTTGTCGACCCACACGGTTGGACAAACCATAGTTGCTATTGTTAAAAAGCCTGCCTTATGGGGGGCTTTTTTATTCTTTGCCTGTTCTTCTATTGCCCTTTCCGCGGTGCAGAATTACACCATTCCCTTGATGTCAACGGTATACCTGCTTTCAGAATGGTTAGCTAGCTTGAGTCTGTCTGCCTATATGCTTACTGCTGCAGTGGGTATGATTGCTGGAGGATTTCTTGCTGGAGCCAGTGCACGGGCTGAGCGCATTGTATTTATCTCTTTGGTTTTTGCAGGGTTGCTGCTCTTGCTTGTGTCTTTCGCTGTGGTGCCGGGTTGGATGGCTATGGGGTTGGTTGCCTTGGCAGGTTTTTGTTCTGGTGTAGCTGCTCCGTCTCGCGATATGTTAATTCGCAAAGTGGCCCCCAAAGGGGCAACGGGCACTATTTATGGCTTGGTTTATTCTGGAATGGATGTAGGGGCATCCGTGGCGCCAGCGGTTTTTGGTTATTTAGTCGATGCGCAATTCGAGCGTGGCCCTTGGTACGGGGCAGCATTAGCATTTTTGGCTTCAGCCTTACTCGCTATTTATGTGGCTTATGCCGCTCAACAACAGCAGCGTATGCGTGCCCAATATACTTAGAATTCTTTCAAAGGGAAGGCTGGCCAATATTTGGCCAGCTCGTGGAGGTTATTGACGAATGGTGCGCAGTGGCGCAGGAGGACGGTTCTCGGTGCTGCGCCAAGGGTTAATATCTAATCCCCCTCGACGCGTATATAGAGCCTGTACATGTAAGCTGTGCGGCTGGCACTGCTGCAGCACATCACAAAAGATACGCTCTACACAATGCTCATGAAATTCATTATGACTGCGATAAGAAACAATATATTCAAGCAGTCTGCTGGGGTCTATTTTGGGGCCACTATAACGAATAATAAGACTGCCCCAATCAGGTTGTTGGGTGATTAAGCAATTGGATTTTAGCAAATGGGAGACCAGCGTTTGGTCGTGCACGCTCTCATCAAGGCAGCGCAAATGATTAGGGTCAGGGCTGGTTAAACGATGTTTAAAAGGGGCCTGGTCAATAAGCTGGCCTTGAAGAGGCGCAGGTTGAAGAGTGGGGGCCGCATCAACAGCAAATAACTCTACGCGAACAGTACTCTGGGCCGTGTTGCTCAGATCTTTTTCAAGAGTCTGTTGAACTTCAGTCCAATTAGCGAAAGAGGTTTCATTAAAAGAATTGAGATACAGCTTTAGAGACTTTGATTCGATAAGGCAGGGACTGTGGTGAGGCAAGGTAAAACGACCTAAGGCCACCTGAGGACAGCCGTCTGGCCCCAGCCATGATAGCTCATAAGCATGCCAGACATCTTGCCCATACCATTGAGCAGGGAGGGTGAGCAGCTGGCGTTGCTCATCGCGCTGGAGAGGGAATAGTAGCGAAGGATCGTACTGTGTACTATAAGCAACAGATTTGCCAAGCGGGGAATGGTTCAGAGTTTCAGAGCTCATATCGCACCTTTTAAAGCGAGAAAAGACAAATATTTTCCATACTTTGATACGAGCATTTTACCATGTGAAATGCCCATGCTGCGCTGCCGAATTTATGTTTTCATAACAAGGGTTTTCTTTTCTTATTATGAAATGAACCTCATAACTTGTTGATATTAAATAGAATAAAATATTGTCTTGTATAAGATATAAGTGTGTTTTGTGGAGCAGCAATTACGTACAATGGAGATACAGCTATTAACGGTACCAAGTTTTTTTCCATTGTTATGAGAGGAGTAACACATGAGTCAGCGAGAAACAGCGATTCGCAACTTACAAAAAGAGTGGGCTGAAAATCCACGGTGGCAGGGCATTAAGCGTAACTACAGCGCAGAGGATGTAGTTAATTTACAAGGCTCCATGGTGGAGGAGCATACCTTAGCTCGTCGTGGTGCAGAGAAGCTTTGGCGGTACATCAACGAGGAGCCTTTTATTAATGCCCTAGGAGCCTTGACCGGTAATCAGGCCATGCAGCAAGTAAAAGCAGGTCTCAAAGCAATTTATCTATCCGGCTGGCAGGTGGCAGGAGATGCTAATTTAGCTGGGGAAATGTATCCCGATCAGTCCTTATACCCCATTAACTCGGTTCCTAAGGTTGCGGAGCGTATTAATAATACCTTGCGTCGCTGTGATCAGATTCAGTGGTCGGAAGGAATCAATCCGGGCGATGCAGGCTATATAGATTATTTTGCTCCTATTGTTGCGGATGCGGAGGCTGGGTTCGGTGGCGTTTTAAATGCTTTTGAATTGATGAAAGCGATGATTCGTGCTGGCTGTTCTGGGGTGCACTTTGAAGACCAGCTTGCTTCGGTTAAAAAATGTGGTCACTTGGGGGGCAAGGTGCTGGTTCCCACTCGAGAGGCTATTTCAAAATTAAATGCAGCACGTTTAGCGGCAGACGTTTTGAATGTGCCCACTGTTATTATCGCTCGCACAGATGCTGATGCGGCTGATTTAGTGACCAGCGATATCGATGAAAATGATCGCCCCTTTATCACTGGTGAGCGTACCGTCGAAGGTTTTTTCCGCACGCGTGCTGGGATTGAGCAGGCTATTTCTCGGGGCTTGGCTTATGCTCCCTATGCTGATTTGGTATGGTGTGAGACTTCTACCCCTGATTTAGAGTATGCACGTCAATTTGCTGAAGCCATTCATAAGCAGTTCCCTGGCAAGTTATTGGCTTATAACTGTTCACCTTCCTTCAACTGGAAAAAGAATTTAGATGACGACATAATTCGTCGTTTTCAGAGGGAGCTTGGCGCTATGGGCTATAAATTCCAGTTTATTACCTTGGCGGGCTTCCATTCGTTGAATTATGGAATGTTTGATTTGGCTTATGGCTATGCCCGTGAGCATATGACTGCTTTTGTGGATTTACAACAAAAAGAATTTGCAGCAGCCGATCGAGGCTTTACTGCGGTGCGTCACCAAAGAGAAGTAGGGACTGGCTATTTCGATGCGGTCACCCAGGCTATTGAGGGGGGACAATCATCAACTACCGCATTAGCAGGTTCTACCGAAGAGCAGCAGTTTGCTTAAAGAACACTATGAGTATTGGTGAGTTGCTGCAGTAGCTCCTAGTAGTTTATGGGGGCGGCTATGATCCAGTCTGCAGCGTGTCTGAAAGTCCAAAACAATGAATAAAGCAGTGCTAAACTTGTAGTGTGTTGACTTATGCCCTTAAACTATAGGTGTTTAAGGGTTTTTTTTTGTGTTATGCGCAAATATTCTATTTTCAGGATTCCGGCTGATTTAGCTCCAGAACAGCGGCGTGAGCGCCGCCGCATGCTGGCGCAATTGGGGATTGCTTGGCTGGCGATGATGCAGGTCATGATGTTTGCCTTTCCAGGGTATTTGCGCTCCGAGTCCATGTCCGCGGAGACATTGGATACGCTGGATAAGGCTATTTATATGATGAACTGGGCGGGGCTGTTGCTGACCATGCCAGTGGTTTTGTATTCGGCCTTACCAATATGGAAAGGTGCCTGGCACAGTATTCGTCGCGGTCGAGTCGGGATGGATATTCCTGTTGCAGTGGGCATTCTTATTGCCTTTTTTCCGAGTGTACATACGACTTGGACCGGTCGCGGCGAGGTGTACTTCGATTCAGTCACCATGTTTGTGGCATTTTTAATGACTGCTCGGTATTTGGAATTATGCGCCAAACAGTCAGTCGATCGCTCCGCAAATAGGGGAGAGCAGTACAGCCTTATAGAAAGCTTTAGGGTGCATATTACTCACAATGCTAATCGGTTGGCGTTTTGGTTCATTGTGATACAGGTGGCGTTAGCGGTGCTATTAGGCATAGCATGGTTTATTTACCGTCCAGAGCATGCCCTTGCTGTGGTTGTGGCGTTATTTGTTATGAGTTGTCCCTGCGCCTTGTCTATGGCTGTGCCAACTGCGGTAGCAGCAGCACAATCAGGTCTGAGTGCCTGCCCTGCGCAACGCGAGATAGAGGTTAAGGAGTTGGTGCGCAATACACGCAAAATCTCATTACAAAACTTACATGGCTCTATTGCATGGCATTTTTTAATGACGCCCCTAGCAGCCGTGGGTTTAGTACAACCTTGGTTGGCTGCTATTGCTATGTTTGTATCTTCTATTGCTGTGGGCCTTAATTCACTACGTGTATACCGTCATCGGGTGCGTACAGCATACACCCCAACACCTCAATCAACGGTCTAGGTTATTATGCTTGAATCACTATTTTTGCTCTTGCCTATTAGCATTTTATTTGTGCTGCTTATCGGAGTAGCATTGTGGTGGGCAGTGTTTTCAGGCCAGTTTGAAGATCTGGACGCAGCAGGAAAATCAATTTTGCTGGATGATGACAGCACCCCAGAGGCAGAGTCAAAGCAGCATGCATTAAGCATGCAAAAACATGATAATGACGCCCAAAAAAGCAAGAAAAACTAGGTGCTTGAAGTCTAAAAGGCCTAAGTGAGAGCACAGTTTTTTGTCATTTGGTTTTCACCTAGGGTAGAATGTCATTAAATAATAACGCACGGAACAAAATATTTGCAGGAAGTTTGCGCTGCAGCTTGATGCTGGGCGCAAAAAAGCGTGCGTATTCTACGTAAAGTAAAGGGTTTTTTATTACTTGTTAGAGGGGAAGCAAATGGGCACTACTGACGCTGTCCACGTGGGTACTTCCAGCCAGCAAATCACCAGCGCTCGCACGGAGACATTCGACTATGGTGTGGTTCGAATGTTTACCATTGCGACCGTTTTTTGGGGCGTTGTTGGTATGGGGGTCGGGTTACTCATTGCGTTGCAGCTAATTTGGCCGCAGCTCAATTTTGAGATTCCATGGTTAACCTATGGCCGGATTAGACCGGTCCATACTAACTTAGTCATTTTTGCTTTTGGCGGTAGCGCATTGTTTGCGACATCTTATTACGTCGCCCAGCGTACCTGTCAAACACGTATTTTTAGCCCAGCACTCGCTAGATTTACCTTTTGGGGCTGGCAGCTGGCTATGTTTGGCGCATTGGTAACTTTGCCAATGGGCTTCACATCGACTAAAGAGTATGCCGAGCTCGAGTGGCCAATTGATATCTTGGTAACATTGGTTTGGGTATGCTACGCCATTGTTTTCTTTGGCACCTTGGCCAAGCGTCGCGTGCGTCATATTTATGTTGCCAACTGGTTCTACGGCTCATTCATTTTGACCATTGCCGTTCTGTATATCTTCAACAACCTTGAGATTCCCGTCTCTATGTGGAAGTCATACTCCGTATATGCCGGGGTACAGGATGCAATGGTGCAGTGGTGGTATGGTCATAATGCGGTTGGTTTCTTCTTAACTGTGAGCTTCTTAGGAATGATGTACTACTTTGTTCCTAAGCAAGCACAGCGTCCCATTTATTCATACCGCTTGTCGATCGTGCACTTCTGGGCATTGGCCTTTACCTATATGTGGGCTGGTCCACACCACTTGCTTTATACCTCCTTGCCTGATTGGACTCAGTCGCTTGGGATGGCCTTCTCTCTAATTTTGCTGGCTCCTTCATGGGGAGGGATGATCAACGGTATCATGACCCTTTCCGGTGCTTGGCATCGATTGCGTACAGATCCCATCTTAAAGTTCTTGGTGGTGGCGCTTTCTTTCTACGGGATGTCCACATTTGAAGGCTCAATGATGGCTATCCGTACCGTGAATGCCTTGTCTCACTATACTGACTGGACAGTAGGGCACGTACACTCTGGGGCATTGGGCTGGTTAGCAATGATCACCTTTGGCTCCTTGTATTACATGATCCCCCGTCTGTATGGTCGTCGTAGCATGGCTAAACCACAACTGGTTGAGTTGCACTTCTGGTTAGCTACCCTGGGCGTGGTGTTGTATATCGCTGCCATGTGGATTGCTGGGGTCATGCAAGGGCTCATGTGGCGTGCTGTAAGCCCAGATGGCATGTTGACCTACAGCTTTATCGAGGGTCTGAAAGCAACCTATCCGTTCTACGCAATTCGCGCTTTAGGTGGTGCATTATTTGTGATAGGGATGCTGTTGATGGCATATAACACCATTATCACCATCATGGGTCAAAAGAAGGTCAACCCTGTTGTACCGTTCAAGAACCCTGATGCATTGGACCCCGCAAATGTAGGTCCTGCAGTGGTTACGGAATGAGGCAGAGCATGTCAAAAAAGAAAAAGTTTTTTTCCCATGCGACCATTGAGACAAACGTTGGGCTACTCATCGTTTTTAGTATCTTGGTCATTTCCTTTGCTGGATTGGTACAAATTGTGCCCTTGTTTTTCCAGCACTCAACGACAACTCCAACTGAAGGGGTCAAGCCTTATACCCCCCTTCAGTTGATTGGTCGTGATGTATATATTCGCGAAGGTTGTGTCGGCTGTCACTCGCAGCAGATTCGTATGCTGGAGTCTGAGGTGCAGCGCTACGGACCTTATTCTTTAGCTGGAGAGTCTGTTTATGACCACCCCTTCTTATGGGGCTCCAAGCGCACTGGTCCCGATCTTGCCCGTGTGGGTGAGCGCTATACCGACGAGTGGCACCGTATTCACTTGCGTAACCCCCGTGACGTTGTTCCTGAATCTAATATGCCTGCGTACCCATGGTTGCAGCATAACTCTGTAGAAGGTTGGGATGTACAACGTCGTATGGAGGTCATGCGTATGCTTGGTGTGCCCTACACCGATGAGGAGATTGAAAAAGCTCCTAAAGCCTTGGTAGGAAAAACTGAGGAAGATGCTCTCGTTGCTTATTTGCAAAACTTGGGTGTCGGTGGTCGGGCCGCAGCAGCACAAGCAGTCGCCGAAGGGAGACGTTAATGTGGGCTGTTCTTAACGCACTAGCCACCATTTTAAGCATGATTACCTTTTTTGGTATTGTGGTCTGGGCATGGTCTAAGGGCCGTGCCAAGGCCAACAAAGAGGCGGCGATGTTGCCCTTTGATTTGCCGGATGAGGCAGACCAAGAAAGTGAGGTAGGGGATTCTAAATGAGTGATTTTTTTAGTGTCGGGTGGTCTATTTGGATCGCTACGATTGCAATCTTAGGTATTATCTTTTGCCTGTGGGTGCTCTTTAGCCAAAGAAAGCGAGTCACAGACGAAAGTGCGAGCACGGATGAGCCTATTCCTAACAAGGTTTGGGATGGCAATATTGTTGAGTTAGACAACTCGGCGCCGCGCTGGTTTAACGTTATGTACATTGGCCTGTGTATTTTTGCCTTTGGCTATTTGTTGCTCTACCCTGGCTTGGGTAGCTTCAAAGGCCTTTTAGGTTGGACTGCAGCAAAGCAAGTACAAGAGCAGCAAATGGAGGTCAATGCACGTCTTGACCCGATTTATGCTCGTTTTGCAGAGATGGAAATCGAAGAGATAGCTGCAGATGACGAGGCGAGAGTAATTGGGCAGCGGTTATTTTTAAATAATTGCGCTCAATGCCACGGCTCTGATGCTAAAGGAAGTCCTAGTTTTCCCAACTTAACCGATGACAAGTGGTTGTGGGGTGGGAAGCCTGAGGACATTCTCTTTACGATTACCAATGGGCGTAATGGGGTGATGACCGCACATGCAAGCATGATGACTCCAAATGAGGCTTCAGATATTGCTCAGTATATTCGCTCATTAAATGGATTGGCCCATGACTCTTTGCGTGTGAACGCAGGGGAGCGTTTATACCAGCAGTTCTGTGTAGCTTGTCACGGTGCTGATGCAAAAGGCAATCAGTTATTAGGGGCGCCCGATCTAACTGATAACAACTGGTTATATGATAGCTCTGAGGCCACAATTGTTGAGGGTATCTTACAAGGCCGCAACAACAAAATGCCAGCTCAAAAGGATATCCTGACGCCCGAGCAAATTCGCGTTTTAGCAGGTTGGGTATGGGGCTTATCGAATAATCCTCAGCAAACTGCAAATGCGGATTAATGGTGTATTATTTTAAGTAGCAATAGAGGTATGCAATGAGTAGCAACTCTCCCGATGTTTCTCGCTCTGAAAAAAACACTGAGAAAGCACCACAATGGCAGCCGCCGGTGATCAAAAAGTCAAAAGCAGAACTCGGGGAGGCGCCTCATCCGGCGAGCCCGGTGGCAGAGATCCGAGGGAAAATTTATCCCCGCTCTGTCACGGGCACCTTTGCTACTTGGCGTATTATTTTTGTTTATTTTACGCAAATCATTTTTTATGGACTGCCTTGGTTACAGTGGAATGGCCGGCAAGCGGTGCTGTTTGACCTAGGGGCCCGTAAGTTTTATTTGTTTGGCCTAGTGCTGTGGCCACAGGATATTATTTATCTCACAGTATTATTAATTATTTCTGCATACGGATTATTTTTATTTACCGCGGTTGCGGGTCGACTGTTCTGTGGTTATGCCTGTCCGCAAACGGTTTATACAGAAATCTTTATGTGGATAGAGCGCAAAGTAGAAGGGGATCGGGTGGCGCGTATTCGTCTCGATGAGCAACCGATGAATGCGCGAAAATTTAGAATAAAATTTACCAAACACTTCCTTTGGGTTGCGGTAGCGTTCTGGACGGGCTTTACTTTCATTGGTTATTTCGCGCCTATCCGTGAGTTAGGGGGGCATCTGATCAACCTGACCCTAGGACCTTGGCAGTGGTTCTGGCTGATTTTCTATTCTTTTGCTACTTGGGGTAATGCCGGTTTTTTACGTGAAGCGGTATGTAAATATATGTGCCCCTATGCCCGCTTCCAAAGTGTAATGGTGGATCAAGACACCATGGTGGTGAGCTACGATTATGTTCGTGGGGAGCCGCGTGGTGCGCGTTCTCGCAAAACAGACCATAAAAAAGCTGGTTTGGGTGATTGTATTAACTGCACCTTGTGTGTACAGGTTTGTCCCACAGGCATTGATATACGTGATGGGCTGCAATACATGTGTATTGGTTGTGGGCATTGTGTGGATGTGTGTAATGAGGTTATGAATAAGATGGGTTATGAGCCTAATCTAATTCGCTATACCTCGGGACGTGCGATTGCCGAGCGTTTGGATCAAAAACAAGCTCGTAAGCGTATTTTCCGTCCACGTGTGTTGGTTTATACCACTTTATTAGTGGTTATTTTGGCTATATTTTTTGGCTCCTTGGCAACACGCAGCAGTCTAAAGCTAGATGTGATTCGTGACCGTGGCAGCTTGGGGCGTATTGTCGATGAACGTACCATAGAAAATGTGTATAGGCTTCAAATTGCGAATACTCGTGAAGAGCCAGTAGAGGTGCGGCTGTCTGCGAGTGGCCTAGAAGGGCTGGAAATTGTCAATACGGATAATAATACGAATAAGGTCATTTTAGAGCCAGCAAGCAATCAGTTGATACCGGTGATTATTCGTGCGCCTTATAATCAGGATCTGACTATGGGAATGCATCCTATTAAGGTACAGATAGAAACTGATCCTGTGGTGGGACGTGCAGAAAGTCGTGTAGAGTCAACTAATTTTTATGTTCCCGCTCAATAGCAGGACGGCTCCCAAGAGCGCGTGAGGCGGTTCTTGGGGGCATTGGTTTTTTGATGTGATTTTTTATCTGACAAGGAGTCCCTAATGGGCAAGTCCATGGAAGAACTCGATGCTAATCCGAATCCCTGGTACAAGGAGCCTTGGCCGTGGATTTTAATGTCTGGTCCTGCCATTGTAATGGTGGCCTGCATTATTACTATTTATTTAGCTTTTAGTACGGGGGCTAATGAAGATATAGGCGGGGCGGTACGACGGGGCTTAGTAATAGAGGTCTTACAAGAAAGATCAAGCGTGGGTAATGCCAATTTAGGCGCATCTGAGGGGACTGTGGAGATTCCACCTTCATTACAGGAAATAGAGGCCAAACAAAAATCGCTGCAACTTGCTGAGCAATTAAGACAACAGGCTGATAATTAGGGTTTAGCTTGTTATGGGCTCTTAGTGGGCCTGTGCTTGGCATCGATAGCCTACCGTTAGGTAGGCTATTTTGTTTGTATTTATTCTAAATCAAAGCGAGTACAAATTAATTTTATTAACCTGTCAGAACACTATGTAAATAGGGTATTGCTTAGCAGATTGATAGCCGTAACTTAGGGTTTAGGCTGAGGAGTCACAATGATTGGTACGCGCAGTGAATATAGACGAATTTGGTGGGGGGCTGTACTGTGGCCCTCATTTTTAGGGGCTATGTTTTTGTGCTTTATTGTATTTATGTTGGTTGACCCCGCTGAGGTCCTTTTTTTAGGCTCTATACAGCTGAGTCGTGCCGCAGCCTATACCATGGGCTTTTTTCTTTTCTGGTTTGTAGGCAGCGTGATTAGCTACCTGACTATTAAGATTACGCCCCCTAAGTTTGAGGATGACTTTTAGGCAGTTATTTTGGGTGCTCAGCTGCACACTCAACACCTGACAGTTCGCGTAAGGCATCGAGATCTAAGAGCATCACCTCGCGCTGTTGTATTTTAAGCAAACCTTCGCGGGCAAAGCGCGAAAAAAGACGGCTGACTGTTTCTAGGGTCAGGCCTAAAAAATTACCGATTTCTTCACGGCTCATGCGTAGGATAAACTCATAGGGCGAGTAACCTAAAGCAGATAGGCGTTCCGATAAGTTAAGTAAGAATGCTGCCAGTCGCTGCTCGCTGCGTAATGCTCCGAGAGTTTTCATCAGATTGTGTGAGCGTGCGATTTCTTGACTCATGAGACGTCTGAGTTGGGTTTGTAAAACAGGCATTTCAGCAGCCAGTCTATCAAAGTCATTCATGCGCATCACACAGACTTCACTATCCTCGAGGGCGATTGCATGAGAACGGTGGATATCAGTTTGAAGCCCGTCTATACCGGCAATTTCGCCTGGTAGCAAAAAACTTGTGATTTGTACATGGCCAGAAGCATCTTCGAGTTGAGTTTTTAGGCTGCCAGAGCGTAAAGCATAGATAGCATCGGCAGGATCACCCAACTGAAAGAGGGTGCTATTTTTAGGTAAACGAATGCGCTCTTGGACAAGAGCGTCAAGCTGCTCTAGTTCGCTCATGCTCAGCCCAAAGGATAAGCAAAATTCGCTGAGCATGCAGGTAGAGCAGCGCATTGAGTCTGGAGTTACAGGAATCTTTTTGTGCATTGATAATAATAAGAGTGCTACGGAGTATTTGCGATGCAGCAAATACAGAATAATTGTAGCGTGAATCAACCAACTTTGTGGCCATCGCGTGCTTATTACAACAGCAACCATCGATGACTCATGTACAGCTACTGATATTCAATTCTTAATGTTTAAGTGTAAATCTTTTTTGCAAACTTTGCACTTTGAATAAGGAAAGCAGCCTTTAGCTAATGAATATGAAGTTTATTTACATTTCATGCCTTGAAAATTGGTTGCTATGACGCGATATACATTATATAGATTAATAAAACAACAGCAGCGCATTCATTCATAAGCGCTGAAAATGATGAGAAATATACTTAGAGGCTAGGAAATAATGCGTATTGACAAATTTACAACGAAGTTTCAGCAGGCTTTGGCCGATGCACAAAGCCTAGCGATGCAAAAGCATCATGCTTACTTAGAACCCGTTCATGTACTGTGGGCACTTTTAGAGGACAATGACTCTGGCGCAGCAAGTTTATTTGCACGCGCCGGGGCTTCAGTACAACGATTACGCACTGAGGTACACAATGCAATTGACGCCTTGCCTGAGGTACAGGGTCAAGGGGCAGAACTAAACATCAGCCGAGATTTACAACGCGCCTTGGCGTTAACTGATAAAGAGGCCAAGGAGCGGGGGGATACTTATATTGCTGGTGAATTGTTCTTATTAGTATTAGTGCGCGACAAAGGTCGTGTAGGGCAGCTGTTGCGTGATGCTGGTGCCCAAGAGGCTGCTTTGGCGCAAGCAATTGATGAGCTGCGCGGAGGGGCTTCGGTCGATAGTCCAGAGGCAGAGGGGCAGCGGGAAGCCTTAGCGAAATACACTACTGACCTGACGGAGCAGGCTCGTTTGGGTAAGTTAGACCCTGTTATTGGTCGTGATGATGAAATTCGTCGCTCTATACAAATTTTACAGCGCCGCACTAAGAATAACCCGGTTTTAATTGGTGAGCCAGGGGTTGGTAAAACGGCCATAGTTGAGGGATTGGCTCAGCGTATTGTTAATAATGAGGTTCCTGAAAATCTAAAGGGCAAGCGACTTTTGGTATTGGATCTGGCTGCATTATTAGCAGGAGCTAAATTCCGTGGTGAGTTTGAAGAGCGGCTTAAGGCGGTACTGAAAGAATT
Source organism: uncultured Alcaligenaceae bacterium (assembly GCA_937995985.1). Taxonomy (GTDB): domain Bacteria; phylum Pseudomonadota; class Gammaproteobacteria; order Burkholderiales; family Burkholderiaceae_B; genus Paenalcaligenes. The sequence continues at coordinate 42,955 of CALKIR010000009.1, forward strand.
AAGCCAAGATGCGGGTAAGACCATCTTGTTTATTGATGAAATTCATATGGTTGTAGGGGCAGGCAAGGCCGAGGGAGCTATGGACGCTGGTAATATGCTTAAGCCAGCCTTGGCGCGCGGTGAGTTGCATTGTATCGGGGCCACAACCTTAGACGAATATCGTCAATATATAGAGAAGGATGCTGCATTAGAGCGTCGCTTCCAGCGTGTTCAGGTAGATGAACCGGATGTGCCTTCAACAATCGCTATATTACGAGGCTTGCGTGAGCGTTATGAGCTGCACCACGGAGTGGCTATTACCGATCCGGCGATTGTGGCTGCGGCAGAGTTATCTCAGCGTTATATCACTGATCGTTTCTTACCGGATAAAGCCATTGATCTGATTGATGAGGCCGCTGCACGTATTCGGATGGAAATTGATTCCAAACCCGAAGTCATGGATAAATTAGATAGACGGATGATCCAGCTTAAAATTGAGCGTGAGGCGGTCAAAAAAGAAACTGATGAGGCGTCCAAAAAGCGCTTACAAGCCATTGAGGATGAGTTAGCGCAATTAGAGCGTGAGTACAATGATTATGAGGAAATTTGGAAGGCTGAGAAAGCTGCTGTCCAAGGGTCACAGGCCATTAAAGAGGAAATTGAAGAGGTACGGGCGCAGATGGCCGAGCTGCAGCGCAAAGGACAGTTTGATAAATTAGCTGAATTGCAATATGGCAAATTGCCTCAGCTCGAAGAGCGTTTGCAGGCAGCAGAAGAAGGGTTATCTGCCGAAGCTCATGAGCAGCCACGTTTATTGCGTACTGAGGTAGGTGTAGAAGAAATTGCCGAAGTGGTATCACGGGCTACTGGAATTCCTGTGGCGCGCATGATGCAAGGGGAGCGAGAAAAGCTCATACAGATGGAATCTCATTTGCATGAGCGTGTGGTTGGGCAGGATGAGGCAGTTACTCTGGTTGCCGATGCCATTCGACGCTCGCGCGCAGGCTTAGCTGATCCTGGGCGACCTTATGGTTCTTTCTTGTTTTTAGGTCCTACTGGGGTAGGAAAGACCGAATTAAGTAAGGCATTAGCAGAGTTTCTCTTCGATTCTGAAGAGCATTTAATTCGAATTGATATGTCCGAATTTATGGAAAAACACTCTGTGGCCCGCTTGATTGGAGCGCCTCCAGGATATGTCGGCTATGAGCAAGGAGGCTATCTAACTGAGGCCGTACGCCGCAAGCCGTATAGTGTGATTTTGCTTGATGAGGTAGAAAAGGCCCATCCAGATGTGTTTAATGTCTTATTACAGGTATTAGATGATGGTCGTTTGACCGATGGGCAGGGGAGAACTGTTGATTTTAAAAATACAGTAATCATTATGACCTCAAACTTAGGGTCACATCATATTCAGGCCATGGCGGACGAGCCGTATGAAAAGGTTAAAGAGGTGGTCTGGGAAGAGTTAAAAACATCTTTCCGTCCGGAGTTCTTGAACCGAATTGATGAGGTAGTAGTCTTCCATAGTTTGGATGCAAAACATATCCAAGCCATTGCGCAGATTCAAATTCAACGTCTGAAGCAGCGCCTTGAAGAACGCAATTTAGCTTTGGATATTCGCCCCGAAGCATTGGCTGAATTAGCTAAGGTTGGGTTTGATCCGATATTTGGTGCTCGCCCACTGAAAAGAGCGGTTCAACAATATTTGGAAAATCCATTGGCGAAGAAGATACTCCAAGGTGAATTTGCCGAAGGGGATGTGATTCAGGTGAATTTTGAAGCCGATGATTTTGTGTTTAGCAAAGGAGCTTTGGCTGAGAATGGATCGTAATGAGGCATGTCTCAGTAGATGAAGCATATAAAACAGCCGGTGTATTCCTGTACCGGCTGTTTTTATATTGCTTGTAAGCATCGTTGGAATGGAACAGCGTGCTAGTTAGAGATTAGGAAAAATCCTCTTTATCATTAATCCCATAAAATTTAACCCCAATTTCAATAGGGCCGCGGCCACGTTCACGGCGGCGGCGATTAGTGTCTCGTAGCGAATAAATACAACCACAGTATTCTTGCTGATAAAAATTTTCTCGCTTGCTAATTTCTAACATGCGCTGGGCGCCTCCTTGGCTCCTCCAGTTGTAGGTCCAATAAGTTAAGTTATGGTAACGTGAGGCAGCACGAATACCGCAGTCATTGATTTGCTGCATGTCTTTCCAGCGTGAAATACCAAGAGAGCTGGTAAACGTATTAAACCCGTGCTCATGGGCATATAGCGCTGTACGCTCAAAGCGCATATCAAAGCATACGGTACAACGCAGGCCTCTTTCGGGCTCGTATTCCAGACCCTCTACTCGCTCAAACCAGTTATCTACATCATAATCCGCATCAATAAATTCAATGCCGTGTTCTTGAGCATAGCGTATATTTTCCTCTTTGCGTATTTCGTATTCTTCACGAGGATGGATATTGGGGTTATAGAAAAAAATAGTGTAATCAATTCCTGACGCTGTCATCGCCTCCATGACCTCACCAGAACAAGGGGCGCAGCAAGAATGCAGCAGTACCTTGTTGGTACCTTTGGGAGGGGTCAGGGGTTTGCGGTTTGTTAAGGTATCAATTGTCATGAGTATGGGCTAGAAGAGCTATAAATAAGGTGAATCAGTGTGAGTACATGAAAGGGCTTGGTCGCACACTACTCCCAAATTCCTTAGGAATTATTTTCAAAGATATAGCGCCATAGATCAAGTACGGCTTGTCGATGAGGGAGTGCTTGGTGGGCCTCAATACGAGCAGTTTGGTGTCCTTGTAAGCGCAATTCATGTTGCTTCCGTCTATAAAAGCGATAACTGTTAATGACAGGAGCTGTTAGGGTGCGAGGGATGAGGCAATAATGGCTGGCTATATTGAGGAGGGCAATATTGCCTAAATTTTCTACTAGTTTAGGCACCTGGTGGGCGTAGTTTAACACTAAATATTGGGTTATAAATTCCACATCAACCATTCCTCCTCGATCATGTTTGAGATCAAATCGCTCAGTTGGGTTAGGGTGGCCGTGAGCAATTTTGCTACGAATATCAAGGATGTGGTCTTTTAAAAGAGAGGGGTTGCGTTTTTGGGTCAGTATGGAGGTGCGTAACCGTTCAAAGCGAGCCCCAATGGCTGCATTTCCTGCAGTATAGCGTGCCCGAGTAATGGCTTGGTGCTCCCAGGTCCAGGCTTTATGACGCTGGTATTGTTCAAAGGCATCGGTGCTAATGGCAATGAGCCCAGCATCCCCATCAGGACGCAAGCGCATATCAACCTCGTATAAGCGCCCCGAAGAGGTCAGGGTTGATAGCCAGCTAATCATACGTCGTGCCAAGCGCACATAGCTTTCAATTTCTTCTGGATGATTGGCCTCGTACAGAAAGACTAAATCTAAATCAGAGGCATAGCCAAGTTCTTTGCCACCAAGTTTGCCATAAGAAATAACAGCAAAATTGCATTGAGTAGGAGCATGGGCATACGTATTGTGTACCTGAGTCCAGGTCCATTTTAAAGTGTGCTCAAGCATGTAGTCGGCCAACTTAGATAGCTGATCGGCTAAGCGCTCTACAGAAAACAAACCTTCTAAATCTTGGGCTAATAATTGAAAAATGACTTGGTGTTGCACATCACGCATGATGTTCATTTGTTTTTCAACATCAAAACTTCCATCAGGCAATAAGCAGGCATGAAGATCATTATTGAGTTGCTCATTGAGCTGCTGAAAATTAATAGGGCTCATCAGTTTATGCCACTGAGTGAGCCGGTGTAATACCACAGGGTACTGAGTGAGATATTGGGCCGCCCAAGGGCTCGCGGCAAGGATTTTGCAGCAACGGGTTACCGTTTCTGGATACATACTAAAGAGGCTTAAGTAGGCACTACGCAGTGCAATTTGATCAATTAAATGCCAAATTCGTGGAGCAGTATCCAATGGGTTTTGGATGTGCTGAAGGGCCCTTTTAAAAGCTGTGGCCAGTTGCTTAATGCGTTCTTTGCTGTGTTTTTTTAATCGCTGGCCGCGTTGAGAAGAAAAAAACTGGCTCTCTAATTGTGCCCATAAACGAGTAAGGGGTTCATGATCGTCTTGATGGTGAGCTGCAGGTGCGGAGCTGTGAGGCGGTTCAGGTTGAGTTGGGGATTGGAGCTCAGGAACGCCGACAATGCGAAAGGCGTTTTTGAAGGCTTGGCTGATTTCAGTGCGGCATTGTTGCAGCGTGTGTTCATATTCGGTTGGTGTGAGCTTAAGTAGTGTGGCTAAGGCTTTGATTTCTGTGGCATCTGTGGGTAAGAGATGAGTTTGATGGTCATCTTTGAATTGCAGTAAATGCTCGATGCGCCGGAGAAAGTCATAATGTTGGGCGAGGGAGCGTGCTAAGGCGGCGGGTATGAGCCCCGCCTGCACTTGGGCGCGTAGAGCGGCGTGTAAATTGGTACTTTGTAAGGAAGGCGAGTGGCCTCCGTGAATAAGCTGATTGAGCTGAACAATGAACTCAATTTCGCGGATGCTGCCCTCGCCTATTTTAATATTGAGGTGCTCATCCAGTTGGCTACGGCTGCGTACAGTCTGTTGCCAATCATCACGGATCTGCTCCCTTAGGTTACGCAGGGGTAATAAAGCATCAAAGTCTAAGTATTTTCTATAGACAAAAGGCTGACGGATGCTTTCTAGGCTTTGGTGGGCTTGGGTGTGTTGGGCATGGGAGCGAAGGGGAATGGGCCGAGCTTTAATCCAAGCATAGCGCTCCCACTCACGTCCGTGCTGAATGAAGTACTGGTGTAGGCCAGCCAAACTCCAAACCAATGGTCCCGATTCTCCGTCAGGACGGAGGCGCAGGTCGGTACGAAAGACAATGCCTTCAGCGGTATGTTGAGAGAGGGTAGACAGCAGGCGTTGAGTCAGGCGGGTATAAAATTCATGAAAGCTAAGTGGACGAGGGCCTTGGGTATGCCCTTCTTGTTGATACAGCACAATAAAGTCTATATCAGAGGAGACATTCAATTCGCGTCCCCCCCATTTACCCATGGCAACGATAATCAAATCTAAGGGGTCAGCAGTGGCCGGATCAGTAGGGGCACCATGCGTTTGAGCAAGCTGTTCCCACCAAAATAGATAAGCTTTGCGCACGCATTGTTCTGCAAGTAGGCTCATAACGTGCCCCGATTCTTGGGGGGTACCTAGTTGAAATACTTCGCGTAGGTATTGCACAAAAAAAACCTGATCACGTACCCGACGCAAAGCCTCTTTGAGGGACTCTGCATCATGAAATTGCTGAGGCTCAACAGCCGCCCACCATTGTTGCAGCCGCTGAGCGGTTATAGGCTCTTGGAAGTGACCAAGCAACCAAGATTTAAAATCGGGATCACGATTAATTTTGCGCCGAAGCGCTGAAGACCAGTTAAGGGCATGGGTAAAAATGGCGTGAGCAGATGGCATGAGCAAATAGGATGAAAAGAGATTTACCAGTATTTACCAAATTTTATAGTAATCAAGGCGTTGATTGTTTATAGTGTGAATCGTTTAAGGAATATGGCATTCAAAACACTATTTCATAGGGCACATTAGGGTGGCGGCACGGCGTTTTTTTAGCATTGTAATTTATCTATTACTTGCAATGATATTGGCTGTTGGGGCAGGGGTGGCCGCCACTAAGTATTGGTTGCTGCCTGCTATCCATTTATGGAAAGAACCCATTACTCAGCTCCTTTCTCAAGCAGTGGGGGCGCCTGTGCAGATTGGTCATTTACAGGCGCGTTGGAATGGAGTAAGTCCTGAGTTTGAATTTGAAGAGGTGGCTGTTTTTAATAAGCAAGGCCATGAGGTATTAAGCATCCCTCATGTGCGTGGCCGCCTTAAATTAAGTAGTTTATGGGATCTTAGCCCGCATTTCTCTCAGTTGGAAGTGACGGGTTTAGCGCTGTTAATTAGTAGAAATGAAGAAGGCACAATTGATTTATTCAGTCAATCAGAAAGGGGCGATGAGATAGGGACATCTCAGATCTCTGAGCTGAAGCCTGCAGTGTATCGTTGGCTGTCTCAGCAGGGACAGTTACACATGCGTGATAGTTATGTGGTATGGCAGGATTTATTTACGGCTCAGCCCCCTTTAGCCCTGTTGCTTGAAGAGCTTAGCTTGCAGCAGCATTTAGGGCATTTGCAAGTGGCGGGGGTGTTGTCTAGTTTAAGTCATGCGCACACACAGCTGCAGTTTTATAGTCAATGGCAATTGCCGGATCAGGCGGCGGCAAAGCCGCACGGTTCGCATCTAGCCCAGGGGCAGATCGAGGTAGTGATTCGCCAATGGCAGCCATCTGCTTGGCGTCGGTGGATAGATTTACCTAGTTTTTTATATCAAGGCACAATTAATGCGCATGTGCAATTAGTCATTCAGGATGAGCGCTTGGACACTGTGCAAGGCACGTTGTTTATTGAGCGCCCTTTTTGGGCCGATGGGCGACGTTTGCTTTCTATAGAGCCTCAGCCATTTTTTCAAGCGCGTTCTGCACGGCTTTATTTTGAATTGAATCAGAGTGCCCTAAGGGAGTTGGCTGCACTGTCAGCCGATGATCCACTGCCAGTCTTTATTCCAGGGTCTCAATGGCGGGTGCAGCTCCATGATTTAAATGTGCATTTTCCCCAAGAGTTTGGAGCACCTCTATATTTTAAGCAAATTAGTTTGGATCTTGCTGCGCTGCAGACAAGGGCTTTGTGGCAGATCGAGCAATTGCATATTGATACTGGGGCAGGTGTAGTGCAGTTAGAAGGCAGGGTGCATATAGATGAAGAGGATCTATGGTTGAGCACCGTTGACTTGCACGGCAAGGGACAAAAAATCGTGTTGTCTCATCTTTATCAGTTTTTTCCAAATAGTTTGGATGCTGATTTGCGATCATGGTTAGAGCATGGGCTTACCGCAGGAGAGATAGAGCAGATGACACTACGCTGGTATGGCCCTGTGGATGATTTCGAATATTATCAAGAACGAGACTCAGGCTTGTTTGAGCTACAAGCTCAGGTGCATGATGCCACTATTGATTATTATCCGCCTATTGCTGATGAAGCGGGCTGGCCTGCGGTGACGCATTTTACTGGAAAATGGTATTGGCACAATGATTTTATGCGTCTAGAGGGGCATCAACAAGCTCAGTTACGCCTTCATCCAGAGCGTTTTGCTGTGTTGGATCAAATTGAGATGGAAATAGGGGATGTGTATGGTCAGGCTGATTTAATTGTAGCTGCACAGGCACAATTAGCTGCAGAGGACTTTTTACATCTTTGGCATCATTCAAATTTGGCTCAAGTTCTAGAAGATACATTGGAGGTGCAGCAATTAAGCGGCTCAGACTGGCTGGTGGATTTAGGGGTGCAGGTGCCTTTAGGGGTATCTGCAGCAGAGATGGAGCATGTGCTTCAAGTGCAGGGGCGAGTATTATTTGCTGGTCCAGTAGAGTTAGCTTTATGGCCTGAATTACCTCCATTGGAACAAGCACAGGGACAATTTAATTTTTCTGAGATAGGAATACATCAGGTAGATATTCAGGCGCAATGGTTGGGAGGGGCGGTCCGTATTACAGGAGGGTTGGGAGCGCCTACCGAGCAGTTGTATATTCAGGCTCACCCTAATGTGGCTGATATTAAGGCTTTTTATAATCTCTTGGCGTTGGGAGGCGAAGGGGATTTCGCTTTGGAGGTTCGTTTATTTCTCGATGAGCAAGAACGCTTGGTGATTGTTGCTCAGAGTGATTTATACGGTCTGGTACTTGATTTGCCTGCACCGTTGCAAAAAGCCCATGCGCACAGTCGCTGGCCGATGCAGCTAGAGTGGGTGTTTGTGGATGCAGCAGCTAATAAAAATCAGTTGTATTTTGCCTTACAGGATCGTCTATATGGACTCACTATGCTTGATTTTAAACAGCATCAAGTGGAGTCGCTATTAGTGCGCTCAGAGCCGCTAGGGGAGCATGAGCAGGGGGAGAGTTCTGGGCACATAACAGTTGATGTGCAGTATGCTTTTTTAGATATTGATGCGTGGTGGAATTGGTTTGATCAACTCGGTACTCAAGGGGAGGTCCCCTGGACATGGCCAGCTCAAGGAACAATCCAACTGCGAGCTGCTGAGGCCTACGTATTGGGCTTGGACTTGGCAGAGTTTAGTTATACGCACCATCATCTTGCTACAGAGCAATGGCAAGCTTATGTGCACTCAGACCAAATTGTGGGCACTGTAGAGTGGCAGCAACGAGGCAGTACGCCCTACCCAAATGGACAGATTCAGGCTCATTTTCAGCGTTTTGATGTACTGGCAGATAGTAGCGCCCAAGCAGGCCTGCAAAGACCGAGGGGGCAGCATATCATCACTCAAGGTGATTTAAGCCAAGCCTCGCTTCCCAAGGCGGCTAAGAAATCGCCTTCTTTAGCGCTTAAACCGAACTATCCCCCTTTAATGGATGAGTTGCCGGCAATTAGCCTTCAGGTAGATGAGCTAAGTGTCGCGGGCTATGCATTAGGGGCCCTGTCTTTGACAGGAACAGGGGAGTCAGGAGGGGGAGGGTGGAGAATCGATCACTTTAGTTTAGAGGTGGACGAGGTAATGCATACTGAAGGCAGTGGGCATTGGCTGATTTGGGGGCCAACACCAGGATTGCGCATACACTGGAAGAGTAATTTTAAAGATTTTGGAGCGTATGCAGAGCATCTTGGTTTGGCGGGTTACGTAGAAGGGGGGCAAGGGCAGCTGCAGGCACAATTTTATTGGCCTGATGTACCTTGGCGAAATAATATAGAGGCGCTGCAGGGGCAAGTAGAATTGGTATTGCAGCAAGGTCGTTTACAGCCGATCCAATCTCGTTCCGCTAAATTATTAGAATTATTATCTTTGCAGTCATTATCTCGAATTGCGCGCTTGGATTTTGATATTGGCAGTGTATTAAAGGAAGGCTTTCCTTTTCATTTAATAGAAGGCGCACTGCAGTTTGAGCATGGCTGGATACAGACCCAAGATTATACTGTGTTCAGTCCAATAGGATCGCTATTTTTTGAAGGGCAGACACATATGCTAACGCATCATATTCATGCTCAGGCCCAAGTCATCCCCGAGTTAGATGTAAGTGGAGCCGCTTTGGCTGCGGGTATTGTGGTCAATCCCATTATTGGCATGGGAGCGTTATTAGCCCAATGGCTGCTTAAACAGCCGTTATCTAAAGCCATGTCAATACAGTATCAGATTACTGGCACTTGGGATGATTTTGAGATTGAGGAGCATTCGGTTAGCTCAATAACCGACCCCTAGAGCGTGGTGGCTCTAGGGGCCAATGTATGAGGACATGAATAAATTATTTTTTCATCATGTCAAAAAACTCATCATTGTTTTTGGTCGCGCGGATTTTATCCAGAATGAACTCCATCGCTTCGGTTTCGTCCATGTCATGAATAAATTTGCGCAAGACCCAGGTTTTTTGTAACAAGTCTGGGGCAATGAGGAGTTCTTCGCGTCGGGTGCTGGTCTTTTTAAGGTTAATGGCTGGATATACGCGCTTTTCAGCCAAGCGACGCTCGAGATGAATTTCAGAGTTACCTGTGCCTTTGAACTCTTCGTAAATGACTTCGTCCATACGGCTGCCTGTTTCAATCAAGGCCGTACCGATGATAGTCAAAGAGCCTCCTTCTTCGAGGTTGCGCGCTGCTCCAAAGAAACGTTTGGGGCGCTGTAAGGCATTGGCATCGACCCCTCCGGTTAGGACCTTGCCCGAGGCTGGAACAACAGTGTTATACGCGCGAGCAAGGCGTGTGATGGAGTCGAGCAAAATAACCACATCTTTTTTTAGCTCGGCTAAGCGCTTGGCCTTTTCAATGACCATTTCTGCCACTTGAACGTGACGTGTGGCTGGCTCATCAAAGGTTGAGGCCACCACTTCACCGCGGACAGTGCGTTGCATTTCTGTGACTTCTTCGGGACGTTCATCCACAAGTAAAACAATCACAATGGAATCTGGGTAATTAGTGGTGATGGCATGGGCAATGTGTTGCATCATCACCGTTTTACCCGATTTGGGGCTCGCAACAATTAAAGCGCGCTGTCCTTTTCCAATGGGGGCGAAAATATCCAGAATGCGACCTGTGATATTTTCTTCGCTTTTGATGTCGCGCTCAAGAATCATGCGTTTATCAGGGTGCAAGGGAGTGAGGTTTTCAAACATAATTCGGTGTTTGATGGCCTCAGGCTGCATGCCATTAACCTTGTCCACCTTGACTAAGGCGAAATAACGCTCGCCATCTTTTGGAGTTCGTACCTCTCCTTCTATAGAGTCGCCGGTGTGTAAATTAAAGCGGCGAATTTGAGAGGGGGAAATATAAATATCGTCCGTGCTGGCCAGATAAGAAGTTTCGGGCGAGCGCAGAAAACCAAAACCATCAGGCAAAACTTCGAGAACGCCGTCGCCGAATATTTGTTCGCCTTGTTTGGCGCGGTTTTTCATGATCGCAAACATGAGTTCTTGTTTGCGCATGCGACTCGCATTTTCAATATTCAGGCTGGCAGCCATTTCGAGCAGCTGCGAGACGTGCAGTGCTTTGAGTTCGTTGAGATGCATTTGAGAAAAGAAGGGAATCAGCGTGTGCGAACGGGGCTAATGCGAGGATTAGCGCCCGTCGGTGCTAGGTTTATGAGGTTGGATTTAGTTTATAAGGATTCGTCGAGGAACTGATATAGTTGTGCTTTGGATAAGGCGCCAACCTTGGTTTGAGAGACCTCACCATTTTTAAATAGCATCAGAGTTGGAATACCCCGCACTCCGTACTTGGCAGCCGTATCCGGGTTTTCATCGACGTTCACCTTTGCTATGGTAACACGATTTTGGTAGTCGTTAGCAGCCTCATCAAGAATGGGCGCAATCGCCTTGCAGGGACCGCACCAAGCTGCCCAAAAATCTACCAAGACAGGTATGTTAGATTGTAAGACATCGCTTTCAAACGATGCGTCTGTGACATTTTTAATTGAATTGCTCATGACAGGAATCGGTAAATTGGATTGAGTAAATACTACAAACTATACGAGAGGACGCTTTAGAGTGACAACGTCGCTACTGATAAAGCTGCCATGAAGTGTTGTTGTTTACACACAAGCAAGTAGTACTTGCACGCAAAATGTACATGGCATGGTCAATTTTTGACCTTATGATAATTATACGTCTTTCACCTTAATATGTGCGAGTAGAAAGTGAGCACCTCATACGATGAACATTCTATACAGGTATTAAAAGGGTTAGAGCCAGTACGGCAGCGTCCTGGCATGTATACCCGTACCGCGAATCCATTACACATCATTCAGGAGGTTATTGATAATGCTGCAGATGAGGCGTTGGCCCATCACGCCTCCTCGATTACGGTGCGCTTACATAAGGATAACAGTATTTCCATAGAGGATGATGGGCGTGGTATTCCCGTTGGGATCCATCCCGAAGAGCAGGTACCGGTTGTAGAGTTAGTGTTTACCCGCCTGCATGCGGGAGGAAAATTTGATAAACAACATGGTCAAGCATATGCCTTTTCAGGCGGCTTGCATGGGGTGGGCGTGGCCGTGACCAATGCACTGTCTACCCGATTGGAGTGTACTGTCTGGCGTGATGGGCAAGAGCATCATATTGTATTTGTTCAGGGAGCAGTGCATGAGCCATTGCAGGTCACAGCACGCCGTGTTGCCAAGCGCAAACAAGGGACTTTAATACGGGTCTGGCCGGACCCGCAGTTTTTTGATAGCCCTGTCGTGCCTCAGCATGAGTTAATGCATGTGTTGCGCAGTAAGGCGGTATTACTCGGAGGCATCACGGTCACACTGTTTGATGAGTCAAGCGATACGCACTATCAGTGGTGCTATGAGCACGGGATGCCAGATTATTTGGCAGAGCGTTTGGGCACGGCAGAGCTGGTGTTGCCGCTTTTCGAAGGCGGTTATGAGGCCGGTCCAGAGGATCCTAATAATGCTCCGGGCGAAGGGGTGGAGTGGGTTGTTGCGTGGACAGCAGAGGGCACAGTAGTGCGCGAGTCTTTTGTAAACTTAATTCCTACCCCAGCAGGGGGGACTCATGAGGCGGGGCTACGTGATGGTTTGTATCAAGCCGTGAAAAGCTTTATAGAATTACATAGCCTCATGCCTAAAGGAGTGCGCTTATTGGCTGAGGATGTGTGGGCACGAGTTAGTTTCGTGCTGTCCGCAAAAATGCTCGACCCTCAATTTCAAGGGCAAATCAAAGACCGCTTAACGAGTCGTGATGCTGTTCGTATGGTGAGCCATGCGGTGCGCCATGCTTTGGAGCTGAGGTTACATGCCAATGTTGATGAGGCGAAAAAGCTGGCAGAGTTAGTGATTGAGCATGCCCATGCTCGGGTGCGTAGCAGTCAGCGGGTAACGCGCAAACGTCGCTCAGGAGTAGCTGTATTACCGGGTAAATTAACTGATTGTGAAACAGATGAAATCGAGCGTCGAGAGTTATTTTTGGTTGAGGGTGATTCTGCGGGGGGCTCAGCCAAAATGGGGCGTGATAAAACATTCCAAGCTATTTTACCGCTGCGCGGCAAGGTATTAAATTCTTGGGAGGTTCAGCCTGAGCGGTTATTTGCCAACCAAGAAATTCATGATATTTCGGTAGCCATTGGTGTGGACCCGCATACTCAGGATGCGCCTGCGGATTTGAGTGGTTTGCGTTATGGGCGCATTTGTATTTTGTCAGATGCCGATGTAGATGGGGCCCATATTCAGGTCCTATTATTGACGCTATTCTTTCGCCATTTCCCGGCCTTGATTCAAGCAGGCCATATTTATATTGCTCGCCCCCCATTGTTTAGAGTGGATGTGCCGGCCTGGGCAAAACGCCCTGCGCGTAAATTGTATTGCTTAGATGAGGGCGAGTTAGAGGCAACATTAGACAAGTTACGCAAAGAAGGGGTGCGGGATGATCGTTGGTCTGTGAGTCGTTTCAAGGGCTTGGGCGAGATGAGTGCCGAGCAGCTTTGGGAAACCACTATGAACCCTGATACCCGTCGCTTACAGCGTGTGGCATTTGGTGATTTAGGAATAGAAGGAACAAAAAAAATGTTTACCATGCTTATGGGGCGTGGCGAAGCTGCCCAGCGACGTAGCTGGCTTGAAGAAAAAGGTAATTTAGCCGAAGTGGATATTTAAATGATGTCTGAGCAAGCAACTATAGAGTTAGAAACCGATGATGACGCCCTAGTTTTGGCGCGCTATGCTGAGCAGGCCTATTTAGACTATGCGATTTCTGTAGTGCGTGGTCGGGCTTTGCCAGATGTCACTGATGGGCAAAAACCCGTTCAGCGTCGTATTTTATATGCGATGCAGGCAATGGGGCTGGGGGCACAGGCGCGTCCAGTGAAATCAGCTCGTGTGGTGGGCGATGTATTAGGTAAATATCATCCGCACGGTGATCAGGCTGCTTATGATGCTATGGTGCGCATGGCTCAGGATTTTGTGTTGCGCTATCCTCTGATTGAGGGGCAAGGGAATTTTGGCTCGCGCGACGGTGATAATGCGGCTGCCATGCGGTATACCGAGGCAAGGCTTACTGAGTTTGCTGATTTGCTCCTGCAAGAGCTTAACGAGGGAACTGTTGATTTCATAGCCAACTATGATGGCAGTCAAACAGAACCACAGGTATTGCCAGCACGATTGCCTATTGTGTTGCTCAATGGTGCTACGGGCATTGCTGTGGGGATGGCAACAGATATTCCTCCTCATCATATTACGGAGGTGGCTCAGGCGTGTGTAGCTTTATTAAAAGATCCTCAGCTGCCAGATGAGGGCTTATGGGAATACATCAAGGGGCCAGATTTTCCAGGCGGAGGGCAAATTATTACGCCTGCTGCCGATATTCAACGTGTTTATCAGCATGGGCGTGGTTCGATAAAGGTACGGGCACGATGGCGCTTTGAAGAAATGGCTCGTGGGCAGTGGCAATTAGTGGTCGATGAGCTGCCCCCCAATACGTCTAGTCAAAAGGTTCTTGAGGAAATAGAAGAAAAAACCAATCCTCGGGTTCGTCAAGGGCGGCGCTCATTAACCAATGAGCAGCAGCAAACGCGGGCATTAATACTCAGTATGTTGGAAACCGTGCGGGACGAGTCAAGCAAGGAGGAGGCTGTCCGTTTGGTTTTTGAGCCTAAGAGCAGTCGCGTTGATAGGCAAGAATTTGTTGATATGCTGTTGGCTCATACCAGTATGGAAAGCAATTACAGCATTAACTTAGTGAGTATTGATACTCAAGGGCGTCCCAAGCAAACGCCGTTGCGTGCCATGCTCGAAGACTGGTTAGGTTTTCGCCGTGAGACCGTGCGACGACGGACGCAGTATCGCTTGGATAAGACTAATGAACGTATCCATGTCTTAGAAGGGCGGATGGTGGTCTACTTGGATGTTGATGCAGTGATCCAAACCATTAGAGAGGCAGAGGCCCCTAAGGAGGCCTTGATGGAGCGTTTTGGTCTGAGTGAGCGTCAGGCTGAAGATATTTTGGAAATGCGTCTGCGTCAATTAGCTCGTTTAGAGGGGATAAAAATTGAGCAGGAGCTAAACAAACAGAAAAAAGAAAAAGACCGGTTAGAAAAAATATTAAATAGCCCCGCTGCCTTTAAGCGGCTCTTGATTCAAGAAATAGAAAGCGATGCGAAAAAATTTGCGGATAAGCGGCGCACATTAATCAAAGAGGCCGAACAAGCAGTTTTAGAAACCCCAGTGCTCGATGAGCCAGTGACGGTCATTATTTCCGCCCAAGGTTGGTTGCGTCGCCGTCAGGGGCATGGGCATGATTTAGAGGGCACACAGTTTAAAAGTGGCGATGCTTTTTACGATGCGATAGAATGCCGGAGCGTTGATGAGCTGATTGCTCTCGGCTCAGATGGGCGCTGTTATGCAGCACCAGTGCATGAGTTGCCCCCAGCCCGAGGAGATGGGCAGCCCATTACGGCCTATATTGATGTGGCTACGGGTACGCAGATAGAGCATATGGTGATTGGTACCCAAGCACAGCGTTTTGTGCTCGGGGTAGAAAGCGGCTATGGTTTTATTGCGCATCAATCAGATATGTTGACTCGGCAACGAGCGGGCAAGCAATTTATGACTGTACAAGCAGGGGAGCAAGTATTAAAACCGCTGTATGTGCAGCCCGAGGATACAAGGTTGGCCCTCTTAACAGAGCAGGGGCGTTTTTTAGTGATTGAGCTGGATGAGCTTCGAGTCTTAAAAAATGGGGGGCGTGGCACTATGCTCATTAATCTAGATGAGGGAGATAGGCTGCAGCAATGGGCGACAGTTGGTCCTTCAGGAGTACAGATAGAGGGCATTTATAGGCGCAAACACTATACTTGGGTCTTTGATGAGCAAGAGTTGGCGCCTTATTTAGGTCGACGTGCTCGCAAAGGTAAAATGCTAGCTAGAAAAATTCGCCACCCCCGTTTAACCCGAGTGATGAATTTATCCGAGTCATGATTGCCGCGTAGTGTTCTGATACGGCTTAAAATAGCGCTCATTTGGGCGCCACATTGATAAAAGAAGAGATAGTTATGAGTGTTACGGTTCAGGTCGAGCCCTTAGGTGTACGTTTCACCGTCCAAGAAGGACAAAGTGTTTTGGATGCGGCCTTAGAGGCCAATATACTTTTGCCCTATAGCTGTCGTGGAGGCAGCTGCTCTACGTGTAAGGCCCGAGTGATCTCAGGTACTTTTGAGGCAGGATCTGCCCCCGAGCAGATCTTAATGCCTGAAGAGCTTGAGGCTGGTTATAGCCTGATGTGCCAGGCTCGCCCAAGCAGTGATATGGTTATTGAGTCGCCCTTGGCAACGGTGATGTCTGATATTGAGGTGCGTAAACTGCCTGCTCGAGTCATCAGCATTACTCCTTTAGTGGAGGATGTGATGCAGGTGCAGTTACAGCTACCGGCCAGTCAACCTGTTGTGTACTATCCAGGCCAATATCTCAATATACTTTTAAAAGGCGGAGCCCAGCGTAGCTACTCGATGGCCCATCCGCCTCGTGAGGACAATACAGTGACCTTGCATATTCGTCATATGCCGGGGGGATTGTTTACGGATCAATTGTTTGGTCGTACTGAGCCTGCCATAAAAGAACGGCAGATTATACGTGTAGAGCTACCATTAGGAACATTCTATTTGCGAGAAGAGTCGCAGCGGCCTATTATTTTCTTAGCCAGTGGAACGGGGTTTGCGCCTATTAATGCGATGGTTGAGGCTTTAATAGCCAAGGGCATAGATAGGAAAATACGCTTCTACTGGGGTGGGCGTCGCCCTCAGGACCTGTATGTATCATCACAGGTGCAGCAGTGGGCTCAGCATTTCAGCGATTTTGAGTATATCCCAGTAGTTTCTGACGCATTGCCCGAAGACCACTGGGAGGGCCGCACAGGCTTTGTCCACCATGCAGTGATGGAGGATCATCCAGATCTATCAGGCTGGGACGTTTATGCCTGTGGCAACCCTCATATGGTAGAAGGAGCGCGCCGTGATTTTATCCACCAGTGTCAGCTAGACGACACGGCTTATTTTTCAGATGCTTTTACTTCTGAGGCTGATAAGGTGGGCGGTTAATTAGTACTATAAATAAAAAGGCACAATATGCGAGTTGCCGTAATTGGAGCAGGTAGCGTTGGTGTCGCCTCAGCCTGGTGGTTACAACAAGCAGGTTTTGAGGTCACTGTTATTGATAAGCAGTCACAGGTGGCTCAAGATAGCACGCGCTTAGGAGGAGGACTGCTTTCAGTGGGCCAAGCCCGTCCATGGGCGCGGCCTTCCGCGCCGTGGCAGCTATTAACAGGACTGTTTCAGGATCATGCTCCGATCCTCTTTCGTCCTCGTATTGATCCCCGGCAATGGGAGTGGGGGGCTGCTTTTTTATGGCAATGCTTACCCTCTAAAACTTACGCCAATATTCTCAATATGGTGCGTTTGGCAGAATATAGCAAAAACCTTACCCATCAACTGAGCACCGAGTTAAATATTGAGTTTCAATATCGCCATTGTGGGGTGCTCAGCATTTATAGACACCACCATGATTTGGCGCGTGCAGAGCACATTTTGGACCGATTGCGTGATTTAGGTATAGATCGGCGGTTGCTCAGCACTGATGAGGTCATTGACCTAGAACCTACTTTAGCTCATTGTGCCTCTGACATTATCGGGGGCGATTACACCAGCCAAGATGCCGTAGGAGATGCGTATTTATTCACCCGTCAGTTAGCACAGCACGCCCAAGATGCAGGCGTGCATTTTTTATTTCAAACAAAGGTGACCCGTTTACTATGTCGCCATGGCAAGGTGCACGGTTTAGAGGTGATTACTGCTGATGGAGATTACGAATCCTTGCAGTTTGATCGATATGTTATCGCTCAGGGCGCTGAATCTGGTTTATTATTACATCAGGCTGGGTTGCCGTATCGTTTATATCCAGTTAAAGGATACACCGCCATGTTTGAGCTGACTGCACCTGAGCATGCCCCCGAAGTTGGTGTCTATGATCCAGCACTGCGCCTGAGTTTTTCTCGTTTGGGAAATCAGCTGCGTGCATCAGGATTTGCCGAACTGAGTGGTTTTGATCGGGCGTTAAATGATTATCGGTGTCAGCTTATTGCTGCGCATGCGCAGCGTTACTTTGGAGCATGCATTGAGCCCACACATGTGCGCTTTTGGTCTGGGTTACGGTCGGCCACCCCAACTAATGTTCCATTAATTGGCCGGACGGCCATCAAGAATCTTTATATTAATACTGGCCACAGTAATCTGGGCTGGACAATGAGTGTAGGATCGGCAAAGTTGTTGGCCGATGTGATGGGTCAGCAGTCTCCCGAATTAGATTTTCCCTATTTAAGATGAAGCTTATGAAAAAAATTTTCTCTCTTCAGCGCTGGCGTTGCGCTTTGACGACCGCTTTTTGTGTGACGGCAATGGGTGCGGCCTCTAGTGCCTGGGCAGCGACGGAAATACAAGTATGGTACGCCCTCAATGAGCATAATGCTCAGGTATTTGAGAGCATGGTTAAAAAATACAACCGTTCCCAGGATGAGGTCAAAGTTGTATTAAAGGACTTTTATGATGTTGAGGCGCTGGATGAAGCATTGTCTGCTACGCCAGAAAATCAGCGTCCTAATTTAGTACAGCTGCCAGAGACAACGGGCCTTGATGATGTGGCAACGCGTACCTATATTCGTCCCATGTATCAACTGCTTGCCAATGCGCCCATGAAGGAGGCAACTTGGTTCTTGCCTAGTGAAAATAATTTTATGCATGATACTAAGGGGCGTTTATTAGCGCTGCCGTTAATGGCAGAAATACCGGTCATGTTTTATAACACGGCCGCCTTTGAAAAAGCGGAGATTGAGGGGGGGAAGCCCAGCCGTGCTTGGAATGAGTTGCAAGGACAGCTGGTCAAGGTCGCCAATAATGCTACTCGACGCTGTCCCATTACCTCCGATCAGCCTGTATCGATTAATTTAGAAAATCTTGCCGCAGTCAATAAGCAGTTTTATCCTGGTGGTGCAGGCCAGCAACAGGGATTTAACTTTAATTCACTTTATGTGCGCCATTTATCTACCATGATTAGCTGGGTGCGCAGTGAAATTATGACCCCTCCAGAGTTTAATGCATTAGCAACGCAGCGATTTGCTCAAGGAGAGTGCGGAGCGTTGTTATCAAATTCGGGAAATTTGGGTTATTTTATGGATCAAGGCGATCTTACATTCTCTGTGACAGGGCTGCCTTATTATCCCCAAGTGACAGAAAACCCAGGGAATCCTTTTGTTACAGGCAGTGGCTTATGGGCGATAGGGGGGCATGGGGCAGCGGCTGATCAAGCCACGGCTGCTTTTATAACTTGGTTAGCAGAGCCTGCACAAGCAACCGAGTGGTATCAAAAAACAGGGTTTTTACCTCTGACCAAGCAGGCTTTTGATAATACTGATGATCGCTATTATGGTCCTATCGGTGAGTGGAAATCATTAGTTGCTGTGTATAACCAAAAACCAGAAGCCACTACACGCGGCTTTAAGGTGCATAATTACCACTTGATTCGGGCCTTATTTAATCAAACTCTTGATGAAGCTTTAAATGGGCAAAAAACAGCTATTACTGCTCTAGAAGAAGCCGCAACCCAAGCAAATAAGTTAATGGCACAGCGCTAAATAGTTTTAGCTGAACAGCCCTATACCACAAGAAACATTGAGTGTTCGTTCGATCAGGATCATTTTCACTCAACGGATTTTCCCAAATAGTTTTTGCTTTAAAACTCATTCATGATTAAGCCTAGGCATAGTCCTAGGCTTTTTTTTGGGGAAAAACTAATGAGGCAGTTCGTTATCATGGTGATGGTTATGGGGGCACTGAGTGGCTGTGTGCCTTTAGTTCCACCCTATGATCCGTCCGCCGCTGTGCTGTCAGCAGGCGCCTTTGATTTTAATTGGCGGCTTTCAGGAGAGCGTGCGGTTGCGCCACTACAAGTATTTAATAATCAGCATCAAGTTTGGTTGCAGTTTCGTCCTGGGCAACATTTGCCTGCCATATTTGCTTATCAAGATGGTCGGTACCATGCCGTACAGTATCAGTATTTCGAGCCTTATGTCGTGATAGAAGGGACATGGCGCAATTTATTGTTTCAAGGTGGGCAGTTACAAGCTCAAGCGCAGTATGGGAGCACAATAGCGAATCGCAATCATTTTGCAGAAGAATCCAAGCCAACTAACCCACCTCCTAACAAGCAACTACAGCAGAGAGCGCCGCACCCACCTGAAACACCCACGGCCGCACATGAGCACAGCTCACAAACAGAGCTTGCACAAGCGTTACGCACTGCCGCACAAGAGGCGATGTCTTCACCTCAGCACCACAAAGCTGCTGACAGGAGTCCCAAAGAGCACGATAAAACAGAGACCACACCGAAGCGTCGCACGGAGCGTTTTAGCATTGAACCCGCAGATCATACGTTAAGACAAGCTTTGCAGCGTTGGGCCAAGCAAGCAGGGTGGTTTTTTGCTGATGAACATTGGGGGTTGCAGGTCGATTACCCCATTGTGAATAAAGCTGAGTTTGAAGGGTCATTTGAACAGTCCATAGAGCAGTTACTGCAGAGCGTACAGCTGAGCGCACAGCCTTTAAGAGCTTGTTTTTATCGTAATAGAGTCTTGCGAGTTATTCCTGAATCGCAGTTCTGTTGGTTAGGAGGGGAGTCCGGACGGTTCAACCAGTGAGTATATACGTAGTGCCAAGCATAAGTGAGCAAAGAGGAGAGGTAATGAGACGAATGCGGCATGCAATGGGGTATTTGAGGAAAGGCTGCCTTGTCGTGGGAGGGCTGAGTTTGGTAGGGGGGCTCACAGCATGTGCTTTAGAGACGCAGCAAAAAAGTTTTGAGGAGGAGCATAGGCATACCTATCACGAGCAGCAGCAGTATCGACAAGGGTTTGAGCGTGCTTTGCGCCTCAAAGGGCACAATCAGTTGGTGCAGCATATTGATGCCCCCTGGGTAGTTGGCACACCCATACCTTTAGCCGAGCATGTGGTGCTGCCAAAGGCCTTGCAAAAGAAAGTAGAAACACATTTGTTATTTGCAGAGGGAGGGCTGACTTTGGAGCAAGTAGCGCAACGCATCACTCTGGCCACAGGAATACCCGTACGCATACAGCCAGAGGCGCTTTTGCCCTCTACGGCATTTTTGCCTCGTGATTTTGAGGCCGGGATTGCTCAAAATCAAGATACCAAGCCCCCCTTAATTTATTTACATGGACCTGCAGAGCCATTAGCTCATACTCTAGATAGGATTAGTGCTCAGTTATCTATTTATTGGCGCTATGAGGGACAAGAAATAGAGTTCTATAAAACCATTACTCGTTTTTTCAAGTTGCCTACTTTGGGCTTAGAGACCCAGACTCATGCTCAATTAGGCAAACAGGAAAATACTGCAGAGCATGGCTTTCAGAGTGCTTCAGGAACAGAGCTAAGAGGTCATAATATTGACATTCTAATGGGTATGAAAGAAAAGCTGCGTGCGTTTATGACCCGAGCAGGAACCATAGAGGTACTTGCGGATGGGAGCGGGACTATTGTGGTTAAAGATGTGCCTCATGCAGTGCAACAAATGGAGCAATTTATACAGGCAGAAAGTAGGCTCCTGAAGCAGCGCGTGCGACTTATGTTCGAAGAATTAACAGTAAGCCTTACTGAGGATGCTGCGCGCAGTATCGATTGGCACATAGTATTTGATAGAGCTCGCATTCATGCGGACTATAGCAGCGCGGTAAATACCTTGGCTGCGGGGCAAAACGAGCTTTCACTGGGCATTAACACTGGGAGCTTTTCTGGCTCTGAGGCGCTCATACACGCTCTATCTAAGCATACCCGCGTTGTGAGACGCCATACCGTGCCTATTTTTACCCTCAATAAAAGGCCGGTTACCCACGCCTTACGGACCACCTTTTCTTATATAGACAAGGTGGAAACCACACCTCAGTGGTTAGGGGGCGGGTATGAGGGCAGCGCAGTAAGTTTAAGTCAGCGTGAAGAAACTGTGGGCACCTTATTAACGGTAATCCCAGACATTCAAGAGGATGGGCAGGTGCTGTTATCCATTGCCTATGACAGTACAGTAGCGCAGCCTCTGGAAACCATTGCAGTAGGCAGTCCACAGCAAAACATGAAAATACAGCAAATAGCAATTGATGGGGCAGGAATAGTTCAGCAGGTGCTGGTGCACCCAGGGCAGCCGCTATTAATTTCAGGATTTGAACGTGAGCATCGAGATTCAACTCAACGCCGCTTAAATCCAGGTGCTCCTTTATTGTTTGGAGGAGGCGATCATTATGGCCAAGAACAAACGCGTACTTTTGTGATCGTGACCGTGCAAGTTGAAGAGGGCTAAATGAGCTTAGGCACACGCTTGCCTGTACTGGGTGGGGGTAAGAATGAAGGTACAGTTTTCTGAAACATGGAATCAGCAAGCCGTCGTCTGGTCTTTTGGGCTGCGTTGGTACGCTTTATTAGAGGCTAATGCACAGGCTCAAGCCTATAGACTCATTAAACAACTAGGAGCGCAAAGCTGGGTGTTAACTGGTGAGCAGATGTGCTCAGTAGGTCTGAGTACGCAACGTGTTCGTCGCTCAGGACACCCCGTATATCTTGCTGCAGCAGCATTCTTTGCCCGCATAAATAAGGAGCAGAAAGTAGCAGCCATCATTCGCCTGCCTACAGGTCATTATTGGTTTGCTGCAGCCCAAAAAGGGCGTGTATTAGTACGAGGTGATCAGTGTTTTGAAAGATTAGAGCAAGCACAGTCATTTATGGCTGAGGTATTGGCCGATAATCCCAAACTGCGTTGTTTGCATGGTTCAACAGCTTATATAGATTGGTCGGCTTTGATTGCGCCTGTGGCAGGGGGGGAGTGGATAGAACAAACACGATTACGGCCTCGGCAGCGTATCCAGCGCCGCCGCTTAATAGCTGGGTTGTTATTAGGAGGCGGAGCGCTGCTCTACTATGGTGCAGTAGGCTGGACCGCACGTCAGGCGGCAGGCGTGCTGAATAAAGAGGTAGAGACTGCAGCCGATCACCCTCCGCTGCTCTTGGAGCTGCACCCAAGGGCAGTGCTACAGCCACTGTTAGAGTTTTTATATACATTGCCTGTGCATGCCCAAGGTTGGTTGCTGAGTCACGCATCATGTCAATTACAGCAGTCTTTAGCAGGGTGGCACTGTACTGCCGATTATCAAAAACAACAGCAATCAGCAGATGCACACTATTTTTTATCTCAACAGGACTGGGAGACACAGATACAAGTCATCGATTTAGACACGATACGAGTGCATTTTCCTGTGGTGGCGCTTGGGTCTGACAGGTGGGCTCCTGTTGGACAGCGGACACAATTGCAGTTTTTGAGTTATTTGCACAAACAGCGAGTGGCTTTTTTGTCATTAAGTTATCAGCCCAAGCAGTGGACCTTAGCTGAGTGGCCCAATAGAAGTCCGGTGCGCATCCAGGGGCCATTACGTTCCGCGCATTTATGGTATGACGCTCCAGCGCATATTCATTGGTATCGCGCCGTGCTGCAGGTTCATCCTCCTACTGAATTGAGTTTAAAGCATAGTCAATTACATTTGACCTTAGAGGGAGCGGTAGATGATGCGTCGCTTTATTAAGTGCATGAGCTTTCAAATGAGTCTATTTGGGTGCTTAAGCATGGGCCTAATTAGTGGTGCTTTTGCTCAAGCCCCTTGGGAGCAGACCTATCAAGCCGTACATGAGTTAATGCAGCAGGAAACAGAATACTTAATGCAAAACAATAGCAATGAAACAATACAGTCCATGGGGCAGCAGACTAGTGCTCATGCCCGAGAGTGCCCGTTTGGGTGTCCTCATGAAATAGAGCTGCTTTCTCTGTATGGGGTGGGTTCTGAAATCTATGTGCAATTACGCCATCAAGATAAAGATTATCTATTTGTTCCGGGACAGAAGCACCCTTTAGGGGCATTGGGGGCTGAGTTTATTGTTTTAGAAAGTGTTTTAGGGCCTTGTGTTGAGCTACTGGTTGCCCAAGAAAAAGTACAGCAGTGCATCGTACCAACCTTTCCTTAGAGAGCGTGTGAGAAAGGAGTGGTTACAGGAGGTAGAGATGCTAAACATTATTCATACAAGGCAAAGGAGAGGGCATGTTCGGCACATATTCTAGGCTTTTTAAGCGGTGGCGCCGCCATGGCTTTTTATCATGGGGCAAGCAAGCGCACTTATCTCATGTAAGTGCTTGTCACGATAAGGCTGCGATTACGGCTTTAGGAGAAAGCAAACATTGTAGCAATCTTGAGCAAATTAAATCCTTACAGCCTGCATTAAGTCATGGGTTACATGAGCAGTTGGATTTAAATGGCAAACTATTGCGTGATGTATTGCCCGTGATGTGTGTGGATGGACGAGTCACCTTATTAGTAACCCAAGAGGCGATTTATAGTGATGCTGTGCGGAGCCTTATTCATGCTCTTGTTGAGCAAGGGTATCAATTTGCACAAATTGCTTACGTAGTGGTCGATGCGGCCGTTCTTTTGGCCGTACGTCGCACCTTGCCGACCAAAGCTCAATCATTGTCTGCTAAAGGGGGATCTCTAGAGTACAGTACCCGCAGTGAAGCAGAGTTATATGCCATGTTTGTAGAGCTTGTGCGTTGGGGAGTGCATAATGAAGCCAGTGATTTACATATTAATTTGTATTTAGGAGAGCCTTTTTCACCGGTTTATTACACTGTTGCCGGCCGCTATGTACAGCCTTCAGTGTTTAAATCTATGCAGACTGCCTTGTTACGCGATATGTTGGCTGTGGCTTGGATGAATGTACAAGGAGGCAATGCTCCAGTATTTGATGTCTATCAGGAGCAGCAAGGCAGACTGGAGTGTGATATTGGGGGGCAAATCATACGGTTACGTTGGGCCTCCTTAGCCGCCGTTGATGGTCCAAGCGTTTGTTTAAGAATATTAGGACAAGAACAAGAAGCAGCATTTGAGCTCAGTGAGTTAGGGTATTTTTCTGAGCAGCAGCATTTATTATTACAGGCCGCCTTAAGTGAGCGCGGTGCCATTATATTTTCAGGTTCTGTAGGCTCTGGAAAATCTACTGCTTTGGCCGCTTTGGTGCGTCACTTGCCCGCGTGGCGCAAAGTAATAACTTTAGAGGATCCTGTTGAGTATCGTATTCCCCGTGCCATTCAAGTCTCTTTAGCTCGAGAGTTAGATGAGGATACTCATCAACAGTTTGGAGCAAAATTGCGCGCGTTAAAGCGTTCAGCGATGACAGACGTACTTTTAGGCGAAATCCGTGATCCTGAAACTGCACAAGCTTTTACTGATTTAGCAACCTCTGGGGTACGTGTATTTACTACAGTGCATGCTGCGCGGGCTAGATTAATTCCCCAGCGCTTGAGTTCTAGTTTTATTGGTGTTGATCCGGAATTACTGCGCACCCCCGGAGTATTGAGATTGTTGGTACATCAAGAATTACTCCCCAAATTATGTACTCAATGTGCACTGCCAGTGCGAGAACTCACACAATTTCCAGCCGGTCTTGCCGCGGCTTTTTATCAATTTCGTCATTTTAGAGATTGGCTCCGCCAAGTAAAGCAGCTTTGGGGGGAGGATGGGTTTGAGCAGTTATACGTACGCAATCCCCAAGGATGTCAGGCGTGTGCTATTTGGGCCAAGCGAGGCTTAGCGGGATATTCGGGGCGTACTGTAGTTGCTGAGCTTTGGCAGCCCCATGTATCTGTGCAGCAACCATGCATCTATTCAGCTGCTTGGCGCAAAGCGCAGCAAGGGGTACTAGACCTGTTTGAGATCGAGCATTATTTCGGTTTTTTTGATGCCCCTCAGTGGCAAGCTTGGCAGCATTCTACTCAGAACAAACACCTTGGATAACGCGACAGTGTACTGTTTTGCCAAGGGTTCAGGGAGTCAACTGAGATGTATGAGCGGTGGCTAATTATTTGGTGGCAATGGCGGTTTAGGCGGTACCGAGTAGCGTATTTACGCTATCTGGCCGCCTTGTTAAAACATCACTCTTCATCACAGACCTTTAAAGGGATTTTTGAAAAAGAATTGCAGCGCTATGGATCGCATCATATAAGGGGGCGTTTGGCGCAGCTTTGGCTGCATCGCCTCCATCATTATGGCGGGGATTTAGCTGCTGCTTGGCATGGGAGCTTTTCGCCTGAGGTATTACAAGTGATTCGGGTATGTCAACATTACGGGTCGCGTAGTTTGACTCAGGCTTTTAGTTTTTTGGCCTATCAGCAAGAGATTTTATGGAATTTAAAAAAGCGCGGACTGACTCTCTTGTGGCCTGCTTTTTTGGCCCTCTTTATAGTTGGGGGCGCCTTAGTTTTGATTCCTTTATTAACAGTTCCAGAATTAAAACGGGTATTTTCTTATGTGCCTGCAGAGCATTATGGCATGGCTACCCGAGCTTTATTTGGTACAGCAGAGTGGTTGGTGCAGTATGGGTATTGGATACCCATTACGCTGCTTGGTTGTGTGATGGGGGTGTATTACTCATTAAGCCGCTTGGTAGGAGCTACACGTTTATTGTTAGATCGGTTAGAGCCTTGGAATAGTTATCGGCTTATATCCGCTTATGGGCTATTGCATATCTTAGGGGTGTTACTTGCTTTGGAGCATGTGCCTTTATCTCTTGAGGCCGCTATACATCGGCTGGCTGACACTTCTATTCCTTGGCTCCGTATGCGTCTTCAACAAGTGCAACAGCGTATTGTGCAAGGGCATACCGGAGCGGGTAGTTTTGCCACAGGGCTATTAGATAAAGAAGATCTATGGTTTTTGATTGACATGGCCGAAGGGCATTCTTTTGCTCAGGCTTGTATGCTGACTGCGCAGCGATTAGCTAATCGCATAGAAGAACGCTTAAATCGTTTGGTTGTGATGGTGCGTTGGGCAGTATTGCTGGGTGCAGTGGGAGCATTGTTGTCAATGTTGTTTTGGCATTATCGAGTTTTTGAAGAGCTGCGTCAGGGCTTAATTAATGTATTTGTTTAATTGGAGGGAGGAAATGAGCAAAGAGGTAATGAATGTTTGCATGCGTACAGCTTATTCACCCCGACAGAAGGAGGGATATGGGCAGCGCGGCTTATCGCTCATAGAGATTTCAGTGGTAACGGTTATTATCTTGCTATTAGCTATATTGGCCATTCCAGCGATTCAGGGATATTTAGTTGAAAATCGTGTGCCTAAGGTTGGTGAAGCGCTTGCTCATTATGTATTACGGCAGCATCTAAATGCTTCTGTACATGGAGAGCCTCACTATAAAGGCATGGATATACAGCATTTTTCACGTCAAAATAAAGAAAAGGCAGTATTTACTATTCAAGAACAAGGGGGGCAAACGGTGGTGCAGCATGGTTTAGGAAAAGGGGGGCAGTTGTTTATTCATGAACGAGAGGGAGGGCGAGCATTGGAGCTGCGGTTGACATCTGTCCATCATGCGGCGTGCCCTGCTTTAGCAACAGTATTGCACCAATTGGCTGATGAAATTTATGTTGGGCCAGAAGGTCGCTTAACAGAGGTGAAAAGCCCTCAACGCACTTACAATGCTTTTTATGCGCAGCAGCAATGTGAGGATGGGGAGGTGAATACGTTCAGATTTATTGTTCGCTAGGGTATTGCATTATGGATGGGATGGCTCATAAAAAGCAGCTCGCGCAACGTGGAAGTGCCTTGCTTGAGTATGTTGTGGTGATGGGCTTAGTGTTATTAACAGCTGTTTGGGCAGTAGGTGCGTGGGCAGAGAAAAGGACAGAGTTACAGGTGCAAGCCACTGCTATTTGGATGCAGGCCTTACAGCAGGCACTTGAGCGTTATATAGAAACTTATGGCCAAGAGCTCATTAAGGCTTCTCCTTATACGCCTATTAGATTAGATGGACAGTGGGTATCTGATTGGCAGCACCCAACCATTCAAGAGCTACAGCAGCTAGGCTTATTAAGCACAGCATTGAATCATGCCTTTGAGCCGCCAGCTTGGTTATGGGTTTTTCCACAGACTCCCTGTATTCAAGAACCTTGTTTTTTACATGCCTTGATTGTGAGTCAGCAGCCATTGCAAAAAAAATCAGGGGAGGCTGATGCTTATGCCCTAGGAGTTTGGCGCGAAATTACGGGAGGGGCAGGGCTAGCGGTACAAGCCCCTTATGAGCAATGGTTAGCAGCCGCTCATTTTCGTTGGCCTAATTATTTTGCCAATATTGGTTCATTGCCCGAAGGAACCATCGCTTTGGCAGTACAGGGGGAGCAGTTATGGAGTCGCTATTTGCGGGTTAGGGATGAACGAGATCCGCAGTTTCAAAATCAATTGACGGTACGAGGGCCGATTTACGGTCAAACTGATATTTATGCTGAGGGGGCTGTGGTGATGAAGCATACAGCTCAAGCAGGGCAAAGCTGTAATGAGGCAGGGGCAATGGCCCATGATGTCCATTTGCCCATGTTATTACTTTGCCGAGATGGAAAATGGCAGCATTCAGTAGGTCAAGATGGGGGGCATTTTATTACGGATCAATACGGGTATTGTACTCATCCTATTTTAGGAGAGACCACGAATCCCCGCACTGGGTTATGTGGGTGCCCTCCCTTTTATACGCCAATTGTCATTGCTGTATTTCAAAATGTAGAGAATAATTACTATCGTACTTATTTATGTCGTATCAATGGGCCAAACTATTAAGAAATCGCAAAGGTTGGTATTATGAACGTTTGCATTGTCTTATCGGGATAAGCAAATTATATTTGCTAGGATAGTGTTATCCCCTTTTTGTTCCAGGATATAATTGGCCTCTTTATTTTTACAGCGCAGCAATTCATGAAGACATCGGAAATTCGTCAAAAGTTTTTATCTTTTTTTGAAGAGCGGGGCCACCAATTAGTACCCTCTTCGTCTTTGGTGCCTGCCAATGACCCAACATTGTTATTTACTAATGCTGGGATGGTTCAGTTTAAGGACGTGTTTACAGGGCAAGAGCAGCGTCCTTATGTCCGTGCGGTTTCCTCACAGCGCTGTGTGCGCGCGGGAGGAAAGCACAATGATCTGGAAAATGTAGGCTATACCGCGCGCCACCATACTTTTTTTGAGATGCTGGGTAATTTCAGCTTTGGTGATTATTTCAAGCATGATGCCATTCATTATGCTTGGGAGCTTTTGACTCAGGTGTTTGGTTTGCCTCAAGAGCGGCTTTGGGTCACTGTTTATGCTGAAGATGATGAGGCCTACGATATTTGGCATAAGGAAATAGGCGTTCCCCAAGAGCGTATTATTCGTATAGGGGATGAAGCAGGGCAGCGCTATGTGTCGGATAATTTTTGGCAAATGGCTGACACAGGTCCTTGTGGTCCGTGCTCAGAAGTTTTTTATGACCATGGGCCAGAGGTTTGGGGAGGACCTCCCGGATCCGAGCATGAGGACGGAGACCGTTTTATTGAAATTTGGAACTTGGTGTTCATGCAATATGACCGCTCAGCTGATGGCACCATGACACCATTGCCCAAGCCGTGTGTTGACACAGGGATGGGGTTAGAGCGTATTGCAGCAGTCCTACAAGGAGTGCACTCGAATTATGAAATTGATATTTTTCAGGCGTTGATTCGAGCTGCTGCTCGGGAAACTGGCGCTCAAGATCTTAGCGATAATTCTTTAAAGGTCATTGCTGATCATATTCGTGCCTGCGCTTTTCTGATCATTGATGGGGTGATTCCTGGCAATGAGGGGCGAGGGTATGTATTGCGTCGCATTATCCGTCGAGCTTTGCGTCATGGCCATAAATTAGGTCAAAATCGTCCTTTCTTTTATCGTTTGGTTGCTGCTTTAGCAGAGCAAATGGGTGAGGCTTATCCTGATTTAGTAACGCAGCAAGATCGTATTGAGCAGGTGCTCAAACAAGAGGAAGAGCGTTTTATAGAGACCTTAGAGCATGGCATGCGCATTTTGGATGAGGCCTTGGCATCATTACAGCCTAATGAGGTTTTAGATGGCCAAACCTTATTTACGCTATATGACACCTATGGCTTTCCCGTTGATTTAACCGCGGATATTTGTCGTGAGCGCGATGTTCAGGTGGATTTTGATGGCTTTGATCAGGCTATGGAGCAACAGCGTGAACGCGCCCGCGCTGCGGGTCGGTTCCATGCTGCCCAAGGACTGAGCTATGATGGGGTGCAGACAACTTTTAAAGGCTATGAGCACCTTGTTGTTGATGACACAACAGTACAGGCTCTGTATGTTGATGGCACCTCAGTACAGTCTGTAGAAAGCGGTCAAGAGGCTGTTGTGGTGTTAGACCTGACTCCGTTTTATGCCGAAGCGGGTGGTCAAGTAGGCGATATTGGCACGCTGCATAATGATACCGCCTTGTTTCAGGTTCAAGATACCCAAAATATTTCTAGCCAAGTTATTGGTCACCACGGGGTGCTTCAGCAAGGGCAGCTCAAAGTCGGCGATAAGTTGTCTGCACAGGTTGATTACGCGCATCGTGAGGCAACCATTCGTAATCACTCCGCAACCCATCTAATGCACAAGGCACTCAAAGAAGTACTGGGGGAGCATGTGCAGCAGCGCGGATCATTAGTCGACGCAGAAAAAACGCGTTTTGATTTTGTTCATGATGCTCCTCTTACGGCACAGCAAATTACTGCTGTTGAGGCCATTGTTAATAATGAGATTCTTGCTAACGAGCCAGTCAGGGCTCAGTTAATGAGCTTCGATGAGGCTGTCGATTCTGGGGCAGTGGCCCTTTTTGGTGAAAAATATGACAGTGAGGTGCGCGTGTTAGATATTGGGACTTCCCGGGAGTTATGCGGAGGTACCCATGTGCGCGCAACTGGTGATATTGGTTTGTTCAAAATTGTTTCTGAAGGTGGGGTTGCAGCCGGTATCCGTCGAGTTGAGGCGTTAACTGGGTTGAATGCGCTACGCTGGGTGCAGCAGACCGAGCAGCAGTTGCGAAGTGCAACCGAGCAGCTTAAAACCACTCCAGACAAGGTCGCTGAGCGCATTAGTCAACTGCAAGCGCAAATACGTCAGCTTGAACGTGAGCAGAACCGTCTCAAGGATCAGGTGGCAGCAGCAGCCGGTCAGGATTTAGCCGCCCAAGCGCAGACTTTAGATGGTGGCCTTAAAGTATTGGCCGCTGCATTACCCGGTGCTGACCCAAAGGCATTACGCAGCACAGCCGATCAGCTCAAGAATAAGTTAGGTACGGCAGTAATAGTGCTGGCGACCACCCATGCTGATAAGGTTAATTTAGTCGCTGCAGTGACCAAGGATGTCACGCAGCAGATTAAGGCAGGTGAGTTAGTCTCTATGGTTGCCCAGCAAGTCGATGGCAAAGGGGGCGGTCGCCCTGATATGGCTATGGGCGGGGGGACGAATGTAGCTGCTTTAGAGCAGGCCTTAGAGAGTGTGCTGCCTTGGGTACAAAAAAAGGTGGGGGCATGAGTACGGGAATAAATTTTGCGGTTCAATTAGAAATTGATACTTCTGGACTCAAGTGTCCATTGCCGATCCTAAAGGCAAAAAAAGCCTTAGCCCAAATCAATAGTGGGGAGGTGCTCAAGGTGATTACTACGGACCCTCATGCCAAAGAGGATTTTCAGGCTTTTGCTGCGCAGGCGAAACATGAGCTGCTTGCGCAGCAGGAGTGCAGAGTAGGTGCTAAAGAAGGTATTGCACATTACTTGAAAAAGCGCTAAAAGTAAGCCTAAGTTCTATTACCGCTGTTGTTCTGTGGTAAAAAATCTAAATACTTTTCCGCTTTTCTATTCTAAGTGGTAGAATAGTTGGCTTTACGCATTTTCTTAACCAATATAAAAGGGATTATCAATGGTGGTAATTCGCCTAGCCCGTGGTGGCTCTAAAAAGCGCCCATTTTATACTCTAGTGGCTGCTGACTCTAAGGTACGACGCGATGGTCGTTTTATTGAGCGTTTGGGTTTTTATAACCCTGTTGGTGCCGAAGGCCAAGAAAATCTTCGCATCGAGCTCGATCGCGTGCAATATTGGGTAGACAATGGTGCTCAGGTATCTCCTGCAGTACGCCGTCTAGTCAAAGAGTACCGCAAGCAAGTCCAAACAGCTGTTTAATCTGATTGATTTATGACCGTCGATCAGTCTCCTTTCGGTGGCTCTGTGCCACACGATTTGGTAGAGCTTGGTCATGTGATGTCTGCTTTTGGTGTGCGAGGCTGGATTAAAGTTCGTCCGTATACAGACGGTTTCGAGACTTTAGTACAGACCAAGCAGTGGTGGTTAAAAGCGCCCGAGTCAGTCCTCGAGCAGGGCGCGGCTACCTTCATCCCACTGTCGATCGCACAGGCTCGCCCTCATAGCAATACTGTGATTGCTTTGCCTGAGGGGTACAATGACCGAGATCAGGCCGAAGCTTTGCGTGGCCATACGGTGTGGTTGCCGCGAGCTGAGTTCGCGCCTTTGCCAGCTGATGAATACTATTGGGTAGATTTGCTGGGTTGCCGTGTGTATGGTCAGCCCGATTCTGTTGCTGAGCAGGGTACGGAGGCAGAGGCTGCACAGGCCGATGCTTTTTTAGGTCAGGTGAGCCATGTGTTTGATAATGGGGCTCATGCCGTTTTAGTGGTGGACAGAGGGGTGCTTTCTCAAGAGGGCGCCTTTATTCCTTTGCGCGATAAAAAGAAACGCGTCCAACAGTCATTAGTTCCTTTTGTTGAGGCGCATGTGCTGCGGGTAGACGTAGAGGCAAAGGAAATTTATACGAATTGGCCGCTTGGCTTCTAAAGCGCCGACTGTTTCCTTCATCCGTTCATGCGCAGTGTTCTGCGCTGTTCCATTGCCTATGTTGCGTTTTGATGTTATTAGCCTATTTCCGCAAGTATTTTCTGCGGTGACTCAGTATGGGGTGACGGGGCGCGCACATCAGGAGGGGATGTGGGAGCTATCATGTTGGAATCCTCGTGATTATACGACGGATACGCACCGTACTGTAGATGATCGGCCCTATGGTGGGGGACCCGGCATGGTTATGCTGGCAGCTCCTTTAGAGGCTGCTTTGGCTGAGGCTCAAGCAGCGCGCCAGGCATGCGGTTTAGATACAGAGGTGGTATTACTCAGCCCCGCAGGACAGCCTTTTAATCAGGCCTTGGCTCAGAGTTGGGCACAAGGCTCGGGAGCGATTGTGATTTGTGGTCGCTATGAAGGCATTGATCAGCGTTTTATTGATACGCATGTGACCCATGAGGTGTCCCTGGGTGATTTTGTATTGTCTGGGGGAGAGTTTGCGGCTTTGGCAATGATTGACGCTGTAGTGCGTTTGGTTCCGGGCGTGCTCAACCATGAACAATCTGCTGCGCGTGATTCATTTCATGAAGGGCTGGGCGGTTTGTTGGATAGTCCGCATTATACGCGCCCCGAAATCGATGAGCAGGGACGTTCGGTGCCTCGAGTGCTTTGTTCTGGTGATCACCGAGCAATTGCACAGTGGCGGCGGCAGCAATCACTGCTATTAACTGCAGGGCGTCGGCCTGAGCTGATCAAAAATGCCCGTTGCCAAGGATGGTTAACTGCAGAAGATGAGTACTTTTTGACTCAGCTTAAGGAGCAGGGAGAGTGTGAGGTGCGTGCTTTGTTGGCTCATGCTCCAATACCCATTCCATCTCGCCGCGCACGCAAGCAAGCAGCTTTAAATAAGCTGAAAAAAGAGCGCAGGCATTAAAAAGGCAACCGATATTGGGTTGCCTTTTTTATTTATTGTAGGCGCTGCAGTTGCGCAAGGAGGGTTTGTTTGGTTTCAGTAAAGTTACTGAGGCGATCACGCTCTTGTTGAACAACATGTTCTGGAGCGCGTTCAACAAAATTTTTGTTTTGTAGTTTGCCCTCAGCGCGCTGAATTTCCTGATTGAGGCGCTCAAGCTCTTTGTTCAGGCGCTTGATTTCTGCTTCAATGTCTATTTCTACATGCAGCATGAGTGAGGTATTGCCGACTGCTTGTGTGGGTGCGCCCATGTTATCAGGCAGTGCCTCCAGAATGTGTACCTCGCTTAGACGTGCAAGAGCCATTAGGTAGTGTTGGTTAATAGCGACTCGTTGGGTATCTCCTTGAGCCAGTAAGGGAACGCGTTCCGCAGGCGAGAGATTCATTTCACCGCGTAATGTGCGAATGGCATCTACATAGGCCTTTAAGGTTGCTACTTCGCGCTCTGCCTCCTCATCGATGAGCGTTGTATCAGCTTCAGGATACGCTTGGATGCTGATGCTGGTATCTTCATCGGCCTGGCGGGTGCCTGCTAATACCGAGACCTTTTGCCATAATTCTTCTGTAATGAAGGGAATCAACGGGTGCGCAAGGCGCAGCACCTCTTCGAGGACCTGTAGCAGTGTTTGACGAGTTGCGAGCTGCTGTGCTGCATCTCCCTGTTGCAATTGCACTTTGGCTATTTCTAGGTACCAGTCACAATACTCATCCCAAACGAAGTGATAAATGGCATTGGCAATATTATCAAAACGGAATTCGCGAAACCCTCGTGCTACCTGATTTTTGAGGCGTTGCAATGCACTGAGGATCCAGCGATCGGGGTATGAGCGGGCGCTATGGTCAGCTGCTGCTTGTTGCATCGGAGCGGCCTGCTCAGTATTCATGAGCACAAAGCGTGTGGCATTCCAGAGCTTGTTGCAGAAATTTCTGTAGCCTTCACAGCGTTTAAGGTCAAAGTTGATGTTGCGCCCTAAAGTGGCATAGGCAGCCATGGTAAAGCGCAAGGCATCGGTACCATAGTCAGCAAAGCCTTCGGGGTAGTCTTTGCGGGTGCGCGCAGCAATTTTATCCGCCAGACTGGGATTCATCAGGCCTGTGGTGCGGCTTTTAATAAGGTTGTCTAGATCAATGCCTTCGATAACATGGACAGGGTCTAAGGTGTTTCCTTGTGATTTGCTCATTTTTTTCCCTTCCATGTCACAGATCAGACCGTGTACATAGACGGTTTGAAAGGGCACCTTGCCGGTCATGTGCATGCTCATCATAATCATGCGGGCAACCCAGAAAAAAATGATATCGAAGCCGGTCACCAGCACGCTAGAGGGGAGGTATTTGTCGAGATCTGCTGTCTCTTCAGGCCAGCCCATGGTGGTAAAGGGAACCAAAGCAGAGGAGAACCATGTATCTAGTACGTCTTCATCACGGGTCAGTGGACCCTCAATGCCTTGGGCGCGTGCGCGCTCATAAGCCTCTTGCTCATTGCGTGCAACAATGATTGCTCCCTCTTCGCTGTACCACGCAGGGATTTGGTGCCCCCACCAGAGCTGTCTGGAAATACACCAATCTTGGATGTCGTTTAACCAATTGTTGTATG
Source organism: uncultured Alcaligenaceae bacterium (assembly GCA_937995985.1). Taxonomy (GTDB): domain Bacteria; phylum Pseudomonadota; class Gammaproteobacteria; order Burkholderiales; family Burkholderiaceae_B; genus Paenalcaligenes. Next base: position 77,874 of record CALKIR010000009.1, read on the forward strand.
TTGTGGTCCAGTTTTCTGGTACGAAGCGGACTTCTTTGTTTGCAACGACTTCAAGGGCTACTTGGGTGATGCTTTTTCCTGGGTGTAAGCTGCCTGCGGGGGCCGGTTTGCTCATGGCCACAAACCATTGGTCGGTTAGCATGGGCTCAATAATTGCTTTGGTTCGATCACCGCGTGGCACCATAAGTTTATGAGGTTTTACTGCTACTAAAGCATCACAAGCTTTGAGGTCTTCAACGATTTTTTTGCGCGCCTCAAACCGATCAAGGCCTTGGTAGGCGGCTGGGGCATTCTCATTGATGCGTGCATCGAGCGTTAAGATATTGATCAACTCAAGTTGATGACGTTGTCCCACCGCATAGTCATTAAAATCATGTGCGGGCGTTACTTTGACTGCGCCCGTGCCGAACTCAGGATCTACATAATCATCGGCAATAATGGGGATTTCTCGACCTACTAGGGGCAGGATGACAGTTTCACCAATAAGATCTTGGTAGCGCTCGTCTTCGGGATGGACCATTACCGCGACATCACCCAGCATGGTTTCTGGCCGTGTGGTGGCAATGACGAGATGTGTAATGCCATTGCGTGGTGTTTTTAAGGGATAGCGAATGGTCCATAAATGGCCGTTTTCCTCTTCGCTGACGACCTCTAGGTCCGAAACTGCAGTACCGAGAATGGGATCCCAGTTGACCAGACGCTTTCCTCTATAAATTAATCCTTGATCATAGAGGCGTACAAAGGCTTCAACCACACCTTTGGACATTTGTTCGTCCATGGTGAAGTATTCGCGAGACCAGTCAGCAGAGGCCCCTAAGCGTCTAAATTGTGCAGAAATGGCATTGCCGGATTGTTCTTTCCATGCCCAGACTCTATCTACAAAGGCCTCGCGTCCTAAGTCATGGCGAGAAATATGCTCGGCATCGAGTTGGCGTTCAACCACAATTTGAGTCGCTATGCCGGCATGGTCCGTGCCCGGTATTAGAGCTGTATCAAAACCTTTCATGCGGTGATAGCGGGTCAAACCATCCATAATGGTTTGATTGAATGCGTGCCCCATGTGCAATGTGCCCGTGACATTGGGCGGGGGGAATTGGATGACAAAAGGTTTTGGTTGATTGTTCGCATCACGCGCATCATCACTAGGTGGCGTGACATGAACACCAGCATTAAATAAGCCAGCCTGCTCCCATTTTGGGTACCAGCGGCGTTCAATATCATGTGGATTGAAACTTTTGGCTAATTGATCCAGATAAGATTCAGAGGTTGATTTGGTCATTATGTTGCGAATACGTGGCAAAATTGCAATAAAAAGAACACGCCCTAGGGGGCGTCGCACATTTTAATAGATGATACAGCAGGTTGTCATGAGCGTGTTAAAATGGTGGCGCGCAAGTGGTGGTTCACACTATTTTACTTGCGTGAGTACATTGCTTTTCACTTTGTTATATCAAATATAGGAATATACATGGCAATTGAACGCACCCTTTCTATTATTAAGCCTGATGCAGTAGGCAAAAATGTTATTGGCAAAATTATCAGCCGTTTCGAAGAGGCTGGTCTGAAGGTCGTAGCAGCACGTATGGTGCATCTGTCTCGTCAAGAGGCCGAGGGCTTTTATGCAGTTCACAAAGAGCGTCCATTTTTTAACGACTTGGTTGAGTTCATGATTTCTGGCCCAGTGTTCGTGCAGGTGCTCGAGGGGGAGAATGCGATTGCCAAAAACCGCGAGCTCATGGGCGCCACCAACCCTCAAGAAGCAGCCCCCGGTACTATTCGCGCTGATTTTGCTCAAAGTATTGATGCGAATGCTGTGCATGGTTCAGATGCCCCTGAAACGGCTGCTGAGGAAATTGCATTTTTCTTTCCTTCTAGTCAAATTTATAGCCGTTAATGCTTGTTGTATGACCCAGGCAGTACTGCCTGGGTCAGCTAGATTGATGGTAGTTTTTGAGGCGCATTAACGCAAAAGTACTATTTATGACATCCACTACACCCCGCATCAATTTATTAGGTCTAGAACGAGCACAGTTAGAGGCGCAAGTGGCTGAATGGGGCAATCGTCCCTTTCGCGCTCGTCAGCTCATGCGTTGGATACACCAAAGAGGTGTGGCCGATTTTGGGCAAATGACCGATTTGGCTCGCGTTTTTCGTGAGCAGCTGATTGAGTTGGCAACAGTTGAGGCCTTAACCCCATCGCAAGAGCAGGCATCCGAAGATGGCACAATTAAGTGGCTGTTTAATGTGGGGGGCAATAACGCTATAGAGTCCGTATTTATCCCTGAGGATGATCGGGGGACATTGTGTATTTCTAGTCAGGCAGGGTGTACGGTGGGCTGCCCTTTTTGTTCTACCGGGCATCAGGGATTTAATCGAAATTTAACAGCAGCAGAAATTATTGGCCAGCTGTGGTTTGCGGAACATACATTGCAACGCCAGCCAGAGTTAACGCGGGTACGTACGGAATCACGGGCTGCGTCCTCAGCGCCTGAGCGTGTTGTGAGCAATGTAGTCATGATGGGGATGGGCGAGCCCTTGCTCAATTATTCTGCGGTGGTAACCGCTTTGAGGCTGATGCTGGATGACCATGCATATGGTTTATCTAGGCGCCGTGTTACTGTGTCCACATCGGGTGTGGTACCTATGATCGATCGTTTGGCCCAAGATTGCCCTGTGGCTTTGGCTGTTTCGTTACATGCCCCTAATGATGCGTTGCGTGATCGGTTGGTGCCGTTAAATAAAAAGTATCCGCTACGCGAGCTATTGGAGGCATGCAATCGTTATTTAGATTATGCGCCACGAGATTTTATTACCTTTGAGTATGTGATGCTGGCAGGAATCAATGATCAGCCCGAGCATGCGAAACAGTTATTAGATATTGCGAAACAGGTTCGTTCAAAATTCAATCTCATTCCTTATAACCCATTTCCAGGGACGCAGTTGCGTTGTTCAGACCCTCAAACTATTAAAGCATTTGCACAGCGCTTGACAGAGGGTGGGGCAGTGACTACTGTCAGAAAAACTCGTGGTGATGATATTGCTGCTGCCTGTGGACAGTTAGCGGGTGATATTCGAGACCGTACCCGTATTCATGAGCGTATGCCCAAGCTCAAAAAAATACTCATTCAGCCACATCAGGCTTCATCAGCTTAAGTACAAAACTATTGTTCATCAATGAGAGTCTAACTATGGGGACAAGCACCGACCAAGAGCCAATGATTGAAGATAGCCCTGAGGCAAGTATCGGCCCATATCTAAAGCAATTGCGTGAGGCTCAAGGGCTGACCGTAGAGCAGGTCAGTTTGAGGATTAAATATTCTGTGCCTCAGATTGAAGCCTTAGAGCAAGAGCGCTGGGATGATTTGCCTGCCGGAGCGCCTACGCGCTGGTTGGTGCGAAGTTATGCACGTTTTTTAAAGTTGGATGATGCAGCCATTCAGTCCATGCTTGAGTCCGCCTGTCCAGAGTCTGTGCGCATAGATGCTGCCCAGGCACACAAGACACGTTGGGCTGCCGAAGATATGTCGTTATATGTGGCGCCCAGACAAAGGCCTTGGGGACGTTGGTTAATTGTTATTGTTTTGTTGGTAGTAATCATGTTTTATGCGCTTGACCAGGGGTGGATACCTGAGTCATGGCTTATTTTTGATTGGCTAAAGAACCTTCACCAGTAATTTTATGAGTCAATATTTTAATTTTCATCAGCCTGCCATGCGTGTAGGCCCCGCAAAGCGCCAGCCTACACAGGCAGTGCCTGTGCGCTGGCACGATCGTACCGTGGTCATTGGTGGAGAGGCGCCTGTTGTTGTGCAGTCAATGACTAATACCGACACGGCCGATGCCATTGCAACAGCCATTCAAGTCAAGGAGCTGGCGCAGGCGGGCTCCGAGTTGGTGCGTATTACCGTTAATACCCCGGATGCAGCCAAAGAGGTTATTCATATCCGTAATCAGCTCGACAAAATGGGTGTGCATGTGCCTCTGGTGGGGGATTTTCATTATAACGGCCATCGTCTCTTAACTCAGTATCCAGAGTGTGCTCAGGCCTTATCTAAATATCGCATTAATCCCGGTAATGTGGGGGTTGGACAGCGGGGGCAGGATAATTTTGCCCAGATGATAGAGGTGGCCTGTCAGTACGATAAACCTATTCGTATTGGGGTAAATTGGGGCAGTTTAGATCAAGGGCTGCTGGCTCAAATGATGGATGAGAACGCCCAACAAAGTACGCCATGGCCAGCTCAGGCGGTAATGCGAGAGGCGCTGGTGTTATCTGCCTTAAATAGTGCAGCCAGAGCTCGTGAGTTGGGCTTAGGAGCGCATCGTATTGTATTATCGTGCAAGGTGAGTCAGGTTCAGGATCTGATTGCGGTGTATCAGAGTCTTGCCTCACGATGTGATTACCCGTTGCATTTAGGATTAACCGAAGCGGGGATGGGGAGCAAGGGGGTAGTTGCCTCTACCGCAGCCCTTTCTGTATTGCTTCAGCAAGGTATTGGCGATACCATACGTATTTCTCTCACACCAGAGCCTGGTGGCTCTCGTACCAAAGAGGTGCAAGTAGCCCAAGAGATTTTGCAGACAATGGGGCTGCGCGCTTTTACTCCAATGGTAGTGGCTTGTCCTGGCTGTGGGCGCACCAGCAGTACTTTTTTTCAAGAGCTCGCCCAAGAGGTTGAGTCTTTTCTGCGAGAGCGTATGCCAATTTGGCGCAGCCAATATGCTGGTGTGGAAACTATGCAGGTAGCAGTTATGGGGTGTGTCGTGAATGGCCCAGGTGAGAGCAAGCATGCTGACATCGGGATTAGTTTGCCAGGCACAGGTGAGATCCCTTCTGCTCCTGTTTATATAGATGGCGAGCGCACTGTAACGCTAAAGGGTGAACATATCGCCCAAGAGTTTAAGCAAATCATACAGGATTATGTTCAGCAGCGTTATGCTTAGGGCGCTAGAACAATAGAGTAATCATGCGCCCTGGGCCGTGCCGGGTCTGGGGCGTTTTACATAGTAAGTAGTGGGCATAGAGTTTATGACGCAGTCATTTAAAAAGCTTCAAGGGTTGACCGGGATGCATGATGTGTTGCCGGATCAAAGTGCCCAGTGGGAGCAGCTTGAAGAAATCGTTCGCAAGTGGTTGGCCAGCTATGGCTATAGAAATATACGTACTCCTATCTTGGAGTATACGCAATTATTTGCGCGGGGGATTGGTGAGGTCACTGACATTGTAGAAAAAGAGATGTACTCTTTTACAGATAGCCTCAATGGGGACAAGCTCACTATGCGCCCGGAATTCACGGCGGGTATTGTGCGTGCTGCCATAGAGCATAATTTACTTTATGAACGCCCTCAGCGTGTCTACAGTATCGGTCCTGTGTTTCGTCATGAAAGACCCCAGCGAGGACGTTATCGGCAATTTCATCAAATAGATGTAGAGGCTCTGGGCTTTTCAGGACCTGATGTCGATGCTGAGATGATCATCATGCTCGCTCGCTTATGGGAGCGCCTGGGGCTCAAAGATATACGTCTAGAAATTAATTCTTTAGGGCAAAGCCATGAGCGGGCCGCTCATCGAGAAGCACTTATTGCTTATTTAGAGCAACATAAAGATATTCTAGATGAAGATGCCAAGCGACGGATGTATACCAATCCCCTGCGAGTCTTGGATACTAAAAATCCTGATTTGCAAGAAATGGCCAACGCGGCTCCTCGTCTATTTGATTTTTTGGGCGAAGAGTCTTTAGCTCATCATCGGGGGGTATGCGACCGTCTGGATGCGATGGGTATAGAGTATGTTCTGAATCCACGTATGGTAAGAGGGTTGGATTATTACAATTTGACTGTTTTTGAGTGGATTACAGACAGGTTGGGCGCTCAAGGTACTGTTTGTGGTGGGGGGCGTTATGACGGCCTTTTTGAGCTATTAGGAGGCAAGCCCACCCCAGGGATTGGTTTTGCCATTGGCATGGAGCGTTTGCTTGAGCTGGTGCAGCAGCAAGAGATCCTGTCAAACACCGCAGAATGTGATATTTATATGGTGTATCAAAATGATGCGGGGCAACAGCAAGCCATGATCTTAGCCGAGCAGTTCCGAGATGAGGGGCTGCGTGTGATTGTGCATGCCGGCTCAACGAGTATGCGATCTCAGTTCCGTCGTGCCGATAATAGTGGTGCTTTGGCTGCAGTTATTTTGGGCCAAACCGAGCTAGATACACAGCAAGCAAGCATTAAATGGTTGCGTGCTCCAGCCCTTACTGAGGAGCAGCCGCAGCAAGAGCAGGTTGATTTTGAGCAGTGTGCACAATATTTAAAATCAAGGATTGGCAATTAATATGGCATATGATTTAGAAGAGCAGGAAAAGCTAGACGCTCTAAAAGATTGGTGGGATCGGCATGGTACCCTTATCGTTGCCATTGTGGTGCTTATTGCCGCGGCCATTTTAGGATGGCGTGGCTGGCAGTGGTATGAACGATATCAGGCTCAGCAGGCCATGGGATACTTTGAAGCACTCGAAAGCGCTGCTCAACAGCCTCTTGATGACCAAGATTCATTGGCACGGTTAGAGGCGGCTAGCAAAGTTCTTCGCGATGATTATGCTCAATCAGCGTATACCAGTCGGGGTGTCCTGCTTGCAGCCACTGCATTATATGAGCGGGGGGCAGCCGAGCAAGCAAAAGAGCAATTAGAATGGCTGATAAAAACGGCCCATGATCCAGTGGTGACAGCAGTTGCGCGGTTGCGTTTAGCTGCTATTTTGCTTGAAGAGGAAGCGTATGAGCAAGGGTTAGCAGTACTTGCGCACGAGGCCCCAGGTTTTGAGGCCTTATATGCGGATCGTCGAGGCGATCTATATTATGCTCAAGGCAAGCGCGCAGAGGCCAAGAAACAATGGGATCAGGCCTTATCTGCATTACATGGGCAGCCGGCAGCCAGCATGATTCGCTTGAAACTTGAATCTCTCAACAAGGAATAACACATGAACTGCCTGACACGCGTTTATCGGATGGTGCAGCGCTCATTGCTGATGGGAGCGGTTGTTGCCTTGAGTGCATGCTCCATGTTTTCTAATAAAGACCCGCGCTTTGAGCCTGCTCCTTTAGTTGATTACGAGGCGCGTATGCCCGTGGCCGTACGCTGGTCCACTCCTATTGGGTCTGGGGCCGGTTTTGGATTTATTCCTGCTGTGGTGGGGCGTGATGTGTATGCAGCGAGTGCTTCTGGCCAAGTATCACGCCTTGATCTGGGAACGGGCCAAGTGCGCTGGTCAGCCAATGTAGGTAAGCGTTTGTCAGCAGGCGTAGGTACAGATGGGCAGATAGTGGCTGTTGCCGCGCCCGATGGGACCGTAATTGCTTTAGATGCCCAGGGGCAGGAATTATGGCGCAGCAAGGCCACCAGCGAGGTCAATATTCCACCGGCTGTTGGATACGGAATAGTGGCTGTGCGTAGTAGCGACTACAGAGTACAGGCGTTTGATGCTCGAACTGGGGATTTATTATGGAGTATACAGCGTCCTGGGCCTGCTTTGGCGCTCAAAACAAGCATGCAAATGCGTGTTGTTGATGGATTGGTTGTGACCGGTATGCCCAATGGTCGGGTCTTGCTTATTGATGCCGCAACCGGTGCGTTGCAGTGGGAGGGGGTTATTTCTCAATCTTATGGGGCCACTGATTTAGAGCGCATTAGCGATGTGGTTGGGGCTCCCGAATTGGTGGGGTCTGTGATGTGTGCCGCCGCTTATCAAGGGCGCATTGTGTGTTTTGATATGGCCAATCAAGCACTTCCGTTGTGGGCAGAAGAGTTTTCTACCGCAAGGGGCATCGGGGTCAATATGCAGATGCTGTATGCTGCAGATACCCGCGATAGTGTGGTTGCTTTTGCACTTGAGAGTGGTCACCCAATTTGGGAGCAAAACGCCTTACGGAATCGTCAACTTACCGCTCCAGCTGTCCACGGCAATATAGTAGCAGTTGGGGATTTTGAAGGGTATATTCATTTCTTAGCGCCTCATGATGGCCGTCAAATGGCACGGGTGCGTGTTGGTTCACGGCCGATCACGTCACAGCCGGTAGCGGTTGAGGGGGGTGTTTTAGTTCAAACAGACAGTGGTCAACTGGTCTTTATCGGGGTTTAAGTGACTCAAGCCAAACAACCTTCTTTTAAGCCTGTTATTGCAATTGTTGGCCGAGCCAATGTGGGTAAGTCAACCTTATTTAATCGGTTGACTCGGTCTCGTCAAGCATTGGTGGCCGATTTTCCTGGCCTGACACGCGATCGCCATTATGGCGAAGGGCGTGTAGGCTCGCGTCCTTACTTAATCGTTGATACCGGTGGTTTTGAGCCCATAGTAAAAGACGGTATCAAAAAAGAGATGGCGAGTCAGACTGAGCAGGCAATAAACGAGGCTGATGCTGTTATTTTTTTGGTTGATGTGCGCGATGGGCTACATGCGCTAGATTTTCATATTGCTGAGCGATTGCGTCGCAGTGGTCAAACGGTTTTTTTAGCTGTTAATAAAGCTGAGGGTATGCGAGGCAGCGCCGCTGGGGTTGATTTTTATGAATTGGGCCTTGGTGAGCCTCATTTAGTATCTGCTGCTCATGGTGATGGCGTAACCGCTTTAATCGAGCAGGTGTTGGAGCATGTTTATGAGGCAACAACTGATGTATACGCCACAGCCACAACCTTAACGACTGAGCACACAGATGATGCGGACAAACAGCACCGTATCCGCTTAGCAGTGGTTGGACGCCCTAATGTAGGCAAATCCACATTTATTAATCAAATCATTGGTGAAGAGCGGGTGGTTGCTTTTGATGAGCCAGGCACAACCCGAGATGCCATTGAAATTGATTTTGATTACAAAGGCGTTCCTTATACCTTTGTCGATACGGCAGGGATTCGCCGTCGAGGTCGGATCACTCAGGCCATAGAAAAGTTTTCGGTTATCAAAACATTACAAGCAATAGAGGCAGCTAATGTAGTGTTGTTAATGCTCGATGCTCAGGCCGAGATCTCGGAGCAGGATGCTAATATCGCTGGCTTTATTGTGGAATCAGGGCGTGCTTTGGTGGTGGCCATCAATAAATGGGACGGCCTGGATGGGTATGCTCGCGAGTGGGCAATTCGCGACTATAAGCGCAAACTCCGTTTTCTGGATTTTGCTCGCATGCATACGATTTCCGCTCAAGAAAAACAGGGATTAGCAGCGGTGATGCGCTCAGTATACGCTGCTCATGAGGCTGCTTTTATAAAGATGCCAACCCCAATATTAACCCGTATTATTCATCAGGCTGTAGAGCAACAGCCTCCCCCACGTCGGGGGCATTCACGGCCTAAACTGCGTTACGCCCATCAGGGAGGGCAGAATCCGCCTGTTGTGGTCGTGCATGGAACGGCGTTGCACGAGGTGCCTGAGTCATACCGGCGCTACATAGAGGGGCAAATTCGTCATGCTTTTAAATTAGAGGGCACCCCTTTGCGTATTGAATTCCGTACAGCACATAACCCTTATGCTCGAGAGAAATAAAAATGAGTCAATTTTGGAGTGATCATGTTCATGAGCTGTTGCCCTATGTTCCTGGCGAACAGCCTAAGGAAAAGGTGTTTATCAAACTCAACACGAATGAGCATGCATATGGCCCCTCGCCACGAGCCTTAGCAGCAATACAGCACGCTACCGATGAGCTGCTGCGCCTCTATCCTGAGCCGAGCTCAACGGCTTTAGTGCAGGCTATTGCCTCTACTCAAGGGGTTCAGCCAGAGCAAGTCTTTGTAGGTAATAGCTCAGATGAGGTCTTGGCTCATGTGTTTAATGGGTTACTGCGACATGGCGATAAGCCGCTTTGGCAACCGGACATTACTTATAGCTTTTATAAAACTTATTGTCGGTTGTACGCTATTGAGCCACACTATATTCCTTTGAATGAGTGCTTTGAGATTAATCCTAAGGATTATTTTGAGGCGCAACTTCAGGGCGCAGCGGGAATTATTTTTGCGAATCCTAATGCTCCTACCGGACATTATCTTGAGCCCGCGCAAGTTGCTCAGATTGCGGCTGCTAATCCAGCTATTCCAGTCGTTGTTGATGAGGCTTATATTGATTTTGGAGGGCAGACAGCAGCCGTTTTATTAGCAGAGTACCCAAATTTGGTCGTGATACGTACCTTCTCAAAAGGCTATGCTTTAGCTGGGCTACGAGTAGGTTATGCCTTAGCCAGTTCAGAGATTGTTGCTGGTTTGCAACGGGTGAAGGATAGTTTTAACTCTTATCCTTTAGATCGATTAGCCCAGGCAGGCGCTGCTGCAGCCATTAGCGATATAGATTATTATCAGACCGTTAATAAGAGGATTATTGAGAATCGCTCTTATTTGCATCACAATTTAACTGCTATAGGCTATGAGGTGCTTCCATCTCAGGCAAACTTTGTGTTTGCGCGGCCTGCAGGGGGGAATGCAAAAGAGGTTTTTTTGGCGCTAAGGGCCCAAGGGATCTTAGTGCGGTATTTTGAGCACCCTCGCATTGAACAGTTTTTACGCATTACTGTGGGGACCCGTGAACAGTGTGAGGCACTAATTGCTGCCTTGAAAAAAATTTCCACTTAAAAGCGGAACCATGCAGTAAAGGGGTGGTCAATGGTATAGTAAGTCTTATAGTCGCATGCAGAGTGCTCTGCGCGACACCTATTTTAAACCCCATTCGTTTCATTTTAATAACAACATAATTGGAGCCTAGCCAATGAGCAATAAAGGGCAAATATTACAAGACCCATTTTTAAACGCCCTACGCAAGGAACATATCCCTGTTTCAATTTACCTTGTGAACGGTATTAAATTGCAAGGGCAAATTGAATCTTTCGATCAATATGTAGTGCTATTACGCAATACCGTTACCCAGATGGTGTATAAGCACGCCATTTCAACGGTAGTGCCTGCACGCCCCGTGTCTCTGAAAAAAGAAGACGGCGCTGAATAGGGCGCATATTGATACTCCAGACCGCACGCTCATTTTTTGAGGGTGCGGGCTTTTAAAGAGATTGTCCATGAGGGCACTAGTTGTTAGTGTTGACCTAAACAACCCCGATTATGCTGCGCATGCCGAAGAGTTTCTAATGCTCGCTAGAGGGGCGGGTGCACAAGTATGCGATGTCATTCAGGCACGTAGACAGAAACCCGATCCTGCTTATTTTATTGGCAAGGGTAAACTCGACGAGGTGATTAGCAGCGTTCATACCCACAACATAGATATCATCCTGTTTGACCAACCTTTGAGTCCAGCTCAGCAGCGCAATATTGAGCAAGCTGCCAATAAGCGGGTTGTTGATCGTGTTGCGTTGATTCTGGATATTTTTGCCTTAAGAGCCCATAGCCATGAGGGTAAATTACAGGTAGAGTTGGCTCAGTTACAACACCTTTCAACGAGGTTGACGGGGCGTTGGACGCACTTAGAGCGGCAACAGGGGGGGATAGGGACGCGTGGGCCTGGTGAGTCTCAGTTGGAGCTCGATCGCAGGATGATTGGTCAACGCGTAAAAACACTAAGAGAGCGCCTTAAAAAGCTTGGTCGACAGCGCACTACACAGCGTCGGGCGCGTATGCGCGGAGATGTGTTTAATGTATCATTAGTAGGTTATACAAACGCTGGTAAATCGACCTTGTTTAATGCGCTCACACGTGCAGGAGCCTACGCAGCAGATCAGCTATTTGCAACGCTAGATACGACCTCAAGACGGATTTGGATCCATGGGGTGGGGCACGTGGTGTTATCGGATACGGTAGGATTTATTCGTGATTTGCCACCAACTCTGATAGCAGCCTTTAAGGCAACTCTTGAGGAAACCGTTCACGCTGACTTGCTGCTGCATGTAGTCGATGCTGCGAGTCCACAGCGTGATGAGCAGATTTTAGAAGTCAACAAGGTGCTTGATGATATCGGCGCCGGCGAGGTACCGCGGATTTTGGTATATAACAAAATCGACCAGACTAACTTCAGTCCACGGATAGAGCGAAATGACCATGGTATCATTTCGCGGGTCTTTGTCAGTTCGATTGAGCGTACCGGTCTAGATGACCTGCGTGCGGCAATCGTTGAAGCAAGTAACGTATCGGAAAATAATGAGACTCATATCAAGAATTTTTAACCTCAATGATCCCGGTTGGGGGCGTGATGGGGATAAAAGGGATGATGCCAATCGCCCCCCCAAGCAGCCATCAGGCAACCAAGAAGGCCCTCCTGATTTAGACGAAGTCTGGCGTGACTTCAACCGTCGTTTGTCGGCTCTTTTTGGCGGCAAGAAAAATCTTCCTCCACGGCCTCCTGCAGGGGCGGGTGGGCAGCGGCCCCGTTTGCCTAAAGGGTCCCCTAAGATTTTTCTAGCCTTGATTATTGCCGCCGTTGGGCTGTGGTTGGCAAGTGGTTTTATTGTGGTTCAAGAAGGGCAGGTCGCTGTAGTGACTCGCTTTGGTCAGTATGTGCGTACCTTAAATCCCGGTCTGCAATGGCACTGGCCCGCTCCTATAGAAGAAAGTCAAACGGTAAATATAGCCCAGCTGCGTACCTTTGAAATCGGATTTCGGGGATCGTCTCGAAACAAAGTGCTCACAGAATCTCTCATGTTAACCGCAGATGAGAGCATTGTTGATGTGCAATTTGTAGTGCAATATCGTTTGCAGCCTACAGGTGCTCCTGACTACTTATTTAATACCAGTGACCCAGATGAGTCTGTGCGTCAGGCTGTAGAGACAGCAATGCGCGAGGTAGTGGGGAAAAAACCCATGGATTTCGTACTGTATTCTGGGCGTACTGAGGTGGCTTCAGAGGTACAGCAATTAGCACAGTCTATTTTGGACCGTTATCAAACAGGTATTCAAATTAGCACTGTTGCGATTCAAAACGTACAACCCCCAGAGCAAGTATTAGCCGCTTTTGATGATGCCGTTAAGGCAGGTCAAGACCGAGAGCGTCAAATTAACGAAGGTAATGCTTATGCCAATAAAGTATTACCAGAGGCCCATGGTCAAGTGGCGCGCATGATTCAAGATGCTGAAGGATATAAGGCGCGTGTCATTGGGAGTGCCAAGGGGGATGCCGCACGCTTTACCAGTGTGTTACATGAGTATTTAAAATCCCCTGATGTGATGCGCGATAGACTGTATCTTGATACCTTTGAGAATATCATGAAGCAGGCAAGCAAGGTGCTGGTTGATGTGGATGGAGGCAATAACATGCTTTACCTCCCCTTGGATCAAGTCACCAAGGCAGCAGGCTCTGGCAGTCGCGCGGGATCCTCAGAAAGCCCTCATGTTGCCGGCAGTGCTGCGGCTCACAATACCGGAACAGAGCCTGCCTCCGGAGCCGAGGGCAGCACTAATAATGCTGCGACTCGCAACCGCACTAACGCGGCTTCGGCAGGAGGCTCTTTGATGAACCCGTATTCGCCTTACTCGCGCTAGGAGAACATTAGTATGCAACGTTTTTTACCCGTTCTCATCGTAGTGGCTATCGTGCTTGCGATATTATCTACGTGTGTTTTTATTGTCCGTGAGCGCGATGCGGCATTGGTATTTGCTTTAGGTGAAGTCAAGGAAACAATTACAGAGCCTGGCTTGTACTTCAAGCTGCCTCCGCCTTTCCAAAATGTGGTGTTTCTCGACAAGCGTCTCCAAACAATTGAGGCTAATGATCCAGAGCGTATCCAAACCGCAGAGAAAAAGAACTTATTGATTGATTCCTATGTTAAGTGGCGCATTTCTGATCCGCGGCAGTTTTATGTTACTTTTGGCGCGACGGATCGGGGTGCGGTTGAGCGTTTGTCTGCGCAGATACGGGATGCATTGAATGCCGCGGTAAACGTGCGAACAGTTAAAGAGGTGGTTTCAAACGAGCGGGATCAAATTATGCGTGAGGTACGTGAATCTGTAGAAGAACGTGCCAAGCCTTTGGGTGTTGATGTGGTAGATGTGCGCCTGCGCCGCATTGATTTCGCTCCTGAAATTTCTGAATCAGTGTATCGACGCATGGAAGCAGAGCGCAAGCAGGAGGCTAACCGTTTACGTGCTACGGGGGCTGCAGAAAGCGAACGTATTCGCGCTGAAGCTGATCGGGAGCGTGAGGAGTTACTTGCTGAGGCCTTTGCTCAGGCAGAAAGTATTCGCGGTGAGGGGGATGCCGAGGCCGCTGCAATTTATGCAGAAGCATTTAGCGAGCATCCAGAATTTTACCGCTTTTATCGAAGCTTAGATGCGTACGAGTCCGCCTTTGATTCAGAATCTGATGTGTTGGTTATTGGCCCTGATTCTGAGTTTTTCCGTTATTGGAAGCAAACCGATGGTGGGGCAGAGGGATTGCCTTCTCGACCCATGTCTATGGAGGCCAATCCAAATAAATCGGCTCAAACTTTAACGGACTGAGACGATTTGAGCATCAAAGGCCCAAAGCTGGGCAAAATTTTATATAATTAGTACTTTGTTTGCTTGGCGACTTGGCGGGCCGCTACCCCAAGTCGCCTTTTGCTGTGTTAGCGTTAAGTAAAACAAAGCTAGCGGAAAGGCTTTTTGCATGTCTAATTGGTTATTACCAGAGCATTTGGCAGATGTACTGCCCGCAGAGGCGCGCCACCAAGAAGAGCTGCGTCGCGCATTGCTCGATCTTTATCGCAGTTATGGATTTGAGTTGGTAGCTCCGCCTTTAGCTGAGTACCTTGAGTCATTGCAGGCCATCTCGGGCAGCCCTTTAAATTTGCGCACCAATAAGCTTATCGACCAGCTGTCAGGGCGTACGATGGGGGTGCGTGCAGATATGACTCCGCAGGTGGCTCGCATTGATGCACACTTGTTGAATCGGCCTGGGGTGACACGATTGTGTTATTGCGGTTCTGTATTGCATGCGCGTCCAGAAGGGCTGCTGGCCCAGCGAGAACGTTTGCAAATTGGGGCAGAGATTTATGGCTATGCTGGGGTGGAGGCAGATATAGAGATTATTCGCCTCGCACTCGCGAGCGTTGCCAAAGCTGGAGTGCATAGTCCGCGCTTAGACCTGAATCTGCCTGCAGTAGGGTATGCTTTACTGCGGCAAGATCCTGTCCTACAGAATCATGCGCAATATGTTTTAGATTTGCTGAGCGCAAAAGATAATCCTGGTCTACAGGCGCTGGAGGAAACCTTTAAAGGGGCGGATGCCACGGTGGTTCAACAGCTATTGAGTCTGACGGATCTGTATGGACAAGCTCTCCCCACATTAGAAAAAGCACGCCAACAGTTGCCTCAGTTGCCAGAAATAGAGCGTGCTTTTGCGCAGCTTGAGGAGCTCATTCATGCCTTTTCTGCCCATGATTTAACCCTCGATTTGGCAGATATGGGCAGTAGTTATGGCTATCATACTGGCGTGGTGTTCTGTGTGTATGCGGATGGATGGCATCATGCTTTAGTACGCGGGGGGCGCTATGACGGTATTGGCAAACTGTATGGGCGGGAGCGGCCTGCTACGGGCTTTAGTTTAGATTTACGCGTTTTGGCTGGTCTTGGAGGGGAGGCTCCTCAAATTCAGGCCATACAGGCGCCATGGGGAACCGATCCCCAACTTTTGGCAGTCATTGACACGTTACGTAATCAAGGAGAGGTGGTGCTGCAATGTTTGCCTGATGAAACCCCAAGTTCTGATGAGTTTGTCATTCAGCGCCAAATCGTTCGTCGTGATGGTCAATGGGTAGTTGAACCCATATCAACAGTATCATCGCCGAGTTCATAACAAAGGATTAACCCAGGCCGAGGTAGTAGAGGCCGTTTTTGAGCATTTGTAACATGAGCAAGAATATTGTCATCATAGGTACCCAGTGGGGTGACGAAGGTAAAGGGAAAATAGTCGACTGGCTGGCTGAGTCCGCCCAGGGCGTAGTGCGCTTTCAAGGCGGGCACAACGCAGGACACACCCTATGGATTAATGGGCAAAAGACGGTTTTGCGTTTGATCCCATCTGGCATCATGCATCCGCACGTAACCTGTTATATCGGTAACGGAGTGGTTCTGTCACCAGATGCGCTATTGGCGGAAATAGCTGAATTAGAAGAGGCGGGTGTGAATGTTCGCGAACGTTTGCAAATCTCCTCAGCGTGTCCTTTAATTTTGCCCTACCACGTTGCTGTGGATCAGGCGCGCGAAGCCAAACGGGCAGGGGATAAAATTGGCACGACTGGGCGGGGTATTGGTCCTGCTTATGAGGATAAGGTGGCACGGCGGGCTTTACGCATACAAGATCTCTTTGATTTGCCTGCCTTTGAAGAAAAGCTCACAGATGTGTTGGATTATCACAACTTTGTTTTAACTCGCTACCTCAATGCCCCTGCCGTCGATGGTGCCGAGATTCTAGATAAGGCCGCAACCTATGCTGAAGAGCTTGAATCAATGGTCTCGGATGTTAGCCATCAGCTCTTTAATGCCAGTCGCCGTGGCGATAAGCTGCTTTTTGAAGGCGCGCAGGGCGCGTTATTAGACATCGACCATGGCACCTATCCTTTCGTGACCAGCAGTAATTGTTTGGCTGGGGCTGCTAGCGCCGGCTCTGGTGTCGGTCCCGAGCATCTTAATTATGTATTGGGAATTGCCAAGTGCTACATTACTCGTGTTGGAGCAGGGCCGTTTCCTACAGAATTAAATAATGAAACCGGCCGTCGTTTGGCTGAGGTGGGCAAAGAGTTTGGTTCCGTAACCGGGCGCCCTCGCCGGTGTGGCTGGTTTGATGCAGCAGCTATGAAGCGCTCTGTCATGCTGAATGGGATTTCTGGTTTGTGTATGACCAAGCTCGATGTATTGGATGGCATGGATACGCTACAAATAGGGGTGGGCTATCGCTACAAGGGCAAGTTCTTGGATGTGCTCCCCTATGGCGCCCAAGCTGTGGCTGAAGCTGAGCCAGTGCTTGAAGAGTTGCCTGGCTGGTCTGAGTCTACAGTTGGGGTGACTGAGTATGATAAGCTGCCTGTTAACGCACGCCGTTATTTAGAGCGCATTGCGGAACTATGTGATGTGCCTATTGATATGGTTTCCACTGGCCCCGATCGCAATGAGACCATTGTCTTGCGTGATCCGTTTAGTTCTTAGTGAGCTGCTTAAGACACAAATTCTGAATGTCAGGCCAAAATGGGGTAATATATTTTTCCTTTAGAAATTTGTCATAAGACGGTCATACAAAAAGGAAATAAAATGAGTTTGCCCCCGAGTACTGAAACAGATTTATGGATCAGTTGGTCACAATATCATGAGCTCATTGAGCAGTTGGCCCTAAAAATTCATCAATCCGGATGGACTTTTGACAAGATTGTCTGTTTGGCTCGAGGGGGGATGCGTGTTGGTGATGTGATTTCCCGAATTTACGATGTCCCCCTGGGAATACTGGCGACGAGTAGTTATCGAGAAGCGGCAGGCACCGTACAGGGCCAGCTGGATATTGCTCAATACATTACCATTACCCGTGGGACCCTAGATGGTAATGTGTTGCTTGTGGATGATATGGTTGATACCGGCCTGACATTTAGAGGGGTGCGCGATCATCTGCGTGAGCAGTTTCCTGGCATTAAAGAATTACGTACGGCTGTTTTGTGGTGGAAAGGACACTCTAAATTTGAGCCTGACTACTACATTGAACATTTACCTACTAATCCCTGGATTCATCAGCCCTTTGAAGATTATGATACCTTGCGTCCACATCAATTAGAGGCATGGTTGCGCAAAGGCCGACGTCAAGAATAGGGCGTCTTTGACGCAGCCTTTTTGAGCATGTTAAAATGCTCGATTTACCAAATTTACGCTTTTATTTGGTTTATTTTTAACTGAGAGTAGAGTACCTATGACTGTTGTTAGAGTAAAAGAAAACGAGCCTTTTGAGGTTGCGATGCGCCGCTTTAAGCGCACCGTAGAAAAAACTGGTTTATTGACCGAGTTACGCTCCCGTGAGTTTTATGAAAAGCCTACCGCTGAGCGTAAGCGCAAGCGTGCAGCAGCTATTAAGCGCCATTATAAGCGTTTACGTAGTCAACAGTTGCCACCGCGTCTATATTGATACCCGAGTCTTTTGTCCAAGATCTGCTTGCCCGCATCGATATTGCTGACATTGTTGGTCGGCACGTTGCCTTGCGCAAGCGTGGGGCAAACCTAGTTGGGTTATGTCCTTTTCATGGTGAAAAGACCCCGTCTTTCACAGTTAGTCCCACCAAACAGTTTTATCATTGTTTTGGATGTGGGGTGAGCGGCAACGCAATTAGTTTTTACATTCAGTACCTGGGGGTGAGTTTTCCAGAGGCGGTGCGCACCTTGGCCCAAGAAGTGGGGCTACAGGTGCCCCAGTCGCCCAAAAATCCAGAGCAAAGGCGTATAGAAAAAGAACGGCAAAAAGTTCGCACTTTGCACGAGCAATGTCTACATCAGGCACAACAATTTTATCAATCACAGCTCAGGCATGCAGCGGCAGCGCTTGATTATTTGCGCCAACGTGGTATTCGCACCGAGACAATACAAAAATTTAGTTTGGGCTGGGCCCCCGATGAGTGGCAGGCATTAGCCCGTGTGTTTGATAATTATCAGCGCCCAGAACTGCTCGAGACAGGGCTGGTTGCTCAAGGCAAAGAAGGACGCCGTTACGATCGCTTTCGTGGGCGTATTATTTTTCCCATTCGTAATCATCGGGGGGTAACAGTAGGATTTGGTGGGCGCCTCATCGCTGCTGGAGAGCCCAAGTATTTAAACTCTCCAGAAACTGAGCTGTTTTCCAAAAGTAACGAGCTGTACGGGATCTGGGAGTCACGGCAGGGAATACATCAACAAGGCTATGCCTTGGTTGTAGAGGGGTACATGGATGTTGTCGCACTCTCACAACTAGGCATGCAGAATGCCGTGGCCACATTGGGTACAGCAACCACGCCGCAGCATCTCCAAAGATTGACCCGCTTTACTAATAAAATAGTTTTTTGTTTTGATGCGGATCGTGCCGGACGACAGGCGGCATGGCGAGCCTTAGAGCATGCTTTGGGCTTGGTGCGTGATGATCTGGCCTTACACTTTATGTTTTTGCCAGAGGGTCATGACCCGGACTCCTATGCACGAGAATATGGCATCACGGCCTTTGGTGAGGCAGTTGCTCAAGCTCAAGTATTTTCTGAGTTTTTTTTACAAGAGTGGGCGCGGCGCCATGATCTGAGTTTGGTAGAAGGCCGTGCAGCTTGTGTGCATGAGGCCATGCCTTATTTAGCTCAGTTAGCGCCTAATAATTATGGGCAGCAATTGTGTCAGGCCTTTGCGCAACAGGTACGGCTTACATTCGAAGAGCTCAGGCAGCAAATCGAGCATTTTCGTGAGCGGCAGCATGTCAGGCAGCAGACTCGAGAAGGGAGTGCTGGAAGGGACACCAATCGTGCTGTGAGTGTGCGTGCACTCCCTAATCGGGGTGCTGACATGGGAGGGGAAACACAGCGCGGCTACCGGTTTGCCAAGGGGTACCCAAGACGTACCCGTGCCGTGGTGCATTCAAGTAGACAGGTCGTGCCTTTAGCCAAAAGACTGTTACACCTCTTATTGGCTAATCCTGAACTGGCTGCGGAGTTAAACGCTGAGCAACTTGAAATAATTGTTCAGAGCCCCCATCTGGTATATGTGCAAGAGTTGATCTCGCTGATTAATGATACGGGATGTGCTCATGGGGGGGCTTTATTACAGGCAGTAGATCCTAATAGCGAGCTAGGAGTACAGTTGCAGCAGTTAGCCCAAGAGGCTGCTCAACGAGAAACTTTGCCCGACCCGCGTGCGGAGTGGGTGGACGCCCTCAAGCGGGTGGAAATTGATTGTATCAAGGCAGAGCAACTTGAATTATTAGATAGGGGGTTAAATGAGGATCAGAGTAGACAGCGGTATCAGTTTTTATCACGCCGATTGGCAGAGCTGACCACAACACCCTCTACTTAATTAAATTAAACTTAATTCGTTCATGTATCAGTAATAGCACTAAGAACCAATGAACCTCTTATTTCTTACAATGAGGGTATCTGGCAAAGTATGCAATGCTTAGGCACAGGTCGTTAGATTAGCGCAGCCCTTTTGTTTAATAGGGAAAAATCAGTTATTTTACTAACACAACCTACATACGTACTTTCGCCCTTAGTCTTACTTGTTACGCTTCCAAATTTAACTGTCCTGCATTACATATCTACGGATATGTCAAGCGTCAATGGAATCCAATATGACACAATCGACTGGTAAATCAACTACGACTAAACGTGCAACAACCATCGCTTATGCCAAGGCTTCTGGTGACAAGAGCACGTCAACACAAGTCGAGGAGGCCGTTCAGGGCACAGAGGCTCAGCCAGCTGCGAAAAAGGCAGCTAAAAAAGTAGCCAAAAAGGCTGCGAAAAAGGCTGCAGCGAAAAAAGCAGCGGCAAAAAAAGCAGCAGCTAAAAAAGTAGCTAAAAAAGCGGCGAAAAAGGCAGCAAAAAAAGCAGCAGCTAAGAAGGCAGCAGCAAAAAAAGTTGCAGCCAAGAAGGCGGTTGCTAAAAAAGCTGCGAAAAAGGCTGCTAAGAAAGCTGCGAAAAAGGCTGCAAAAAAGGCGGTGCAAACTCCAGTTTTCGATGACATCGATGATGACTACATCGATGATGAGCCAATTGAGGACATCCCTGAGCCTCAGCCGGTGCGTCGAGGGGCTAAAAAATCTGCTCGGGGTGAGCGCGATGTATTTGGTGGCCGTGGACAGCTTACTCCCGAAGAACAAGAGGCGCGCCGTAATCGCTTAAAAGCTCTCATTAAATTAGGCAAAGAGCGTGGTTATCTCACTTATGGAGAGATTAATGACCATTTGCCCGATGATTTAGTTGATGCAGATGCGATTGAGCGCATTATCACCACCTTTGGTGATATGGGGATTTCTGTTTATGACCAAGCCCCTGATGCAGAAACTTTATTAATGAGCGATAGCGCGCCTATGGCAGCGGTAGATGACGATGTAGACGAAGAGGCAGATGCTGCCCTTACTACTGTTGATTCCGACTTTGGCCGTACCACAGATCCCGTGCGGATGTATATGCGCGAGATGGGCTCTGTTGAGCTCTTAACTCGAGAGGGCGAGATAGAGATTGCCAAGCGTATTGAGGAAGGGCTCAAAGATATGGTGATGGCCATTGCCGCATGCCCAACAACTGTGAATGAGGTATTGGCCTATATCAATGAGGTCCGTGAAGGCAATATGCCTATT
Organism: uncultured Alcaligenaceae bacterium; assembly: GCA_937995985.1. Classification (GTDB taxonomy): domain Bacteria; phylum Pseudomonadota; class Gammaproteobacteria; order Burkholderiales; family Burkholderiaceae_B; genus Paenalcaligenes. Next base: position 99,104 of record CALKIR010000009.1, read on the forward strand.
GACGATGTGGTGGACGGTCTCATTGATGATGAAGGAGAGGAGTACGCTGGGGCAGGGGCCAAGAGCGAGGACGGAGAAGAAGGTCCGGCTGGCGGGATGAGCAGCTCTCAAATCGAGTATTTGCATGAAAAGGCCTTAGCTAAATTCGATGTGATCCAAGAGTGGTTTGAAAAAATGCGCATAGCATTTGAGTCTGAAGGCTATCGCAGCCCTGGTTACATTGAGGCTAAGCAGAAAATACTTGATGAATTTATGGGTATTCGCTTTACAGCCAAAATGGTGGAAAAGCTAACGGATACCATGCGTGAGCGTGTTGGCGAGGTGCGCAAATATGAGCGAGAGATATTGCAGATTTGTGTCAATCGCGTCGGGATGCCGCGCTCACACTTTATCAAGAGCTTTCCTGGTAATGAAACTGATTTGCAGTGGGCTGAGGCAGAGCTGGCTAAAAATCCTCCCTACAAAGAGGATCTTGAGCGTTATGTACCTGCCATTCAAGAGTTGCAGAGCAAATTAGTTGAGATTCAAAAAGATGTGGTTCTGCCGCTTAGTGATCTCAAGGATGCTTATAAGCGTATGCTCTCCGGAGAGGCCAAGGCGGCACGTGCCAAGCGCGATATGACGGAAGCCAACTTACGGTTGGTTATTTCTATTGCCAAGAAATACACCAACCGAGGACTACAGTTCTTGGATTTGATCCAAGAGGGTAATATTGGCTTAATGAAAGCGGTAGATAAGTTTGAATATCGCCGCGGCTATAAGTTCTCAACCTATGCTACTTGGTGGATCCGTCAAGCCATCACTCGTTCAATTGCCGATCAGGCGCGCACTATTCGTATTCCTGTTCATATGATTGAAACCATCAATAAAATGAACAGAATTAACCGTCAGATTTTGCAAGAAACTGGCGAAGAGCCTGATCCCGCAACCCTAGCTCAAAAAATGGACTTGCCCGAAGATCGTGTGCGCAAGATTCTTAAAATTGCCAAAGAGCCCATCTCTATGGAAACTCCCATTGGAGATGATGACGATTCCCATTTAGGCGATTTTATTGAGGATGTGAATACGGCCTCTCCTATGGAAACTGCGTTACATGCTTCGATGCAAGATGTGGTCAAGGAGGTGTTAGATTCATTAACGCCGCGTGAGGCCAAGGTATTGCGTATGCGTTTTGGTATTGAAATGAGTACGGATCAGACGCTCGAAGAGGTGGGTAAGCAGTTTGATGTCACTCGTGAGCGGATTCGACAAATTGAAGCCAAGGCGTTACGTAAGTTGCGTCATCCCAGTCGTGCAGATAAGCTCAAGTCCTTTCTCGAGGGGAAATAAGGGCGCATCTTTATTACTGTTAGGGTGCAATGTGTTAAAAAAAGAAAATACCCAGGGGATAACTCCTCTGGGTGTTTTTTTGTCCTTGATCAATTGTTTACGTTTGAGTATTTTTTATATAGAATGTTGCGGAATAACAATATAAAAAAACAAAATGTTGGATGCACATGTTGATAGCGAGAGTACTATGAAAGACCAAATTAAAAAAAGCTTTGGTCGTGGCTTAGCAGCCGCTGCCCTAGGGGTGGGTTTGCTGGGTCACGCAGCCTGGGCAGAGGAATTAGATCCTGAGGCCATCGAGCGCGGCAAGGCAGCTACAGTAGCTTGTGTGGCTTGTCACCAAGCGGATGGTAGTGGAATGAACAATGAGGGGGCTGAGCCTTGGCCCCGCCTTACAGGATTGCATCCTGACTATATTGTGACTCAGCTCAAGGATTTTAAAGAAGGGCGTCGTACTAATCCGTCGATGCAACCTTTTGCCAATATGTTGGCAGATGATCAGTTAGCAGATGTCGCCGCCTATTACGCCAGTCTTGAGGTGGTTACAGCAGAGCCAGTAGAGGCTCCTGCCGAGCTTTTAGAGCGTGGCCGTGAGTTAGCCCTCAATGGAGACTGGGATCGTTATATCGTCGCCTGTGTCAGCTGTCATGGTCCGGGCAACCATGGAGTAGGGGGCACATTCCCAAATATTTCTGGTCAGCATCCGGCCTATATTGTGGCTCAGTTACAGGCATGGAAAGCAGGGGAGCGTGAAAATGATCCTCTAGGCCTGATGAAGAGTATTGCACAGCGTATGACTGACGAAGACATACAAGCGGTTGCAGCTTGGTTGGGCCAACAGCCCGTATTGCCTGAAAATGAAACAGAATAGCCAGGAGGTCCACGTGTTAAATACAATCAAGAGATTTTCTCTCAAGCAGGGTGCTGTATTAGCTTTGGGCGCCTTGGCATCTTTTTCAGTAATGGGTATGGACCGCTATACAGGGGTTATTGAGGGGGAGCCGAGCGAGGAGCTGGTACAGTTCCTTCAGGGAGTGGCTCCCGGAGCGCCCTTGCCTAAGGACGGAGAGTTTGTTCATGTGCCTCCCTCTATTGATGCTTTAGAGGATGAGGATATTCATCCTAAGCTCAAAGAGGCCATTCGCCGTGGTCATGACTTATTTGTGAATACTCAGCAGTTGCGCGGCAAGAATGTGTTTAACAACATGAATTGTGCCAGCTGTCACTTAGGGGATGGGCGGTTACCTTTCTCTGGTCCAGTATGGCCAGCAGCAGTAGTTCTGCCTGATTTCCGTCCCAAAAACGATCATGTCAATAACCTAGAAGAGCGAATTGCTGGTTGCTTTACCTACTCTATGAACGGGACTCCTCCTGAGTACGGTAGTGATGATATGTTAGCAATGACCGCTTACATACAGTGGCTGGCCAAGGGCGTACCCATGTATGAGTCCAGAAAAATGTACGGTCGTGGCTATCCGCGTCTTGAGGACCCTGAGTTGCAACCTGATGCCATGCGGGGCAAAGCAGTTTATGAGCAAAATTGTGCTCTTTGCCACAGCGAGGATGGATCTGGCAAGGTGGTTGATGGACAGGTTGTATTCCCAGCCCTATGGGGAGATGACTCTTATAACTGGGGCGCTGGGATTTCCCGTCTCTTTACCTTGGCCTCCTTTATCCGTTACAACATGCCACTGGGCCAGCCAAGCACCATCAGCGTGCAAGATGCTTGGGATTTAGCCCAGTATATTAATAGCCAAGAGCGACCCCAAGACCCGCGTTATACAGGTGATGTAGCAGAAACACGGGAGATGTATTTAGACACCTTCCACAAGCACACTTTATATGGTGTAGAAGTGGATGGGCGTGTTTTAGGTGATCACGATAATGTAGGGCACAAGGATTTCTTGGCTCCCGATGTATTACGTCCACGCGATTTTAGTGGGCAGGCTAACGATTAATATTGGTTTACCCAAGGAGCTGCACCATTTGGTGCAGCTTTTTTTTATAGGTAGACGCTGATTTGGTTGGGGAAATAAAAAGATTTGGAAATTTAAAGTAGAACAGTAACCAAATGTGTGCTGGGCTTTCGGCCTTGAGTCATTAGGCACAATAAGCAGTACACATTTTATTTGTAACAGTAGCGAGCACTTATCGGTTATTTAATTCTAAAAGGGTAGCTTAATTATTTTTTTAATACATCGCAGTACCAGAGCAGAGAAATGAATGCTTACAAGTGGAAACTTGCCAGCCTGGGCTACTCTTAGCGATGATGGTTAGACTATTCATCTTTAGGAGGTGCACATGCCCTTTAGTATTAAACGTTTATCCGCAACCCTTTTCTTTGCTGCAACCTTAGGCGCCGCTTCGACTTTGTCGTATGCGCAACAGACGACACCTCCTGTTGCCCCGGCTGCACCACAGATTGTGCAACCTACCGATGAGCAGTTAGAGCGCTATGTTGATGCAGCGCGCAAAGTAACCGAGGTCGCTCAAGAGTATCAACCTAAGTTGGAACAAGCGGCAGACCAAGCAGAACAGCAAAAAATTATGCAAGAGGCTGATGAAAAAATGGTTGCTGCTGTAGAGGCTGATGGGTTTACTGTAGAGGAATACAATGGGATTAGCTTAGCTATTCAGCAAGATAGTAAGCTGCGCCAAAAAGTAGAGCAAATGATAAATCAGTAGCCGTGCGGATGTACTCATGCACAGTTTACAAGCGCCTTATCGGCGCTTTTTTTATGCTCATACAGTGAGTTTATGTTTTCTTGGCAATTACTTGTAGAACAGAGGACGGTCCATCGTGGCCAATGCCCTCGACAATATTTCTTTCTATTTGTTCAAAATGCAGCAGCTCTAGACCGGCTAATTCTTGGCGAATAGTCTCTGGCTCATACAGCAAGTCCCTGTCTTTTGGTCCGCCAGTACCGTATTGTAATTGTTCAGGGGTGTAAGCCTCCATCAAAAAAATCCCCCCTTTTTTTAATGAGTGAATCAGTCCTTGGTGCACGGTGCGCCGCACAGGGGGAGGGAGGTGACAGAAAATATTAATCACGCCATCCCAAGCGTTGGGCTCAAATTCATAGTATTTGAGGTGTGCAAGCAAGGGGTGAACAGTGACGCCTTTTTCTTTGGCAAGCTGCTCCATTTTTTTTAACCCAGCTGGAGCTGAGTCAAGTGCGGTGACCTCATAGCCCAGTTGAGCTAAAAAAACGGCATTTCTCCCTTCTCCTTCACCTAGGGAGATGAGACGCCCTTTTTGTGGAAAAACATGAGCATGCTCTTTAAGAAAATCATTAGGCAATTTGCCATAGTAGTATTCAGGCTGGCTAAAACGCTCATCCCAAAATGCACGAGGATCATTTTGACTCATGGCAATAGGTCCTTTTAAGTGGGTTATTAATGAACTAGCTATAGTTTGGTTTTAGGAGGAATAAAGCTCACTATATCAGGGCATTGGTAAATAAAAAATTGTTTAGTTTGCAGCGAGCACAGAACAATACAGGTAAAATAAATAAATACCAAAGGGTCATTTGATAACTTAGTTTAAAGGATTTTTATGACAAACCCTATTCCACCGCGTTTTCCTCAGGATTCACCGATCACTCAAGCGTTAAAAACTTTAGCTCCTAAATGGGGCTGGTTTGTAGCTTTGGGCTTACTGCTGCTTTTTTTAGGTGTAATAGCCAGTTTGCATATTCTTACTGCCGCTATGGTGAGTGTATGGTTTATTGGCGTGATGATGATTATTGGGGGGGGAGCGCAGCTTTTTCATGCTTGGGGAACTCGGCCTTGGTCTAGTTTTTTATTGTGGTCAATAAGTGGCTTGTTGTATTTGGCTGGAGGGGTGATTGCTTTTATTAATCCTCTGTTAGGAGCAATGTTTTTAACCCTTTTGCTGGGAGCAACCTTAATTGGGCTGGGGGCCTTGCGGTTATGGATTTGGTTTAATTACCGCTCTCAAGAAGGGTGGAGCTGGTTGGCCTTAAGTGGCTTAATTAGTGTGGTAGCAGGCCTGTTAATTGCTTGGGGCTGGCCAGATAATAGTGTGTTTATTATGGGCATGATTTTAACTATAGATTTATTGTTCCAAGGGTGGGGCTTATTGTTTTTAGGACTGGCTTTGAGAAATGCCCGTTCAGAATAAAAATAAACTTTTTTAATTTCTGCTAATTATTGACTTTTATCAAGTACAAAAGGTGTATTTTATATTGATACTATAGGTATAGCGGTACAATGAAGTCATAAAACTTAAATAATTTTTTACAGGAGTACCATTTATGGGTCATTTATCCTTTGACGCATTATCCCCTTTCCTTGAGAGACAAGAGGGCCCATGTTTGTCTTTATACCAAGCGACCCATCGCAGTCATCCTGATAATGCTCAGGATCCAATCCGATTTAAAAATTTAGTAAAAGAGTTGGAAAGCTCTTTGAGCGCTCAGTATTCAAAGGCTGAATGTGAGGCGCTGTTGGCGCCATTTCATAAATTGGCGGCAGATGAGCATTTTTGGCAGCATACTTTAGACGGGTTGGCGATTCTGGCAAAAAAAGACGTATTTAAAGTATTTAGCTTACAGCGTCCTACCCCTGATTTTGCTGTGGTTGCAGATTCTTTCCACATCAAGCCTTTGCTGCGACAGATGCAAACTTTGGATCGTTTCCAAGTGCTTTGCTTGTCTCGACATGCTGTACAGTTATTTGAGGGCAATCGAGATGTGCTGGACCATATTGTATTGGATGATGAGTTTCCAGCTACTATCGAGCAGGCTTTAGGTGAGGAGCGTGAGGCAGGCTCTTTAAGCATGGCGACTTACCGTTTGGGCGCAGCAGCGCGTACCAGTGCGGCGATGTTCCATGGGCATGGTGGTCGTGCTGATGCGGTAGAAGTCGATACAGAACGCTTTTTCCGTGTAGTTGATCGTGCAATTATTGATCGCATTAGCAAGCCCAGCGGTTTGCCCTTGGTTTTAGTCACATTGCCTGAGTATCAGGGAGTTTTTCGTAAGTTGTCGCATAATAATCATCTGTTGACAGAAGGGGTAAGCATTGACCCGACAGCATTGAGCGTAGATGACTTACGCAAGCGTGTGTGGCAGGTGGTGGAGCCGGTAGCCCAAGAGCGAGTGGCGAATGCCATTGCCCAATTTAAGAAATCACATGGGACGGGTTTGGCAAGCGATAATATCCAAAGTGTGGTTCGTGCAATTTTAGAGGGCCGTGTAGACACTTTGCTTATTTCTGCTGAGCAAAGAATTCCAGGGCGCATCCATCGTGATGAGAAACGAGTAGAAATTCTTGAGGACTTTAGTGCTCCCGATGTGGAAGATGTACTGGATGATCTTGCAGAAATGACCATTCGTCGTAGCGGCAAGTTAATGGTATTGCCCGAAGAGGTCATGCCTACCGATACTGGTATTGCGGCTATTTATCGATATTAATGAGTAGCGTGTTCAAGCCTCGGCATTAGTTAAGCCGAGGCTTTTTTTATTGTCGGCAAGACGCTGTTGAGTATTTGGCCAAAGAAAATAGAAGTATTAATATCATTATTGTGTTTATTCACTCGCCCTAGGTAGTGGCCAAATCCTATTAGTGGCTTGAGCCAACGCAGTAGTTTTTGCAGGTAGGGGATTAATTCTGTATTAGGGTTTATGTGCCAATAGTGCCAAAAAAGCTGCTCCCCAAGGTTTAGGTCATCATGAAGAAATTTTTTTATAGAGTTAAAAGTTAAGACAAGGTCATAGCATTGGCTAAGTGCTAAAGGTGTGTAAAAGCCAAAGCGTTCCTCAAAATCAATACGAAATAATTGCTTATTTAATAAAGTAAGATTTCTAATTTGCGGTCCTCCATGCCATTGTTTTTTGACATGCAGATGAGCTAAATTGGCAACTACATCAAAAATTAACGCTAAACGAGCTGGTTCTGTACGCCTGGGCAAGAGAGTATCTAAGGATACGCCGCTGTATGCTTGGATAAAATAGTGTTTGTTGTGATAATAGATAGGGGCAACAGCTATGCCAGCATGCTGCAGCAGAGTGATTCTTTGTGCTTCTTCTTGTACGCTTAAGGAGCGAAAGCACGCCGGGGGGAGCCACTTTCTAAAAACTAGTAAATAACCAAGAGCGCTTAAGCGCTCTTGGCGACTGCGGTCCTTCTCTTGGCGCTGAAACTTCACTACAAAGCGGTGTTGTTCAAATTCTATAATTTGCGGGCGTTCAGGTGGGTTAGCAGCAAATTGTTGCTCTACCTGTGCGCGCAGTGCATTGATTTGCTCGGTGGTTAATGAAGGGAAATCCACAGCCATAAGTATGCGAGGGTGCTTGTTAAAGAGAGAATAAACAAAACATTATATATCAGCCTTTTTCATCATTTTTAAGAAAAGTGTTCAATAGATAATTGAGGTTACTCTATAACCTTAGAATTGCACTATGATGTGCTGAGCTGCTTCATATGTGGTATGAATAAAATGGTGAAAGGGTAGGTAGTCGGTTAGAAATGGATGAGCCATGCGAACAATATCAATACTGCCAAATAATGATCAATACAATGGGTGGAGTGCTTTATTACCTAAGCGCAAACCAAACCCAATTTTGCAGCATGCTTACGAAGCAGATTTTCTTGTGATCGGAGCAGGCTTTGCTGGTTTGGCTGCGGCTCGCCGTTTGGCAGAATTGCAGCCGCAGGCCACTATCGTACTGTTAGAAGCCGAGCAGGTTGGGGAAGGGGCGCAAGGACGCAATTCTGGCTTTGTTATCAGTGCTCCCCATATTGCTCGAGGTGGAAAGTGGCAGCTCGAGCGTGCTCAAAAGCACTTATCTTTAACCCAAAAAGCGGTGGCTTATTTAAAAGAGCAGGTCGACACACACCGCATAGATTGTGATTGGCAACAAGATGGTAGTTTTCATACTGCGGCTACAACACGGGGAGCTCATGAAGTATTAATGCCTCGCCGTAGTCTATTAGAACGCCTGGAGGTGCCTTTTGAGTGGCTTGAGCAGACAGAGCTGAGTGAGCGAGTAGGTTTTGAGCATTATAAGGTTGGCCTGTACACCCCAGATACTGTCTTATTAAATCCTAGCGCTTTAACACGAGGGCTAGCCGACTCATTACCTTCTAACGTACATTTATTTGAATACTCTCCGGTTCTAAGTATGGACTTGTCTCATGGGGTTCGGGTGCGCACTCCGGCAGGCTCAGTCCATGCAAAAAAAATGATTTTGGCTGTAAATGGGTTTGCAGAGCAATTTGGATTTTATAGTGGACGTTTAATGCATTTTGCTGCGCATGCGAGTTTGACGCAGCCAATGAATGAGCATCAGCAAGAGGCGTTAACGGGCCTTAAGCGTTGGGGAACCGTACCCGTAAATGCTTTGCTTGGGGCGACCTTAAGGCGTACCTCTGATCAGCGGCTCTTGATTCGTCAGCATGTAGACTATGTGCCGGATCTGCGTCTTGAGGAGATGGATAGAGAGACTATTGCGCGTCGCCACCAAGAGCTACTGCATCAGCGTTTCCCTATGTTGAGTGATTTGCACATAGAGCACACGTGGACTGGTTTGGTATGCATGTCAAGAAATAGTGCTTCTGGGTTTGGGCGATTGGCTCCCAATGTATATGGCGCGGTATGCCAAAATGGGATTGGGATTACAACTGGAACCATCGGTGGATTGTTAGCTGCTGAGCTGGCTTGCGGTGAGTCTAGTGAGCTTTTAGATTTTATGCTGCAGTTAGAGCAGCCAGCGGCATTATTGCCAAAAATCTTCTTAAATGCTGGGGTACGCAGCCGCTTACTATGGGAGAAGTGGCGCGGACGGGCTGAAGCCTAAGGGGCTATTTGCAGGGTAAAAAAAGGGGCCAAAGGGCCCCTGAAATTATCTGTCACAAAGCTTAAGTATTGGCTTGTTTACGCACATAACGACGCCAAGTGAAAGGCAAAATCCCCCCGTGTCGCCAGTATTCAATATCTGTTGGCGTGTCTAAACGGGCAATGACTTTGGTTTCCTTGGTGCTTCCATCCGCATAGCGGATAAAGAGTTGTAGGGGTTGTCTTGGCTGTATGTGTTCATCTAAGCCGCTCACATCAAATGTTTCTGAGCCGGTTAGATTAAGCGTTTCAGCATTTACTCCGGGGCTAAACTCTAAAGGTAATACCCCCATGCCAACAAGGTTGCTTAGATGAATGCGTTCAAAGCTCTCAGCCAATACGACTTTAACTCCTAATAATGCTACTCCTTTGGCAGCTGAGTCACGCGACGAGCCACAACCATAATTTTTTCCAGCAATAATAATTAGAGGCTGTTGTCGTTGCATGTATTCTTGAGCTGCATCAAAGACACGCATTACTGTTCCATCAGGCATTAGTTTAGTGACTCCTCCCTCAATGCCTGGCACCATATGATTACGTAAGCGAATATTGGCAAAAGAAGCACGCATTACAATTTCATGATTGGCGCGACGGGTTGTGTAATTGTTAAAGTCTTTTTGTGCTACACCGCGTTCTAGTAAGTAGTCTGCCGCAGGAGTGCCTAAACTGATGGCCCCAGAAGGTGAAATATGATCGGTGGTGATAGAGTCGCCTAAAATAACTAAAGGCTTGAGTAGACGGAAGTTTTTTATCGGTGGTGGCGTAGTAGAAAGATCATCAAAATAAGGGGGTTTACGTATATAATGGCTATGCGGATCCCAATCAAAATGGTCATCATTATTGGTTTGTAATGCCTCCCACTGTGGGCCCCCATTAAAAAGCTCAGCATAGCGTTTGATGAATAATTGTCTATCGTATGCGCTTTGAACAGTACGTTGAATTTCCTGGCTGCTTGGCCAAATATCGCGCAAATAAACGGGATTACCGTCAGGATCATGGCCCAGAGGGTCTTGAGCAATATTGACCGTGAGCGATCCCGCTAAAGCATAGGCAATTACTAAGGCGGGGGAAGCCAGATAATTAGCGCGTACGCTAGGGTGAATACGCCCATCAAAGTTTCTATTGCCCGATAATACTGCAGTGGTGACTAAGTTATGTTCATGGATGCATGCATCAATGGCAGGTGGCAGTGGGCCTGAGCCACCGTTACACGTAGTGCAGCCAAACCCAGCAACATGAAAGCCGAGTTGATCCAGCGCTTGTTGGAGTCCAGAAGTAGCCAGTACATCAGCAGTGACTTGACTGCCAGGTACCAATGAGGTTTTTACCCAGGGCTGGGTTCGTAGCCCTTTGGCTACGGCCTTTTGGGCTAATAAACCTGCAGCGATCATATTGGTGGGGTTAGCAGTGTTGGTGCAGGAGGTAATGGCAGCAATGACCACAGCTCCGTCATGGAGGGTAAAGTCTTCGCCTGCCACCGCGTAGCTTTGGTTAAGATTGGCTGGGCGGCCAGCAATGCGCTCGTGTTCTTGGTGAATAAAGCGCGATGCTGCGGCGGAGAGATCTTGGCGTTGTTCAGGTTGGCTGGGACCAGAAACACTAGGTTTAATCTCTGCTAAATTAATTTTTAGTACAGTGTCAAAATGAGGGGTAGGGGTGTGGGCATCACGCCATAGCTTTTGCTGTTGGCAATAAGCTTTGACGCGAGCAATATGGCGTTCATCCCTGCCAGTCATATAAAGATAATTGAGTGCTTCTTGGTCTACAGGGAAAAATACTACAGTGGCGCCGTATTCTGGAGCCATATTGGCAATGGTGCCCCGATCGCCTAAGCTCAGGTTATCAAGCCCTGGGCCAAAAAACTCGACAAACTTTCCTACTACCCCCAATTGGCGCAAGCGCTCGGTAATCTCTAGGACTAAGTCTGTAGGCAGTACGCCTTCTGGCAGACTGCCTGATAGCTCTATACCGACCACTTCAGGTAAGGGCATGGTAATCGGCTGGCCTAACATGACTGCCTCGGCTTCAATGCCACCAACGCCCCATGCCAAAATACCTAACCCATTTACCATTGGAGTGTGGCTATCAGTACCCACACAGCTATCTGGAGAAAGAATAGGTCCTGCTTCCGAGTCCGTAACCGATACTACTTGGCCAATATGCTCCAAATGCAGTTGGTGCATGATGCCTTTACCTGGTGGAATAACATTGACTCCTTTGAAAGTATTGCCACACCAACGTAAGAATCGGAAACGCTCGGCATTGCGCTGGTATTCTATGGCTAGATTGATGGCCGCAGCCTCTGGGTTGGCCCAGCTATCAACCTGAAGCGAGTGATCCACTACGACATCAGTCGGCACATGTGGCCGCACTTGCGTGACCTCTCCGCCGGCTTTGGCAACGGCCTCACGCAAAGCGACCAAGTCTAAAAGCATGACTAGCCCTAAGATGTCATGGCCAAACACCCGAGAGGGGTAAAAATCAATGGCGGTGCCCGTTTTTCTGTTGAGCAGGGCTTGAATTTGAGCAGTTGTGTCTCGACCCCATTGCGCTTGTTGGCGAATTAGGTTTTCTAAAACAATACGCAAGCTATAGGGTAATGTCTCCACTTTGGGGATATGATGGATAGGTGCATAGTGAAAGCAGCTGCCATCAATAATTAAATTTTTAAGTTCGTATAGGCGCGACATAATAAGTGTCCGTATAATAAGGGTAATCGTGGCTAAACATGTCCGCGACGTAGATCAGAACAATAATAGCTTAAACATTGGCCAACATAAATAGATAAATAGCATGAGGAGCGCTCATGGCACAGTATTCTTTACCGGCTTATTTTATGCGTGGGGGTACCAGCAAAGCCTTAATGGTATTAAAGTCAGACTTACCTGCCCAACAAGAGCATTGGGCGCCTTTGTTTTGTGCTGCCATGGGTTCTCCTGACCCGTACGGCCGACAGTTAAATGGCATGGGAGGCGGGGTGTCCTCGCTTTCTAAAGTCTGCATTATTGGTCCCTCAGAGCAGGCGGATATTGATGTTGAATATACTTTTGCTCAGGTGGCGGTTCGGGAGCAACGCGTCGATTATCGAGGCAATTGCGGTAACATGAGTGCAGCAGTGGGTCCATTTGCCGTGCATGCTGGCTTAGTCAAGGCTCATACGGGGCCAACAACAGTACGTATTCTTAATACTAATACGAATAAAATAATAGAAAGCAGATTTCTAACCGAGCATGGACAACCTGTATATACGGGCGATTTATCTATACCCGGCGTGAGTGGTACGGGGGCGCCCATAGAATTGCGTTTTCTTGAGCCAGGTGGAGCCACAACAGGAAAGTTATTGCCCACTGGAAAAGCATCTGAGCAGTTAGTCATCCCGGGGGAGGGCACATTTAATGTATCCTGCGTGGATGCCGCAAATGCAGCGGTATTGGTTCAGGCGGACGAGATAGGTCTAAAGGGGACTGAATTACCAGATGAGCTTGAACGCAATCCTGCTGTCTTGCGGCGCCTGGAGCTCATTCGTCAGCATGCTTCAGTGGCGATGGGAATTGCCCATAGTATCGACGAAGCAAGTCAAATAAAAATGGTGCCCTTTGTATGTATCTTGTCTGCACCACAAGACAACCCAACATTGCAAAAGCATATAATTCCCACTGCAGAGTTGGATTTAGTTGCACGCGTTATCTCAAATGGGCAGCCCCATCGGGCGTTGCCGCTGACAATTTCCTTATGTATAGCGGTTGCCGCGCAGATTCAAGGCACCGTAGCCCATCATTTGCTTACTGCCAGTCACACAAGCGCATCAAGCAACAATAAGCTGCGATTGGCAAACCCATCCGGGGTCTTAGAGGTTGAGGCTGAGGTGAGCGCTCATGCAGACCACGGTTGGCATGCACACTATGGCAGCTTTTATAGGACTGCTCGGCTACTTTTTAATGGGCAGGTATGGGTTCCAGAGAGTGTATGGCCACAACAAAAGTAGTTTTGTTGTAAAAAAAGAGACATAGATTTGTCTTTTCTTAAAAGATGCTATATGATCTATTTTTCCTGGTTTGAGGGGTGCAGCATTTGATTGCACATTTTGTTGCCTGTAGTAATTGCTAGAATGCAACAAAAAACACACACAGAGTTTTATCTCTTGACACCCTCAAAAATCCAGTTCATAATTACATACTTTGCTTCATACGGTGCCTAGCACTAGAG
>CALKIR010000010.1 GCA_937995985.1 uncultured Alcaligenaceae bacterium
AAATTTTTGGTGGGTCGTGCGCGACTCGAACGCGCGACCAACGGATTAAAAGTCCGCTGCTCTACCACCTGAGCTAACGACCCCAACCGAAAAAAATAATTATGCACCAAACAAAGTACTGTGTCAACTCCTTGTGTGGGAAAAAGAAACAACGTACCTAAAAACACACAGTTTGTTGTATTTTTCCCCACCTTGACTCCATTAGCGCTCACGCGAGATGCGAACCTCTGCGCCGCGACGTTTCACCTCTAGGCCTTCAGAAGGCAGAATCTTAAGCCCTTCTAGCCCTTTGATGTAGCTTGAGCCTTGCATCTGCATGACGCGAATTTTATTGCGCATCACCTCAGGGCTATGCTCAGGCATACCAAACATCCAAACCTCCTCTAAGAGGCGCGCAGAATTAAAGGCACTGGTATTCAGAGCGGCTGGGCCCAAACACAGCATATGACCCTCACGACCAAATACGGGCAGCTTGTCTAGACCTGCCTGTACTTTCCAGCGCGTCCCCCCTTCGTAACGCCAACCAGTACTAAGATCCCACCAAGCAGAACCCTTAGGAAGATAGACCTCTATTTCCTCCCCTGGATGCATCAATGGAGCAACCAGCAATGCTGAACCCAGCATATACTGATGCCCCCAATTGAGCACCTCGGGATCGTCGGGAAACTCTAAAGACAGTGCACGTTGCACAGGTAAGCCAGAGCGCACGGACTCCTCGATGATGCCCAAGACATAAGGAATCAAACGATAGCGCCAACGGAACCAATGAGCAATGTACTCTTGAGTCTGTTCATCAAAGTCTGTAGGCATTAAACCAGGCACTGCGTGAATATGGAAGTTGGCAGAAAAAACCAACATAGATAGCCAACGCACATACAGCTCTGGAGTCATCTTATCCAAAGGGGCGTGAGGCGAGCCCAAATAATGGGTTTGAGCACAAATCCCAGAGTTGCCTGTGGATAATGCTGCTGTCAAGCTAAGACGCATCCCCTCCCAATCATTGGTGACCTCTGGCCCTAATTGCCACGCATACCGTTGCACCGAAGGAAAGAGGCTGTTTCCAGGCAACACACCTTCTTGAGGGGTTTTATGACCTGCAAAAGCATCAAATAGGGCTCGACGCATCAGCATAGGATACACCGTACGCAGCTGCTCTCCGGTGTGCCCCCCACGCCCTACTATATTGTCAGGAATCTCTATTGCACTAAAATCAATAGGCGCTCCCCAACCCTCGTCATGGATCTGACGCTGCCGCTCAACCCAAACACGATAAGCATCGCGATGGGTCAGATCTAATAGCCCGTAATCCTTGCCTCCCGTTAAGGCATTACCCGTGAAGGTATGGCTATAGCCTAAATCATCATCAATAAGCAACCAGCCTCGGTCATCCCACTCTTCAAATAGAGGAGTCCCCTCTATAACAGCTGGAAAGGTAGGAGCAACCAGCTTAAACTCGGCTTCTTCGGCGCGCTGTAAGGTGGCACGCACCTCGCCCAAGCGCTGCTCATCCCATTCAAACTGAGCCCGCTCAGCGCTAAACCCATAGACCATTGGGGCAGGCATATGAACCACATCAATGCCCAGCTCTTTTTCTTTGAGCTGCTCTACCAAGGCAAAAGCATCATCCATGCTATGTTCAGGGCTAAGATGCAACCACACGCCCATAGGCCACAAACCAGGTTGCCCAGCACGCCCAGTCAACGCAGTATACTGATTTAATATATCAGTGGGCTGACCGGTAAAGAAAAAGAGATCCAAATGATTACTGTGTACCCGCGCCTCATAAACTGCACTGTCAGATGCCGCTACATCATGTTCAATAGTTTCAAAAGTATTCAGATACAGACCCCAACCACGGGTACTCCATAGAAACGGAATACTGCGATCCTCAGGATTGCTTGAGCATAGCCGTACCCCACGACGCTCAAGTGCATCGGTAGACTCACCGAGACCAAATAATAGCTCATCGGCACGCACACCAAGACGTACTGACCAACACTGATCAGCCTTGCACACCCCATCACTCACGCTTTCCACAAGAAGCGTGTCGTTGCGCAACAAAGCAAAACTAAAGGGATTTGTCTTGACAACCAGAGCCAATTCGCCCTGCTCAAAACGCCAACTACCGCCATCCTCTGCGGTGCTATGTAACTCACCTACCGCATCCGTTCGCACAAGCAAGCTCTCTTGAAGCTCTTGCATACGCGCATGAACGCGCTCAGGCTCAATATGCTCCGGTAAACCGAGACGGAGCCGATATACTCCTGGGGCATGCGCCTCGATACGCACGATATGACCTGATTCGCTATCTGAAAGCTGTGCAGAAGAAGATGTAGATGATAGAGAGCTAAGTTGATTAAACAATGGTGTTGTTTCGTCTGATTGATGGTTGGACTGCACTGTGTATTCCCCAGGGCTTTGCCCAAAATTGAAAGATAAGAGAAAAAACGCTTAAGAATTAAATGCTAAAAAATACTCCCCTATTATAACCTTTATTAGCGCAAGGCAACGGAACGCTTTAAATCAAGGGTAAGCACCGGCGGTTCCTGACACAATTGCGCTGCTATCTGCTCTGCGGCCACACTGGCCCAGCTAAAGCCATGCGAGCCCATAGCAGTAGCGATCCACAACCCATGCGCATGGGCGTGCACCACATCAATTACAGGCCGATGATCGCGCATGGCCAACCGCTCGCCCACCCACCCACTCGTCGCCTGAACTGTGGGCATGTGAGTAGATAAAAAGGGGCGTAAGCGCGCTTCTATAGTTGCTTGACGAGCTTGGCTCCAAATGTGGGAGGAGTCCTCTCGATCATAAGTGCTGCCTAAAACAATTTGTCCCTGCCGATCATTTAGAATATAGCCAGGACCATTCATGATGCCAGTATACGGCCAACTGCTGCAACTAGCCGGATAACTGCCCACCTGCCCTTGAACAGTCCCAGCCTGCCAAAATCGAGGGTATTGATGCTTATCCACCCATGTTTTCAGCAGCCTTTGCGCACCGCCCGCATTGGCTACTATAACAGCCTCATACTCAACACTTTTTTCTGTCGCTGTGAATAACTGCCACCCCTGGGCAGTGGCCTGTATCTCCACTACCTCAGCAGCAATGGCGGTAATGGGTGCTGCGGCTAATAGGTGCCGAATTAGCTCAGCAGGACGCACAGTATAAGCTTCAGTAAAGAGCAGCCCCCCATAGGGTAGGGATACGCCCCCGATGACGGGCTCTTTAGCCTCATGCCAACGCACCCAATTGGGATCAAAAGCCAATCGCTGCACAGTGGTATTAAAAAATTCAGCTTCCTCTACATTTTTTGCTGCGGTAATTGCAGAGCCACAAAACCAAGCGTCCCCTAACCAAGGGCGCCAACGCTGCCGAGCTAGCGCTATCCCCAAGCGACTCAATCGAGCACGTGGCGGATCAGCGCGTGCAATCATAGGCACCATTGCAACAGCATCATGACCCGCGTGCCGCCCCCCTAAATCTAAACCTGATGTCCCGCGCCCCATCACAGGATCATATACATGTACTTGAATTTGGCGCTGCGCTAACGCATACGCCAATGACGCTCCGACAATGCCTGCCCCTATCACTGCTACCGTTTGGGGAGGCTGCTTGCGTTCCCTTTGGCCCAAATGACTGCGCAGCTGCCCCGTCAACATCTCTCTTTTAAAGGCATATCCAGGACGCTTTTGCAATATGAACCCTGCATTTTGTAAATCACGACGCACCGCACTTGCAGTACACCACGTGGCTAAGGTTGCCCCTTGCGCAGCCATACGCACCAACTGGCTCCATACAGCGGGGGTCCACATTGCAGGATTTAGACGGGGAGAAAATCCATCAAGAAAAAAAGCATCCGCACACAGCTCTACCTGTGCTGCTGTGTGCTCAATACGTCCAAAAACAAGGGTTAAACTCACAGCCCCATGGGCAAACTCCAAACGATGGACTCCCGGCAACAAGGCGGGCCATTTTTGTATCAATTGGCGTGCGAAGGGCTGCAGCTGAGGGTCTGAACGCTCTAACTGCGCCTGCAAATCCTGCTGCGTTAATGGATGCGCCTCAAAAGAAACAAAATGAAGCGTGCGGCTACGCTCAGGATCCTGTTGCCAACGATACCAAGTCGTTAAAAAGTTATTTCCCAAGCCAAAACCAGTCTCACAAATGGTAAATTGAGCGCGGCCACGCCAGCGGTTAGGTAAATCATTGCCCGCTAAAAAAACATAATCCGCCTGACCCATTGCCCCAGACAAAGAATGGTACACATCGCCGTACTCAGGATGAATAGCCACCCCATGCTGGTTTAAAACAGGTTGGGCAGGCACTAATGGCTCATAATTCATTAACTATCCGCTCACTGAAAAAGCAATCAAACTATGTTAAAAAAAGAGCCAACGAATACACCTTTTATTTTTGTGGGTTGATACCAAGGATATATCGATGGCAGTGATCAATTTGCAGGAAGCGCTTAATGCAGCAACTTTGGCAGCACACAAGGCTGCACCTATATTACAGCACTATGCCCAACATAGAAAAGAACTTACCATTGACTTTAAACAGCATAATGACCTCGTTTCTCAAGCCGATCGCGAAGCGGAACAGGCCATTATTCAAACCCTAAAAAAAGCAACCCCACACTTTGGCATTGTTGGCGAGGAATCCGGTGGGCACGCCGAAGGGCCTGCCTTTTGGGTGATTGACCCACTTGATGGCACCACCAACTTCCTCCATGGATTGCCCTTTTATGTTATCTCCATCGCCTTAGTCGCTAAAAAAGGACAACGCCTTAATACAGGCATTACCCTTTCTGCCACGGAGCCCGTAGTGGGACTGGTTTATGACCCGAACCGCAATGAAAGCTTTACTGCATGTTACGGCCAAGGTGCCTGGCTCAATGAACAACGTATTTACTGCAGTCACACTGACGAGCTGTCTCAAGCATTGCTTTCTACCGGATTTCCTTTTAGAGATTTCAGTTTTTCTGAACAATATGTGCCCATGATGCTGCAAGCCATGAACAATACTCGGGGCATCCGCCGTCTTGGCGCAGCCGCCTTAGACTTAGCTTGGGTCGCGTGTGGCCGCTTTGATGGCTACTGGGAAATGGGCTTGGCTCCTTGGGATGTAGCGGCTGGCACCCTAATCGCCAGAGAGTCTGGTGCACAATGCGAGGATCTATATCACCAAGAGCCCTGGCCAGCGTCTGGAGATATTTATTGTGCCAATCCTAAGCTTGCCCAGGCACTGCATCAGCAGCTATTTGCTCCGCATTTAACCCAACGCCAAGGCCCCACTCCCTCTTGGACCCAAGAAAACTAATCAACACTAGCCAATCAGTATAAAAAAGTGGCCGAGCAGATCACTTTGCTCGGCCACATACTCATCCATTCAGCCTTGTTTAGGCACTCACACAGACTAGGCTAAACGACCATGGCAATGCTTATATTTTTTGCCGCTGCCACAAGGACAAGGAGCATTACGCCCCACCCGTGGCACTGTGGTGTGGGCTGATTGTGCCCCTCCTGTTGCCGCCTCTTGAGAGGATTGAGAAGCCGCACCTTGACCTAAGGCAGTATCATAATCGGCATGCTGATAACGAACATTTATCCCTGCTGCCGATTGCGGCACAGCCGTTTCTGTTGCAGCCTCTTGAGCAGGGCGAATGCGCACAGTCAACAAGACTTTAACGACCTCATCGCGGATGCGATCCAGCATGTCGGCAAATAACTCAAAGGCCTCACGCTTGTATTCTTGACGTGGGTCTCGTTGCGCATAGCCTCGTAAATGAATGCCTTGACGCAAATGATCCATTGCCAATAAGTGTCCTCGCCATTGCGTATCGATGGACTGCAATAACATGGCACGCTCAAAAGGCTTCCAGCTATCCTCTCCGACTTGTTCAATCTTGCTCTCTAGTGCCTCCTTAGCCTTTTGAATTACCGCATGAAGCAGATCCTCATCAGTTAAAGAGGTATCGTGCTCCACCATATCTTTTAAAGGCAGTTCAATTTGATATTCCGACTCTAAGGCATTTTCCAGTCCGATTAAATCCCACTGCTCTTCCATGCTCTCTTCGGGCACATAGGTATGAAACACCTCAGTCATGCAGGCCTCAAGCAAATTGAGCACCATATCCCGTACGGAATCAGACTCTAAAACCTCATTGCGCTGTGCATAAATAACTTTACGCTGATCATTGGCAATATCATCGTATTGCAACAGCTGCTTACGGATATCAAAGTTACGCGCCTCAACCTTACGTTGAGCGGACTCAATAGAGCGTGTCACCATACGCGCTTCAATCGGCTCCCCTTCGGGCAAGCGTAAACGCTCCATAATGGCACGCACGCGATCCCCTGCAAAAATGCGCATCAAGGAATCATCTAAAGAGAGATAAAAGCGCGAGGAGCCCGGATCGCCCTGACGCCCTGCACGACCGCGCAACTGATTATCAATCCGTCGTGACTCATGACGCTCCGTACCAATAATACGGAGTCCTCCGGCCTGTTTCACCGCCTCATTAGCCCGCTTCCACTCTTCACGTGCGTGGGCAATTTTCTCAGCCTTTTGCTCCGCAGTCAATGAATCATCAGCCTCTATTAGCTCTATCTGCCGAGCTAAACTACCGCCTAAAACAATATCCGTACCACGCCCTGCCATATTGGTGGCAATAGTAATATGTCCTGGTTTGCCAGCCTCAGCGATAATATGAGCCTCACGCTCGTGATGCTTGGCATTTAACACTTCGTGCTTGAGATTCTCTTTGGTTAAAAGAGCTGAGAGCAGCTCAGAATTTTCAATGCTGGTCGTCCCAACCAAAACAGGCTGCCCACGCTCCTGACAATCTCGAATATCTGCCACAATTGCAGCCAGCTTTTCTTTGTCGGTTTTAAAGACCTGATCGTTTTGATCAATGCGAATCATCGGCTTGTTGGTAGGAATAATAACTGTTTCCAAACCATAGATTTCTTGAAACTCATACGCCTCAGTATCCGCTGTCCCGGTCATCCCCGACAATTTTTCATACATGCGGAAATAGTTCTGGAAAGTAATGGATGCCAAAGTTTGGTTTTCTTTTTGGACCTCCACCCCTTCTTTGGCCTCTACAGCCTGATGCAGGCCATCTGACCAGCGGCGCCCCGACATCAAACGCCCAGTAAACTCATCTACAATGATGACCTCACCATTTTGCACCACATAATGCTGATCCCGGAAAAATAGATGATGGGCCCGCAGTGCAGCCATCAAATGATGGACCAAGCCAATGTGACGTGAATCATATAAAGAAGCATCCTCTGGCAATAAGCCTCGCTCGCGAAGCAACTGCTCTGCACGTTCGTGACCGGCCTCGGATAAGTGCACTTGCTGAGCCTTTTCATCCACCCAAAAATCCCCTTCTGGCTCGGGCTCGTGAGGCACTGGCTCATGCTCCATTTTTTTCATCAAGGGAGGAATGGCATTCATAACCTTGTAGAGCTCGGTGTTATCATCCGCCACCCCTGAGATAATCAAAGGAGTACGTGCCTCATCAATCAGGATGGAGTCTACCTCATCCACAATAGCAAAATGCAGGCCTCTTTGACGCCGATCTTCAGCCCTATACTCCATATTGTCACGCAAATAATCAAAACCAAACTCATTATTGGTTCCATACGTGACATCCGCAGCATATGCCTGCTGCTTTTCTGTGTTATCTTGGTTGCCGACCACTACCCCTACACTCAGGCCTAAAAACTGATAAAGCGCTCCCATCCAATCGGCATCTCGGCGCGCTAAATAATCGTTTACCGTGACCACATGCACCCCCTTGCCAGTCAAGGCATTAAGGTACACCGCCAAGGTAGCCATTAGGGTTTTGCCCTCGCCAGTGCGCATTTCGGCAATCTTGCCTTGGTGTAACGCAATCGCACCCAACAGCTGCACATCGTAATGGCGCATATTGAACACACGTACACCGGCCTCACGTACCACCGCAAATGCCTCTGGCAATAGATCATCTAAAGTCTCCCCAGCCTGTAGGCGCTGGCGAAACTCATCGGTTTTGGCACGCAAACCAGCCTCATCCAAAGCCTGCATTTGAGGCTCTAAGGCATTGATTTGATTTACTATTCGCTGATATTGACGCAGTAATCGATCGTTGCGACTACCAAAAAACTTTCGTAGCAATGAAACCATCTCGTAATGTGCTTATGCTCGAATCATTCGCAAAAACGTGCAGCTGCAAATGATCGGGCATTATCCTGTATTATTGGTAATAAACAAAGAGTTAAGTGTAACGCAGAAATCTTGGCACGTCCCGATTAACTCGCCTATTGAGTGTAATACTTATTGCCTCTGGCGTCTGCATCTCAGACAACCCATTTCTTAATTTTTTAATCCTAACCATGAAAGACTACCTGAGTCGCCAAAAAAATCAAACCCCAATGGCTGCCCATCCCTTACAATGGTTGGCACAACCAAGCAGCCGTCACCAGCTCTTGGAACACGCTCAACGCCTCATAGAAATAGAGCACGTGGTACATCGCTGTTTGCCTCCTGCGCTGCGCGCTGGCTGTCGTGCCCTGCGTTTTGAGCAAGGAGTACTCTACCTAGGTGTACCCAGCGGACAATTTGCCAGTCGTATCAAACAACTAAGTGAGCGCATGGTCACTCACTTACAAGAGGCGCGCTGGCCAGCGCAACGCATTCACATACGCGTACTGCCCCAGTCTTCGCACTTGCCTCCTAATCCTTATCAGCCCCGTCCTCAGCCCAAAAAGCTCAGCCCTGCAGCCGCACAAGCCTTTGCTGAGCTAAAAAAAGAGCTGCCCGACGGACCATTGGCTCAGGCCGTCGAGCAGCTCTTAACTAGGCATTCTTAAATGAGTGGGAGCAGGCCACAAAATAATCGATTAAGCCAATCCCCACTCCCCCGCATAAGCAGGAGCCACCTGATCGCGTTCGCTAAATGTTACCAGCTCCCAAGCCTGCTCATCCTGTAGCAATGTTCGAGCCAGTTGATTATTTAGGGCATGACCGGACTTACAGGCCACATATCGAGCCAGCAAAGGATAACCAATCAAATATAAATCACCAATGGCATCCAAGATCTTATGCTTGACAAATTCATCATCATAACGTAGGCCATCCGCATTCAGCACCCTATACTCATCCATCACAATGGCATTATCTAAACTCCCCCCTCGCGCTAAACCTGCTGAACGCATTGCCTCTACATCACTGGCAAAGCCAAAAGTTCGTGCACGTGCAATGGTTTTTGTATAGGAATCTTTGGCAAAATCCACCTCAGCAAAATTGGCTGTCGCTTTAATGGCAGGATGCTGAAAGTCAATAGAAAACTGCAGAGCATAGCCCTCATAGGGCTCTAAACGTGCCCACTTTTTATCGCCCCCTGTTCCGTCTTCTACCTGTACAGGCTTGAGTACACGCAAAAACTTTTTAGGCGCATCATGTTCTTTAATGCCAGCAGCACGTAATAAATAGACAAAGGTGCCTGCGCTGCCATCCATAATAGGAACCTCTTGGGCAGTTAAATCAATGTGAAGATTATCAATACCCAAACCGGCTAAGGCAGACATGAGGTGCTCTACTGTGGAGATAATGACATTGTCCTTTTGTAAGACAGAAGCCATCATCGTCCCCCCTACAGAAAACGCATTTGCAGGAATGCTCACAACGGGATCCAAATCCACCCGATGAAATACTATCCCTGTATCAGGGGCTGCAGGACGCAGCGTCAATTCAACTAAACGTCCTGAATGTAGTCCTATGCCCTTCGTACTAATAGTCTGGGCTATCGTTCGCTGCTTTAACATATAACCGTACTTTTTAATACATTATTTTAAACACCCCATTGTACTCTTTTTTCATCCCCCTGTTGTTAATAAAAATAAATTTGCAGGCGCACACAGCCCATGACACACGGGCTGTGTGCTGTACGCGGGAGCCTAAAGACAATTAGTCAGCTTGCTTGCGCAAGAATGCCGGAATATCAAAATGATCCATTCCTGCAGTTTCTAATGCACGCACCTGATCTGAAGCCCGACGACTAGCCCGAGGATTACGGAATACATCTATTTTCCCAGGCTCAATATCGGCCTGTTGCGCCTCATTAATAACTGCATCATCTGTTCCGGTGCGCAACGCTTCCTCTTCTTTATCATGAACTAATTCTGGGCGACTTTTTTTTCTCCCCAGACCGGTGGCCACCACCGTGACACGCAAGCTATCGCGCATGTTGTCATCATAGGCTGTACCAAAGATTACGGTTGCATCCTCAGCGGCATAGCTGCGGATGGTGTTCATAATCTCGCGGGTTTCGCGTAATTTGAGATCGCGACCAGCCGTAATATTGACCAAAATACCTCGGGCGCCGTGTAAATCGACCCCTTCGAGCAAAGGACATGCAATGGCTTGCTTGGCTGCCACCACAGCACGGTCTTCGCCAGAAGCAACCGCAGTCCCCATCATTGCCTGTCCCTGCTCGCCCATAATGGTCTTTACGTCTTCAAAGTCAACGTTCACGTTTCCTTCAACGTTGATAATTTCTGCAATCCCTGCACATGCATTATGAAGCACATCATCTGCAGCCTTAAAGCAATCTTCTTGAGTGGCATCATCATCCATAAGATCGTACAAACGCTCATTCAGCACTACGATCAGAGAATGTACATGCTTGCCGAGCTCAGCAATGCCTTCTTCTGCAATACGCATCCGACGTGTCCCCTCAAAGTCGAAGGGTTTGGTCACGACCCCTACAGTTAGGATGCCCAACTCCTTTGCTACCTCTGCTACCACTGGGCTTGCCCCTGTACCGGTGCCACCGCCCATGCCCGCGGTAATAAACACCATATGGGCACCTTCCAAGGCAGCACGAATCTCTTCACGTGCTGTTTCTGCAGCAGCGCGACCTTGCTCGGGTTTAGCCCCCGCACCGAGACCACTCCGACCTAAACGGATTTGTACTGGCGCCAAACTACTTACTAGTGCCTGCGCATCCGTGTTCGCACAGATAAAATCTACGCCTTGCACGCCAGAGTTAATCATGTGGGTAATGGCGTTCCCCCCTGCGCCCCCGACACCGATGACCTTAATCACGGTGGAGCCGCTTTGCGTATCAATCATTTCGAAATCCATCATTTTGACTCCCTTGCGTCTTGAAACGTTCTACAAAAATAATGAAAAGAACTGTGGCTACTTAAAATTCTATCTACTCTCTGCTTTAATTTAAAAACCATTCACGCATACGCGCCAATAGGCTTTTCATACTGCCTTTTTGTTGCGCCACCCGCTGCCCTCGAGCATGTTGCAAACGCGCCTCGGTAAGCAGCCCCATCACTGTAGAAAATCTGGGGTTGCGCATCACATCGGCCAAACTCCCCTCGTAAGTCGGTACGGCCACACGCACAGGTTTAGCAAACACATCCTCAGCTAACTCTACTATGCCTGGCAGCAAAGCTGTGCCCCCAGTCAACACAATGCCTGAAGACACCAAATCCTCATAGCCTGACTCATGCACACTTTGTTGTACAAAATGCATGATCTCTTCTACTCGGGGCTCGATCACCGCTCCTAAAGACTGCCTTTTCACCTGACGGTTTGGACGATCCCCAATGCCTGGCACCTCTATCAACTCTTCTACATTAGCCAGACTTTGTTTTGCAATGCCATAGCGTAGTTTGATTTCTTCTGCATCGGGCGTAGGAGTTCGGAGCATGGCTGCTATATCACTGGTGATCTGATCGCCAGCAATAGAAATCACATCAGTGTGACGGATGGCTCCACCGGTATAAATAGCAATATCAGTTGTGCCCCCGCCAATATCTACCAATACCACCCCCAGCTCTTTTTCATCCTCGGTCAGACAAGCCAAACTAGAAGCCAAGGGCTGTAAAATCAAATCTCGCACTTCAAGGCCGCAGCGACGCACACATTTAACAATATTTTGAGCAGCGCTCACTGCCCCCGTCACAATATGCACGCGCACCTCTAACCTGAGACCGCTCATGCCTATTGGCTCACGTATATCCTCTTGGGCATCTACAATAAACTCCTGTGTGAGCACATGCAGCACTTGCTGATCCGTGGGGATATTAACTGCTTTAGCAGTTTCAATCACTCGAGCCACATCAGTGGCCGTAACCTCTTTATCCTTAACAGCCACCATCCCGCTCGAATTAAAGCTACGAATATGTCCGCCAGCAATTCCAGTATAGACTTCGCGGATTTTACAGTCCGCCATCAACTCAGCCTCTTCGAGTGCCTTTTGGATGGAATTCACTGTGCTTTCAATATTGACGACTACGCCTTTGCGCATACCCAAGGATGCATGTTGCCCTAACCCCAGGACCTCAAACTGCCCGCCCGGCAAAATCTCGGCAACCACAGCAATTACTTTACTGGTGCCAATATCTAATGCGACGATCAAATCCTTAGTATCACGAGTCATTTTCTGTTTTACTCACTGTTATCTTGCGGGGCCAGAGTAATGGCAAAGCCATCGTTATAGCGTAAATCCGCCCGAGCAATCGTACGCCCCGCCAATCGCTCTGACAAAGCAGGCCACGCCTGAATAAATCGCTCAATACGAGCCGCAAAAGACTGTGCCCCAGAGCGCCCATGTGGGTCTGTCGCTTCTGCCGCGGGGTCGCGCCCAATCAACAACTGCATGCCATTGGACAATACGACATCCCATGCATAACGCGGGCTCAAAGTCACTTGCTCGATATCCAACCCTAAAGGAGCCACCCACCGAGCCACCTCGGCATACCGCTGGATGACTAACCGCTCAGATTGTTCGGGCCCATTAAGCTGAGGGATCAAATCAGCGTGCCCAGTTTGTAGGACCCGCTTCTTGTCTGCGGTAAATACCTCCCCCCAGCGATTAATCATTTGGTCTTCATTCCAAAAAGCTAATGGCTCTTGCTCTTCTATCACGACACGAAGCTGATTGGGCCACTCTCGCTTAACCTGAGCGCGTCGCACCCAAGGTACGGACTCAAATACCGCACGTGCTTCGTCCAGGTTGATGTCAAAAAAACCACCTGTCACTTTGCCCTGAATGTTATGGGCTAACTCATCTACCTGAACATAATGAAAAGCTCCGCCCTGATTGCTTTCTAACACTACCCGCTCAATCTGAAAATAAGGACGCCGCGCCACCCACAGCAGCAACACCGCCAGCAGCACGAGCACTGCTAATACTGCTAACGCATTGGCCACGAAGTTGATGAAACGCACCGCTACCACGCGCCCTCCTTATGCATCCTGACCCTCTGCAGTATGCACTTTCAAACTGGCTTGCTGCAAAATGTTCATACACAAATCCTCATAGCTCATCTGCTCAGCTAAAGCAGCCATAGGTACCAATGACTGAGGAGTCATCCCGGGAGAGGTGTTTATCTCTAACAACCAAGGCTGCATTTGCGCATCCAGCATAATATCTACCCGCCCCCAGCCCTCACAATCCAAAGCCCGATAGGCCTGCACAGCGAGATCTTGCACGTGCCTACTCAATTCGGCTGACAAGTCGGCTGGACAAAAATACTGAGTCTCTTGACTGTGGTACTTATGCTCATAGTCATACAGCTTATTTTCAGGTACTACTATTTCTATAATCGGTAATGCTCGTGCATGCGCTCCTGAACCTAATACCGGCACCGTCAGCTCGCGTCCTCGTATGAACTGCTCAGCCAACACCTTGTGGTCATACTTTTTTACTTGGGCAAAAGCAGGCTGCACTTGAGCGACATTTTCTACCAAGGCAAAGCCAACAGTTGAGCCCTCATGAGGAGGCTTCATGATAAAAGGAAAGCCCAAGGTCTGTATGGCGTGCTCAAGCTGCCCCTGCTCCTCTATAGCAACATAAGCAGGGGTGGGCAAATGCGCCTGCTGCCAGATTTTTTTGCTCATGATTTTATCCATGGCAACGGCAGAAGCCTTGGGACCACTGCCTGTGTAGGGAATGCCCAATAGCTCTAATGCCCCTTGTATGGTCCCGTCCTCTCCATGCCGACCATGCAGGGCAATAAACACGCGATCAAATTGGGCGCCCGCCAACTCGGCCAACGACAACTCCCCCGTATCAAACAAATGCGCATCCACGCCCTGCGAACGCAACGCCTGCCAAACACCCTGACCGGACATTAACGAGACCTCGCGCTCTGCTGAAACGCCCCCGTATAGCACACCGACTCGCCCCATCGCAGCTGTCATTGTCTTTCTCCTAAGAACGTGGGTAGACGGCTGATACTTCCGGCCCCCATTATCAACACAACATCATCAGCACGGACAAAATTCATTAGCGCATCAGCCAACTGATCCAACTCGGGCACAAATATAGGCTCAACACGCCCAGCAACCCGCACTCCGCGGGTTAATGCACGCCCATCGGCAGCAATCAATGGCTCTTCACCAGCGGCAAATACCTCAGTAATAAACACTGCATCCGCCTGACTTAATACCTGTACAAAATCTTCAAAACAATCCCGTGTACGCGTATAACGATGAGGCTGAAAAACCATCACCAGACGCCGATCGGGCCAGGCCCCCCGCGCGGCCTCTAAAGTGGCCTGCATCTCGGTAGGATGGTGCCCATAATCATCTACCACGGTAAATACCCCGCCGCCAGAAGCCTCAGGCACCTTGAAATCACCTAATAAGGCAAATCGACGCCCTACTCCTGTGAAATTGTCTAAGGCATCGGCTATCACCTCATCAGCCACATTGAGCTCCGTAGCCACTGCAATGGCTGCTAACGCATTTAAAACATTATGACGGCCGGGCAGGTTCAAACATACGGACAGATCTGGCAATCGACCTGTAGGCCCTTTGCGCTGTACTTCGAAGCACATCTTGGTCTCTTGATGGCGTACATTCACCGCTCGCACCTGCGCATCAGAGTCAATACCATAAGTAGTAATAGGACGGGACACAAAGGGAATAATTTCCCGCACATTGGGATCATCTGCACATAAAATAGCACTGCCATAAAAAGGCAATCGTTGCGTAAACTCAATAAATGCACTTTTTAGACGCGCCAAATCATGACCATAAGTATCCATATGGTCCACATCAATATTGGTGATCACGCTCATAACAGGCAGCAGATTTAAAAACGACGCATCAGACTCATCTGCCTCAACCACAATGTAATCACCTTGACCAAGCCGTGCATTAGCCCCTGCTGAATTTAAGCGTCCTCCAATCACAAAAGTGGGATCCAAGCCCCCTGCCGCCAGCAGGCTTGCCACCAAACTCGTCGTGGTGGTTTTACCATGCGTTCCCGCCACTGCAATCCCTCTCTTTAAGCGCATCAACTCAGCTAACATAAGTGCCCGAGGTACCACTGGAATATTTGCTGCGCGCGCTGCTAAGACTTCGGGATTATCATTGGTAATTGCACTAGAAATCACAATGGCCCCCATGCCCTGCACATGCTCAGCACGATGCCCAATCACAATACGTGCTCCTAAGCGCGCCAAACGGCGTGTCACCGCAGTTTCCTGTATATCAGAGCCACTAATGGCATAGCCCAGATTTAACAGCACCTCGGCAATACCACTCATTCCTGAGCCGCCAATACCCACAAAATGGATTTGTTTGATTCGATGCTTCATGCGGCCTCCTGTACAACATCCTTACATGCTTGAGCGATTTTCTCAGCAGCCGCTCTATAAGCATGCTCATAGGCCCGTGCAGCCACTGCTGCCAACTCATCACGCTGTTGCTGCTGCAACCACTGGCTCAGCCATTCTTTTGTGAGCGCACTTTGGGGTTGTAACCAAGCCGCCTGACAATCAGCCAAATAACGCGCATTCGCAGTCTGATGATCATCAATAGCATGGGGCAAGGGCACAAACAGTGCGGCGACCCCTGCCGCAGCCACCTCAGCTACGGTCATTGCACCGGCTCGACAAATCACCAAATCTGCTTGGGCCATCGCCTCTGCGACCTCATCAATAAACGGCACACACTGAGCATCCACCCCTAACTGCGTATAACTACTTTGCACATCTTCTATATGCTGCACTCCAGTCTGATGCACAATCAAAGGACGCTGCTCAACTGGCAACTGAGCTATTGCCTCAGGAATAACCTGATTTAATGGACGAGCCCCCAAACTACCTCCTAATACTAGCAATCGCAACGGTCCTTGACGGTGTGCGTAACGAACCTCGGGGGCTTGCAACGCTGTAAACTCAGCCCGAACAGGATTGCCTACCACAACCGCTCCGGGCAAGGCGCCTGGAAAGCCCACCAAACGCCGACGGGCAAACCGTGCTAATAATCGATTGGCTGTCCCACCAATTGCATTTTGCTCATGGACAACCAATGGTATGTTCATCCACCTTGCCATCACACCACCTGGAACAGTCACATAGCCCCCCATCCCTAAAACCACCTGTGGGCGCACTTGCACCAATGCTTGCCGTGCTTGCCGACATGCTGACCACAAGCGAAAAGGCAAACGGAATAAAGCATCCACCCCTTTACCACGCACCCCAGAAAACTCTAACGGTAACAACTCAAAACCTTGTTCGGGGACTAAAGCCCCCTCCATACGCTCGGGATGCCCAAGCCACCATACTTGCCACCCTTGGTCCCGTAACAAATGGCCCACCGCCAACCCTGGCATAATATGCCCCCCAGTGCCTCCGGCCATTATTACGATGCGATGCGCAGCTTGGCTCATCGGCTCTTCCCCCGCATCAAACGACGATTTTCATAATCAACACGAAACAGCAAGGCAACCGCTACAAAAGTAGTCACAATTGCTGATCCCCCATAACTGACCATAGGTAAGGTCAACCCTTTGGTTGGCAACAATCCTAACGATACGCCGATATTAATAAAAGTTTGCACACCAAACCATAACCCCACCCCATAAGCCACCATGGCGCCAAATACCCGCTCTAGGGCAATGGCTTGACGACCAATATCAAAACAACGCCAAACAATAAAAGCAAAGACCGCAACTAAAGCTGCCACCCCAACAAAACCCAACTCCTCACCAATTACTGCAGCAATAAAATCGGTATGAGCCTCTGGCAAGTAATGCAATTTTTCCACACTTGCCCCCAAACCAACCCCAAACCACTCTCCCCGACCAAAGGCAATAAGCGAGTGTGAGAGCTGATAGGCGCTACCGTAGACGTTTTCAGGGTTCCAAGGGTCTAAATACACAAATAATCTCTGCCGCCGCCAAGGGTAGTACCAAATCAGGGCAAAAAAACTTCCCAATAGGCCTACTGTCATCAAAGCAAAATGCTTTAAATTAAGTCCGCCAATAAAAATAAGCCCCATAGCAATTGCCCCTATCACGATAAAGGCGCCCAAATCTGGCTCTAATAGCAGTAACCCCCCAACGACTAAAACAGACAAAATCATGGGCATTAAGCCCCGCACAAAACCACTAAGATGCGCTTGTTTGCGTACTGTATAGTCAGCCGCATAAAGCAACATCAACACCTTCATCACCTCTGAAGGCTGTAAATTGATCCCTCCTAACGGTATCCAGCGGCGTGCCCCATTAACCTCACGACCAATACCAGGAATTAATACAATGACTAATAAAATAAGGCCAACAGCAAACAAGGGAATGGCCCACTCCTGCCAACGCTTCATTGGCACCATTGCAGCAGCCAGTGCGCATAATACCCCTAAGCCCATAAAGATGGCATGGCGAATCACAAAATAATAACGTCCATACCCATGATATTCAGGCCCATCAGTTAAGGCGATGGAAGCGGAATACACCATCAACAGCCCAAACATGGACAAACATATCACCACCCCTAACAAGAGCCTATCAATGGCCGGCTGAGCGGTACGTGCGGTACGCGGATGAGTAAGGGCACTAAGCAAGGACATTAAGCTCATAGCACCTCTCCTAAATCCAACGCTAGCTCATTGACCGCATCAATAAAAGCTTGGCCGCGTACCATATAGTTTTCAAACTGATCCATACTGGCGCAGGCAGGGGAAAACAAAATAACATCCTGCTGCTCCGCTAAACTAAATGCCTGCTCAACGGCTTGGGGCAAGGCCGCAACCAAACTATGAGGCAGCTCATACGCCCGCAAAGTCTGTGCAATGCGCAGCGCATCTGCACCATACAAAACGGTATGACGTACCTGACCCTCTCGAATCGCCTCTGCTAATGGGCTGAAATCTTGGCCTTTGCCCACCCCTCCCGCAATTAACACCTTAGGAGCTTCAATCCCTCGTATGGCTGCAACTGTGGCTCCTACATTGGTCCCCTTGCTGTCATTAATAAATCGCAGCCCTCGTACTGTACGCACCCACTCACAGCGGTGCGGCTCACCACGGTAACGAGTCAAGGACTCGATCATGCGCTCAATGGGCCAATCTAAGGCAGCCAATAAGGCTGAGGCGGCCAAGGCATTATTTTCATTATGCTCACCTAATAAAGACAAGCTATTGGCAGGCAATAATAACGTGCTCTGACCCGCTGCCCCCTTCATCGCCAACCAGCGCTGACCCAATGCATCGTGGACCAGCCCCAGCTGCCGCTCTTTTTGAGGGTGATCGCGGCCAAAAGACCACAGCGGGACAGAAAGCTGCTGAGCCAGTGCGCGCACCACCGCATCATCACGGTAATACACCACACGATCTGAATGCTGCAACAAGCGCATTTTGTCATTTTCATAGTCATGAGCAGAAGCATGCCAATCCAAGTGATCCTGACTAATATTGAGTATGGTTCCGACATCTGGGCGCAAGTCCTGCATGCTATGCAATTGAAAGCTAGAACACTCTAGCACCCATACCTCAGGCCACTGATTGGTTTGTTTGGCTGCCAGCCAAGCGCTCATACAAGAAGGACTAATATTACCGGCAAGTTGTACACTGACTCCGTGCTCACGCAACATATGCGCCACCATGCAGGCTACGGTGGTTTTTCCGTTGGTGCCGGTAATAGCGATTAACTGAGGATGATAGTCCCGCTCAATAGCGGCCTGCTGCAAAGCTCGAGCAAATAATGTGAGCTCATTAATACACTCTATTCCTTGCTGCTGTGCCTTGGCCAACAAAGCAGCTAATTGAGGCTCATGAGGAGACAGGCCCGGGCTTAGCAGCAAAGTACTCACCCCGTCAAGAATGGCATCATCTAATGCCTCTGCTCCTAATACCCACTGAGCATCCGCATCGACCAAAGCTTGCCGCAGCTCTTCAATACTAGGAGGCATGGCTCGCGTATCTGCCAAACGCACCGGCCAACCCTGATGCGCACACCAATAGGCGGCTGCGGCACCACTGTGACCCAGGCCTAATACCAGTACTCGCTGCGAAGGGGTAAACACCTCTGTCTGCATAAGACTTTTATATTCCTAGCGTAATTTTAAGGTGGCCAATCCCACCAAAACCAGCATCATCGTAATAATCCAAAAACGCACCACCACCTGTGTTTCTTTCCAACCGCCTACCTCAAAATGATGATGCAGCGGGGCCATCAAAAAAATCCGTCGCCCCTCTCCATAACGCATTTTGGTGTACTTAAACCAAGCCACCTGTATCATGACGGATAGAGTTTCAACCACAAATACTCCACCCATGATAAACAGCACTATTTCCTGTCGAACGACCACAGCAATGGTGCCCAAAGCCCCCCCTAAAGCCAATGCTCCCACATCACCCATAAAGACTTGGGCTGGATAGGCATTAAACCAAAGAAAGGCTAATCCTGCCCCCCCTATCGCGGCACAGATGATCATTAACTCCCCTGCGCCCGGAATATATGGAAACAGCAGATATTTGGAATAATCTACCCGTCCAACAACATAGGCAAAAATACCCAGCGCCCCCCCTACCATCACCGTTGGCATAATCGCTAAGCCATCCAATCCATCAGTTAAATTCACTGCATTACTGGTGCCGACGATAACAAACCACGTCAGCGCCACAAAACCAAACACCCCTAATGGATAGCTCACGCTTTTGAAAAAAGGCACAATCAAATCAGCCTGAGTGGGCAAAGGCTTCGTAAATCCACTTAGCACCCAACTCTTAAATAAGGGCCACAACTCTGTTGCCCCTGGCACCGACACTGCAAAACTAAGATAAACAGCGGCAATTAACCCAATTAAGGCCTGCCAGAAAAACTTTTGCTTAGCGGGCATTCCCTCGGGGTCTCTATATACCACTTTGCGGTAATCATCCCGCCACCCAATCCAGCCAAACCCTAAAGTGACCAATAATACAACCCACACAAAACGATTCGTCAGATCAGCCCAAAGCAAGGTGCTAATAGCTACGGAAATAAGCACCAACACCCCACCCATCGTAGGTGTGCCTGCTTTTTCCAAATGGGTCTCAGGCCCATAAGAGCGTATCGCCTGCCCAATTTTCAAAGCTGTTAAACGACGAATCACCCAAGGCCCCGCTAATAATCCAATCGCCAACGCGGTTGCACAAGCGAGTAATGCACGCAATGTGATGTACTCAAATACTGCAAAAAAACGAAACTGGGATTCTGCTAATAAACGCGCTAACTCAAGAAGCATGCGAATCCCCTTCTGCCTTTAAAAAAGCTTGTTCTAAATGCCTCACAACTCTATCCATCCGTGCACTACGTGAACCTTTAATCAAATAATGAGCAGGGGCTTGTGCCACCAAATAATCCTGTAAAGCGTTAATATCATCAAAACGCTGCGCTCCCGTACCAAAAGCCTCAGCTGCAAACTGCGCATCATTGCCAATCACACATAATTGATCAATGCCGCGCTCACGTGCATACCCCCCCACCTCAGCATGCACGGCTTGGCGGTGAATGCCTACCTCAGCCATATCACCGAGGACTAAAATCTTTTTCCCCTTGAGCTGGGCAAGCACCTCAATGGCAGCACGTACAGAATCGGGATTGGCATTATAGCTATCATCGATCAATTGATACCCATCACTGAGGGTTTTAGGCTGCATCCGCCCTTCAACTGGACTAAAGGCCTCTAGCCCTGCTGCTATCTCAGACAAAGGAATATCTAAGGCCAGGGCACAGGCACTGGCTGCTAAAGCATTGTGTAAATTATGTACACCAGGCACAGCTAAATGAACTCGTTGACCCCCCACTTGGTGCGCGGTCAAGGTAAAACGAGTCCAGCCTGAATCAGGATAAATCTCGGTAGCTGTTACATCGGCCTGTTGATTAATGCTAAATGTGATACAGGGACGCGACTGAGCAAGTACGTGCCAAATCTCTGTATAGACATCATCGGCCGGAAAAACCGCCGTACCGTCGGCCGGCAAGGCACACATCACACTGCCATTTTCTCGGGCCACAGCCTCTACGGTATGCATAAACTCCTGATGTTCCCGCTGCGCATTATTCACCAGCGCAATTTGTGGCTGCACCAACGCGGCTAGCTGCGCAATTTCTCCTGGCTGATTCATGCCCAACTCAAAGACTGCCGCTTTATGCTGAGGCGCAAGACGCAAAAGACTTAAAGGCACTCCAATGTGATTATTAAAATTGCCTTTGGTTGCTAAATAGCCTTGATCGCCATAATGAACAGCAAAAATCCGTGCAATCATCTCCTTGGTTGTTGTCTTGCCATTACTGCCCGTCACCGCAACCACAGGTAGTTGGAAGCACTGACGCCAACTGGCTGCCATTTTATGCAAGGCATCCAAAGTCGGGCCCACAACTATTTGCGGCAGTTCGCAATCTGGCTGAGGATGAGCGACAATAGCGGCCAAGGCCTTTTGCTGCGCTGCCTGCTCTACAAAATCATGACCATCAAAACGCTCTCCCTCCAACGCTAGAAACAACTCTCCAGCCTGCAAGGAACGTGTATCCGTAGATAAATGAGGGGCATACAACCAAGTCAGCGCCAACTGCGCCCACTGCACATCCGAAAAATAATGACGCTGTGTGCCTATCTCCTGATAGGTCTCATGCCCCTTTCCAGCAATGAGCACAACATCATTAGGATCTGCCTGCCATATCGTATCCAAAATGGCGCGGGCCCGATCTAATTGAATAACTGGCGCCTGCCCGTGCGTGGCCGTTTGGGCTTGCCAATACTCTAGAGCCCCAGAGCGCACTGCCTCAGCGATAGCATTAGGATCCTCACTGCGCGGATTATCATTAGTAATCATGACAACATCCGCATAACGCTGCGCAATGGCTCCCATTACAGGGCGCTTGGCCTTATCTCTATCCCCACCGCAGCCCATCACACAGCGCACAATCCCATTGCGCACGGCGGCAACCTCACGTAATGCTACCAACGCCCGCTCTAAAGCATCGGGAGTATGTGCATAATCTACAACCACCAAAGGTTGAGGATAAGTGCTTTTTTGATGGCGCGCGGTAATGGCGCGCACTATTTCCAGACGACCAGCTACAGGACTCAGCCCCGCCATAATGCGTGCAATTTTAGCTACTGGCCAACCTAGTTCATTGAGCACCGCCGCAACAAGCAAATAGTTTGAAACATTATGCAACCCTAATTGATGAGTGAGAAACTGTGCAGTGCCGTGCACACTCACTAAATTAAAGACCTGCCCATCAGTTCCAGGGTGTACATCCTGAGCATAAAAATCAGCCTCTGGATGAGTCATCGAGTAGGTAAATACGGGCGCATCTCCTGCCGCAGCAAGCAGCTCCTCACTAAAGGGATCATCCAAATTAATTACCACACGGCGTAACCCAGGACGCTGGAATAATCGCTTTTTACTTGCCCCATAATGCTCCCAAGTGCCGTGATAATCCAAATGGTCGTGAGATAAATTAGTAAAGGCTGCTATGTCAATAACAACCCCATCTAAACGTCCTTGATCCAGCCCAATAGAAGAGGCCTCAAGCACGACTAAATTAATTTGTGCATCCCGAACACGCGCCAGACTCTGATGCATGGTGAATACATCTGGGGTAGTCAACTCAAGAGGCAGGCACTCCCCCCCTGGCAAGCACACACCTAATGTGCCAATGCTGGCGCACGGAACTCCAGAATGATTTAATGATTCAGCAATCCAATGAGCAACTGAGGTCTTTCCATTGGTACCGGTCACTGCAATTACAGTGAGCTCATCGGAGGGACGCCCATACCACTCATGGGCAAGTGCCCCTAACTGTGCCTCTAAATCAGCCACCGCCAAAGCAGGCCTGTTAATTGTTGGGGCAGCATGCACTGCATCATAAATGACGGCCGCCGCACCGTTATCAACGGCCTCTTGGATGAACCGATAGCCGTCTGTACTCAACCCTGTGCGTGCCACAAAAATATCCCCGGGCTCTACCTGCTTGGAATGGGCACATAAAGCCGCCTGTGGTTGGCAATGCTGCCTTAACCAATGTGTAATGTGTTCTATTGTTTTTTTAGTCATTATTGTATCCCCCCTGCATTCACGTCTAGAGCAATCAGGGACTCGACAGGCGCATCGGGCTGTACACCCAGCCGTCGTAAACTGCCTGCCACAATTTCAGAAAATACCGGAGCGGCTACTAAGCCACCAAAATATCCTTCTCGCCGCGGCTCATCTACTGAAACCGCCACTACTATATGCGGATCGGAGACAGGCGCAAAACCAACAAAAGAGCTTCTATAACTGGATTTACTATAGGCTCCATTTACAATTTTGCGCGCTGTTCCACTTTTTCCTGCAACACGATAGCCATGCACAGCAGCCCGACGCGCCCCTTCAGGACCTGCCGCTGCCTCAAGCATAGAGCGCATCGCGGCAGCAACCTCTGGGCTAAACACGCGGGTGCTGGTTGGCTGCGCATCGCGACGTAATAAACTCAAGGAAACCATGTCCCCATCGCGGGCAAATACGGTAAATGCCTGGGCAATTTGCAACAATGAAGTGGACAACCCATATCCATAAGCCATCGTTGCCCGCTCAATTGGGCGCCACGTCTTCCAAGGACGCACCCGTCCAGCAGCTGCTCCAGGAAAACCTATTTCTGGTGCATGTCCAAACCCTAACCGATCAAAGCCCTCCCACATTTGTTGAGAAGTAAGGCGCTCTGAAATCATGGTCATCCCAATATTGCTCGAGCGCCGAATAATGCCTGCCACATCCAGCACGCCGTTACGACTGACATCGGAAATTATTGAACCTTCGTAACGATAGCGGCCATTACCGGTATCAAATTTGGTATTTAAATCTACTGCACCTGTTTCCAAGGCCATGGCCACGGTAAACGGCTTCATAATAGAACCAGGCTCAAAGGTATCGGTAAAGACACGATTACGGAGCGCCTCTCCTTTACGATCACTTCTGTCATTTGGGTTATAAGTAGGCAAATTCACCAATGCCAAAATTTCACCAGTGCGTACGTCAATCACCACGGCGGACCCGGCCTGAGCGTCATGAAAATCCAATGCTTTTTTTAACGCACGGTACGCATCATACTGAACGCCTGCGTCAATAGACAAAAATAAATCCTCACCATGCAAAGGAGGAATGACCTCACGCACATCCTCGACAATACGCCCTAAGCGATCGCGCATCACCCGACGTGAGCCAGGTTTACCAGAAAGCACATCATTAAACGCAAGCTCTATGCCCTCAAGCCCTTGATCTTCTATATCCGTAAACCCCAATACATGGGCAACGCTCTCACCCTCTGGGTAAAAACGACGCATTTCATCTTGTTGATGCACCCCAGGAACCTTCAACGCCTCAATTTGTTCGGCTAAGTCTAAATCCACTTGACGGCGTAAATACACAAAACTGCGTCCTGGGGTTTGCATGCGCTGATAAACCTCATCAAAGGGCATCTCAAGCAAAGCAGCAAGCTGTTGTACTTGTTCTGTAGTAGCTTTACGAGCATCCTCAGGAATGACCCAAATAGCCTTTACTGGCACACTCGAAGCTAATACAACTTGACCACTGCGATCAAAAATCTTGCCTCGATTCGGTGGCAATACCAAGGTTCGCTCAAAGCGGCGCACCCCCTGCTCTTGTAAAAATTGTGTGGACAGCCCTTGTAAATACAGCGCCTTAATCAAGAGCGCCATAAACCCCAACAACAAAAGCAATAACACAAAACGCGCCCGCCAGGCTGGCATGGCGGCATCGAGCACTGGGTTGTCATAAAAGCCGAATGGTCTCATGGCTGCCCTCTCTGAGCTGCGGTCATTGCCTCTGCATTGGTTTGACGCATGGCAGACTCCCCTGCAGGAATATAAATAGTGTATTCAGGCCCTGCGGGTGCCATAGAAAAATTTTCACGGGCCAGCTCATCAATACGTGCATTGCGCGTCAGTTCGGCCCGCTCAAGCTGCAAACGGCGCCATTGGGCATCTAAATCCTTGGCCTGTGCCCGCAATTGTTCAATTTTCACGTATAAATCACGCGCATGATAGCGCGTGGTAATTAAATGAAATCCCACTAAAAACACCGCGAGAATCAAAACTAACAATAACCGCATTTCTAGCGCCCTCGTCGTCGAGCATAAGGCTGTCCGGCATGTTCATAATAGGCAGCCACTTCTTGCCACTCATTGCGCCACCCTTCTGTCAACGGACGTGATGTACGCTCTGCTACCCGCAACACAGCTGAACGAGCACGAGGGTTAGCAGCAATCTCTTCTTGTGCGGGTAACACCCGTCCTAAACTATTTAACCAAGGGCGGGGCAACTGCTCCTCAGTCAACGGCAAATGTGCATAAGCAGCCTCTGGGCGTGCTCCGGTTGCAATAAAGCGCTTAACAATACGATCCTCTAGGGAATGAAAGCTTATTACTGCTAATCGTCCCCCCGGCCGCAGTAGCTGTAACGCTAGCGGCAGCGCAGCTTGGAGTGCCTCGAGCTCACGATTGATGTAAATCCGTATAGCTTGGAAGGTCCGAGTCGCCGGATGATGTGCTTGCGGGCGCGTGGGCACGATACTGGAGACCAGCTGGGCGAGATCATGCGTGGTCTGCAACGGAGAGGATTGGCGGCGAGTTGCAATCGCCTTTGCAATCTGGAAAGCATGCCGTTCTTCGCCATAATGATGTATGACCTCCTTCATATCATTAATACTTGCCTGGGCAAGCCACTGGGCAGCGGTCTGCCCAGTACTGTTATTCATGCGCATATCAAGCGGACCATTACGTGTAAAAGAAAAGCC
Organism: uncultured Alcaligenaceae bacterium; assembly: GCA_937995985.1. GTDB lineage: Bacteria > Pseudomonadota > Gammaproteobacteria > Burkholderiales > Burkholderiaceae_B > Paenalcaligenes. The sequence goes on from CALKIR010000010.1 coordinate 26,089, forward strand.
CCGCTCCGCCTCATCTAACTGAGGTGAGGATACCCCTAGATCCATCATCATTCCATCAATGGCCTCTACTCCATGAGCATCGAGAGAATCATACAAATGCTCAAAACCACAATGTATGGCGACCACTCGAGGATCATCTTGTTGGAGCTGTTGAGCCACCTGAATGGCGGCAGGATCCTTGTCCAATACGAACAAACGCGCATGAGGGCTCAAATAAGACAACAATGCGCGGCTATGTCCGCCGCGCCCAAAAGTAGCATCGACAAAAACCCCATCCACAGTCCCTGGGGCCGGCATGGACTGGGTTGCACGCCGCGCTTTAAAACTCGGTGCAACCAAAGCAGCAACCACTTGCTCGAGCAATACGGGACGATGGGTTATGGTCATGGGCTGACTTTTTACAAAAACTTTTAAAAAGAAAACTGCTGGAATACTTCTGTCATGCTCTTAGCGAGATCTTCTTGCTGACGGGCTTCAAGCTCGGGCGGGTTCCATATTTCAAAATGCCCTCCCATGCCCAATAGCATGGCCTCGCGCTCTAGATTAGCTGCCTGTCGAAGCTCGGCAGTAATCAAAATACGCCCGGCTGAATCCATCTCTACATCATGGGCACTACCGAGCAATAAGCGCTGAAATGCGCGCGCTGACATAGGTAAAGCGGCAATCTGTGCCCGCTTGTTTTCCCATACTGTGCGTGGGTACAGCAGCAAGCAACCGTCGGGATGTCGTGTTAGAGTCAAACGCCCCTCTTGCTCAGAAATCAGCGAATCGCGATACCGAGTCGGAATGGACATCCGCCCCTTGGCATCTAAGCTCAACGCGCTGCTCCCCTGAAACATGGGCGACTCCCACTTTTTTACACATTTTCCTACTTTTTCCCACTCTAAGCTAATTCCCTTGTCTGGTCAAGATTCAAAAACTCTTTTTTTCAATCACAACAAGCACTTACAGCTGTATAAATCTCATACAATTCACAAAAACATAAGTGAAATCAATCCATTGGAGAACAAGCCTAAAGTAACCTGGCACCAATCTTTTCTTTACTTTATATTTGTAGTAGCCAATTTTTCTTGAAATTTCATTCCTCTCTCAAAATAAACTGATGCACTTTAGCGACCGTAACTAAAGAGGCATAAAAAAACGCCTCCTTGAGGCGCCCAATCATTAAGAGATAGAAATCACCGCACGGAATATACATGCGGCACATAAAGACAGGTAAAATAGTGATAAGACGGGATGTGTCTATAGGCCGGATTCTGTATACATGCCAAAGGCATGCAGGCAACCATTCATCTAGGCTATTTATTACTAAATAGCTCATGCCACCTACCCGCATGCTCGGACGGACCGCCCTCTCGGTATGATCTACCAACGCATGCCTATTTGGTGTTGCTCCCGATAGAGGTTACCGCGTTTCACCCTACATTGCTGTAGACTCGTCTCTGTGGCCCTAGTCCTCGGCTCGCTACTGCTCGCCGGACGGCTGTTAGCCGCTATCGTGTCCTGTGGAGTCCGGACCTTCCTCGACATCCTCATGCCGCGGTTGCCCGACACACCCCGTGTATTTATTATACATTATACTTTCCCATTGATTGCTTTTTTCTCGCCTATACATATCACATGAATTTGCTGACTCTCCAAGACGTTACCCTTTCTTTAGGCCATCACCCCTTGCTTTCTCAAGCCAATTTGATTATCCACGCAGGAGAACGCTGTGGCCTAATTGGCCGCAACGGCTCGGGCAAATCTTCTCTGCTTAAACTCATAGATGGGCGCTTAGAGCCTGATTCTGGCGAGATTCAAAAACGAGTGGGCTTAAAAATTGCCACCGTTATTCAAGAGCCTGATCTGCCCAGAGATGTCTCTGTGCACGACTATCTTTGCGCCGATTATCTGGATACCGAAGAGTGGCAACGCCCGGCCTTAGCCGAACAATACAGTGCAGCCCTTGGCTTAACAGCTGACACATTATTACAAAACCTTTCGGGCGGCATGCGCAAACGGGTTGCCTTAGCCTATGCCTTGCTTGAGAATCCTGATTTGCTTTTACTTGATGAGCCTACCAACCACCTGGACTTTGATGGCATTCGCTGGCTCGAAGAACAAATACTGAACTTCCGCGGCGCGGTCATTGTAATCACACACGATAGACGGTTCTTAGATACCGTCACCACACGCATCATTGAACTCGACCGCGGCCAATTATTCAGCTTTCCAGGGAATTTCGACAAATGGCAAGCACAAAAAGCCCAATGGCTTGAGGCCGAAGCACAAGAACAGGCTCGTTTTGATAAATTGCTGGCCCAAGAAGAAGCATGGCTCAGGCGTGGCACCCGCGCACGCCGCATACGCAATCAAGGACGGGTACGCCGCCTAGAAGCCCTGCGCCGCGAACGGGCGCAACGTCGGGAACGCGCAGGAAATGTTCGTTTTGCTATTGATGAGGGCCGCCGCTCCGGGCGCCTGGTAGCAGAGGTGAACCACGTTACACATGGCTATGATGGACGGATACTCATCCGTGATTTTTCTACCGCTATTATGCGTGGGGACAGAATTGGTATTTTAGGACCTAATGGAGCGGGCAAAACCACCCTATTAAACATCATCTTAGGCACCCTCACTCCCGATCAAGGAACCGTGCGTCACGGCACGCAGCTCAACATCGGCTTTTTTGATCAGATGCGCACTTCTTTAGATGATCATGCGCCCCTCATTGAGGCCATTAACCCAGGAAACGAATGGGTAGAGATTGGTGAGGAGCGCAAACATGTGGTGAGCTATCTTGAGGACTTTCTTTTTGATCCCGAGCGCGCCTATGCCCCTGTGCGCACTCTATCAGGTGGAGAACGTGCTCGCTTGGCTCTAGCTCGACTGTTTACACAGCCGACTAATGTCTTGGTGCTTGATGAGCCTACCAATGACCTAGATATAGAGACCTTAGAGCTCTTAGAAGATTTACTCGCTGATTATGCGGGTACGGTCTTATTAGTCAGCCACGACCGCAGCTTTCTCAACAATGTTGTGACTCAAATTATTGCCTCCGAGGGCGATGGCATGTGGCAAGAGTATGTGGGAGGCTATGATGATTGGGTAGAGCAACAAGTACAAGCCAATCACAAGCAACGAACCGCCCAAAAAGAGCCCCATCAAGAGCACCATACAGCAACCCATACAAACAGCTCTCTATCCTCTACTCCGGCACGAAAAAACAAACGAAGCCCGAGACGCTTGGCGCCCTGGGAAGAAAAAGAGCTCACAGAGTTGCCAGAAAAAATCGCCCACCTTGAGCAGCGCTTGGCCGAGCTGGCCGAAGCCCTTGCCGATCCGCACTTATATGACACAGGCCCGGAAAAAGCGCAGGCCATCGAAGAACAAATAGAACAAACAGAATCAGAGATGGAACAGCTATTCGAACGGTGGGAAATGCTCGAAGAATTAAAAAATAATCAATAATCCCTACATACACCATAAAGCTGGCCCTTGGGCCAGCTAAAACCCTGCTGTTTTATCCCCCTAGACTAACCGCCACTGCAACCGCTCCCCAGCGGCCAAAGGTACAACCTCTTCGTGCTCGGTAATGGATAACGCAGGCGGTATTTCCCAAGGCTCGCGCACCAGCGTTACGGAGTCTTGGTTAAGCGGTAGGCCATAGAACAACGGGCCATTTCGACTCGCAAAGGCCTCTAAGTTTTCTAATCGCCCTGCTCGCTCAAAGGCCTCTGCATATAACTCTAAGGCATGCAAAGCAGTAAAACAGCCAGCACAGCCACAACTGTGTTCTTTATTAGTACGGGTATGCGGCGCACTATCCGTGCCCAAAAAGAAGCGCTCATGACCACTGGTGGCTGCCTCAAGCAATGCCTGACGATGGTGCTCGCGCTTTAGCACAGGCAAACAATACCAATGTGGCTGCAAGCCGCCATTAAAGATATCATTGCGGTTATAAAGCAAATGCTGGGGCGTGATGGTCGCGGCAATAGGCCCATCGGCCTCGCGCACATAATCCACCCCTTCTTGAGTGGTGAGGTGCTCAAAAACCACCTTAAGCTCTGGGAAACGAGCACGCAAAGGTATCATCACCTGCTCAATAAAAACAGCCTCACGATCAAAAATATCAACCTGCGGATCCGTCACCTCACCATGCACCAATAACGGCATGCCTACTGCCTGCATTGCCTCGAGCACGGCGCTGCACCGCCCTAATAAATCCGTCACCCCTGCATCGGAATTGGTCGTTGCCCCAGCAGGATACAGTTTAACCGCATAGACCAGGCCAGAAGCATGGGCCCGATGTATTTCCTCAGCGGGGGTATTGTCGGTCAAATAAAGGGTCATTAACGGCGTAAAGGAAGAAGCACGCGGCACATGCCCCTGCTCTCGCCCTTGCTCCAAAGCCTGCATGATGCGCTCATAATAAGCCTGAGCCTGAGCAGTAGTGGTAATAGGAGGAGTGAGGTTAGGCATGATAATAGCCCGTCCAAACTGCCGTGCCGTGTGGCCAATCACGCCCTGCAGCATGTGCCCATCGCGTACATGCACATGCCAATCATCAGGGCGCACAATAGTCAATTGTGTAGGAGTATTAGTCATAAAAATGCTGTGATTGCCTGGCGCATACCACACGCCAGGCAATAAACATTAATAAATTAAGTTGGGTAATGCCAAGCTAAACCAAGGCACATAGGTCACAGCCAACAGCGCTACGAGCATGAGCAGCACAAAAGGCAAACAAGACATAAATACCTCGTATAAGCTCATTTTAGAAATGCGCATGGCCACAAATAAGTTTAACCCAACTGGAGGAGTCAACATACCAATAGACAAGTTTACTAAGGTAATAACCCCAAAATGAATAGCATCCACTCCTACCTGTGCTGCAATAGGCTGCATCAAGGGAGCCAAAATGATAATTGCTGATGCACTATCTAAGAAACACCCTGCTATCAACATAATCAAGTTAAATAGCAACATGATCCAGACTGGCGAGTCTGTGGTAGAGAGCACTTCAGCAGCTAACTGAGTAGGAGCGCCGGTAGAGGCTAAAATCCAAGAAAAAGCCGATGCCCCGGCAGTAATCAGCAATAAAGTACCTGCAACCAACCCGGAGTTTTTTAAAATCCCCAAGGTGTCTTTAATACTAATATTGCGATATACCAAGGCCCCCACAAGCCAGCCGTATAAACAAGCTACTGCAGCAGACTCAGTGGGCGTAAAAATTCCTGAATAAATCCCCCCTAATAATAAAAGAGGCAGACCCAAGCCCCAAGCAGCGCGCTTAATTGCCCCCCCAACCTCTCGCAAAGACGGAGCCCCTTCGCGTGGGTAGCGGCGCATAATGGCCACAGCAATACAATAGCTAATCAATAACGCAGCCACTAAAATAGCGGGCAATAAGCCTGCAGCAAACAACCGCCCTACCGAAGAGCCTGTCACTGAACCATAAATAATCAAGGCAATACTTGGCGGTACAATGGGACCTAAAGTGCCCGCCGTAGTCAGCAATCCAATAGCAAACCGTTTGCTGTAGCCGGCATCAACCAAAGCCGGAAACATAATGGTACCAATAGCAATCACTGTTGCAGGGCTAGAGCCTGAAATAGAACCAAAAAACAAGCATGCCAACACTGCAGCAGCAGCCAGTCCACCAGGCACCCAGCCAATCAAAGATTTGGCCAATTCAATTAATCTATCGGACAGGCCCCCAATGCGCATTAACTCGGCAGCCAAAATAAAAAAAGGAATGGACATTAGAGAAAAGTTGTTCATTCCTGAGAACATGCGCATGGGCACTACAACAGGATTAATGGCGCCAAAAAAATATAATGTTGCGGTAACGGACAAAGCCAAGGCTGCAAAAATAGGCAACCCAAACAGCAACAAGGCAAAGAAAATAGAAACTAATGGTGCGGTCATACCTTTCCTCTATGCAGCGCTTAACTCTGAAGGCTTATTAGAAATATCCTTGCGCTCAGCCCATAGCTGAATCATGAGGAGATAACGCAAGAACATAAAGCCTGCAGAAATGGGAATACTTAGATAGATATAGGCCACCGGTATTTGCATCGCTGGGGAGAGTTGCCGCATTTTTTTAGTATTTACAAACACCTGCCAGCCGTAATAAATCAAGGTCAAGGCAAAAATCAATCCCAATATATACGCAATGAGCTGCAAAATACGAGTCAAGCGAGGACCAGAAAATGCAGTCAGCACCTCAACGGAAATATGAGCCGCATAACGCACTCCCATGCTTGCCGCAACAAAACTCATCACAATTAATGTGTAGAGAATAGTTTCTTCAGACCAAGACAGGGAGTTATGAAAAACATAACGCGCAATGACCTGTATGATGGCTATAATTGTGGCGATGAGCATCGCAATGGTCATCGCCACATTTTCTAGCCAATCAACAACTTTGTTGATTGCTTTAATCATGGATAAAACTCCTGGACTTACTCACCTTGAGCAGCTGCTTGAGCACGCTGAATAAGCTCGGGAGTCACCACTTTTTCAAACTCTGCATAGATGGGCTGGGAGCGTTCGATAAACTTTTGACGCCCTTCATCAGTGAGCTGAATGATTTCAATTTGATCACTGATTTCCTCTATAATTTGCGCCTCATCTTCGACTGTTAACTCCCGTGCATAGTCACGAGCCACATCAAAAGCATTTTGCACCACTTCTTGCAACTCAGGCGTTAATGAATCCCAAGCATCCTTGTTCATCACTGCAGCATAAGTATGATAAGTGTGGTGAGTTTGGGTTAAATACTTTTGCACCTCGTGAAACTTCATGGTCGCAATATTGGCCAAGGGGTTTTCCTGACCCTCTACCACCCCTTGCTGCAAACCGTTATAAACCTCAGTAAAGGCCATTGCAGTAGGGTTCGCCCCATAGGCACGGTAGGTCGCTAAAATAGTCGGTGCCTGTAGTGTGCGCATCTTAATATTTTTCAAATCATCGGGCTCAGTGATCGGACGCACATTATTGGTCATATTACGAAAACCTGCACCCCAATAATTCATCCCTTTTAGGTTGTAATCCTCAAGCCCGTCGAGTATCTCACGCCCCACCTCACCATCGAGAACACGCTTCATGCTCTCGTCATCAGTGATCAAAAAGGGCAAATCAAAGAGATACATCTTAGGATCAAAGTTTGCCAAGTTACCAGTTGGGGGAATGGCAATTTGTACCAAATTCATCTGCGTTTGCTCGATGATCTCAACATCCCCCCCTAACTGGGCAGCTGGGCGAATATTAATCTTAATCTTGCCCTCTGAGTTTTTTTCTACCTCTTCTTTGAACTTCTCTGCTGCTTTAGCATTAGGGGTGCTTTCTATGAGCACATGAGCAAAAGTAAACTCATACTCTGGATCAGCTGCATATACAGGGGATAAAGCCATAGCCAAGGTACTAAGCCCGGCAATAGCGAACGTTGTCAATCGATTGGAAATCATGGATACCTCCTAGTTAAAAAAACTTACATCAAAAATATCTCAATACATTATGACCACTGTGGATATGGGCCAAAATGATCCATTGCCGTACCGAGTACCTTTTCACACTGCAAACTTAAGGCCAATAGTTTTTCTTCTTGGCAGGCGGCAGCCGTAATCTGCAATCCAACAGGAATTCCTAAAGCATCCTTTCCTACCGGTAAACTTACTGCACATAAGCGCATTAAATTAGCAATACTCGGATTACGCAATACCTTCATGTTGGTTTGTCGGTATTGCTCGGTGTCTTTTAAGTCCTCCACCGCTGCCGCAGTCGTGATAACAGTTGGATTCAGCCAAGCATCAACCTGCTCAAAAACACTGTTAACGTCATCACTTGCTTGGCGGAAAAGAGCCACTCGACGCAGATACTCAGTGGCAGATAAACGCTCTGCGCCCTCGACCCTGATTTTTACTAATGGGTCTAAATGCTCTATTTTTTCGGGCATATGACGCAATAAAAAGTCAGATAGCTCAGGGGCTCCTAACCCTCCTGCCTGAAATGCTGCATACACCTCATCACAATTAGGAATGGTTATGGGCACTAAAATCGCTCCTGCTTGCTCAAGAGCGCGCATCGCCTGTTTTACTTGCGTTGCAATGCTCTCATCTACATCATCCCAAAAGAAGTTTTGGGGCACGCCCAGACGAATACCCTGTAAGCCATGCAAAACAGGAACTTTTACTGGCCGATTCTGTAGTTTTGATTCTATCGCTTCAAAACCAAAGATCAAGTCCGTCACCTGACGCGCTAATAACCCAGGCGTATCTAAAGTGGTGGAAAGCGGCACAGTAGCCTCTTTGGGCCAACGTCCTTCAGTAGTTTTCAGCGCGGTTGTTCCTGTTAAGGAAGCAGGAATACGCACGGAACCAGCCGTATCCGTACCTAATGCCAGCCAAGCAGACCCTTGACACAAAGTCACCCCTGCTCCGGAGCTAGAGCCACCAGGAATTCGGTGCGTGTGCTTGTCCCACGGATTTCTTGGGGTGCCCCAATGCCCATTCATGCCAATGCCCCCAAAGGCAAACTCCACAGTATGTGACTTACCTGTGATTGGGCTCAGCTGATCAATAAAGACCTGCACCAGACGCCCCGCCTGCTCCCATTCAGCGGGTAAAGCTGCTGAAGAGCCTGCAAAAGTAGGCATACCTGGCACCCCAAATAAGTCCTTGACAGAAGTAGGAATCCCCATCAAAGGACCTAAATCATAATTATTTTTTAATAACCTATCAACTGCTTGAGCAATCTCTAAGGCGCGAGCCCCGTCCCATGTTTTATAGGCATTCAACGCTGACTCGCTTTGCTCATAATGAGCAATGCAATATTCCATCAGTTGCTGTGCTGACAGCGCACCCGAACGCATCCGTTGCGCAATGGTGGGTAAATCAAGTGTGTGCAAATCTTCCATTGTATCCACTACCCTATACGATGACCCACCGAGCTGATGCCGGGCATTCCTTTTATGAAAAAGAAAAAACATGCCCGTCACCATTGCCTTATGGCGGGAAAACTACATTAAGTGACAAGAGTTTCAAGTTTACTAATTTTTATTGTCATAAGTTATAAGCCAAATTGAAACTCTCGGCAACGGGCAAATTCCTAAATATCTTTTTTATGATTCGTTCAGGTACGAGTATGCTCTAATTTTTGGAACTGGGCATGCTAAATTCTGCACCCTTACTAATGCTTTCGGGCCAACGCTGCATGATGGATTTTTGGCGTGTGTAAAACAGTATGCCATGCTCTCCATAAGCATGTAAGTCGCCAAACAAACTCGCTTTCCAGCCTCCAAAACCATGCCAAGCCAAAGGCACTGGAATAGGTACATTAATACCCACCATACCGACTTCAATCCGACGCCCAAACTCACGGGCAATATTGCCATCCCGGGTGTAGCAGGAAACCCCATTGGCAAAAGCATGGCTATTGACCAGCTCGACAGCCTCAGCAAAGTTATTGACCCGTACACATGCCAATACAGGACCAAAAATTTCTTCTTGGTAGATCGTCATATCGGTGCGCACATGATCAAAAAGAGTCGGCCCTACAAAAAAACCGCCCTCATGATTTGGCACCGTGCACCCTCGCCCATCTACCACTAATGTGGCCCCCTCATCAACCCCTGACTGAATATAATTTTCAATACGCTGCTGGGCCTCAGCAGTAATTACAGGCCCCATTTCTGAGCGTGCATCCATGCCCTCACCGACGACTACTGCCTGTGCTCGCTGTGCAAGACGCTCCACCACCTCATCAGCCTGATCGCCCACTAATACGGCCACAGAGATCGCCATACAACGCTCTCCTGCAGAGCCATAAGCCGCCCCAATCAATCCGTCGACCACCTGATCAATATCTGCATCAGGCATTACTACCATGTGGTTTTTAGCCCCACCTAATGCCTGAACCCGCTTGCCATGCTGTGCTCCTGTTGCATAAATATATTGTGCAATAGGCGTAGACCCCACAAAACTCACCGCCTTTACTGCAGGATGCTCCAGTAATACATCAACTGCAACCTTGTCCCCTTGAACGACATTAAATACCCCCTTGGGCAAACCGGCCTGCTCTAACAAACGCGCCATAAATAATGCTGCGCTGGGGTCTCGCTCACTTGGCTTTAATACAAAAGTATTGCCTGCTACTAAGGCTAAAGGAAACATCCAACACGGCACCATGCAAGGGAAATTAAAAGGTGTAATGCCGGCCACTACCCCAAGAGGCTGGCGAATCACCCAATTATCAAGACCTGTGGCTACTTGGTCACTGAATCCGCTCTTGAGCAATTGAGGAGCGCCGCAAGCAAATTCTACAATTTCTATGCCACGCATGACCTCACCCTGAGCGTCACTGAATACTTTGCCGTGCTCTGCAGTAATAATGGCTGCTAATTCATCTTGATGCTGATATAACAGCTCTAAAAAACGAAACATAATGCGTGCACGACGAATCGGCGGGGTATCTGCCCACGCAGGAAAAGCACGCTTTGCCGCTTCAATAGCCTGCACCACATCCTCAGGCTCAGCCAACACTACAGAGCGACTGGGTTGGCCAGTTGCAGGATTATACACAGCCTGCTGACGCTGACTCTGCCCCAGATGCACTGCTCCATCAATATAATGACCCACAGTTTCAGAACAAGTATAGGCTTTCATGGTTGTCTCCATTCATGTTGTTACACAGCTCAGCGTTCAGTTTAATCAAGCAAACTCCCCCTGCCTAGGCTAAAATCCTAGATAGTTTGTGCAATTTATTAAACAATCAATCCATGGAACGCTACAAAACTGAACGGCTTTGGGCCCATTTACACAGCCTAATCATTCTGGCTCAACAAGGCAGCTTTACCTCCGCAGCACAACGACTCAATGTCAGCAAAGCCACGGTCAGCCTACGCATTACTGAGTTAGAAAAAAACTTAGGGGTTAAGCTCGTCCATCGCACGACACGCTCTATTCAGCTGACCGATGCAGGGCAAAAACTGGTTCACCAAACACAAAGTGCCTTTCAACACATCAGCAATGAATTAAAAAATATAGAAAGTCATGCCCACCATCCACGCGGCCTGCTTCGCATCACTGCTCCTGTGGCCCTGACTCAGCAATACCTTATCCCTGCCTTGCCCGATTTTTTAACTCGTTATCCTGAAATTCATATTGAACTCGAGGCCGACGATAGAATTCACTCTCTTAGCTCAGAAGGTTTTGACTTAGCAGTCCGCCATACAAAACAGGTTTCTGACTCCTTGGTGGCTTGGAAACTCACTGAAACCTACCCCCTTTTAGTAGCAAGCCCACAGTATTTACACCGCCATGCTCCAATACAGCACCCATCGGATCTGCATCAACATGATCTCTTGCATTATCCACGACAAAAAAATACCCGCAGCCGCTGGTCCTTTGTCCCGCTAGACGATCAAGAACAAGAGCCCTTGAGCATTCCCATTCAACCCCGCTTTGCAATCAACAACAGCCAAATGCTCGCTGAGATGGCCAAAGTAGGACTGGGCATTGCTTTAGTCCCTGATTTCAGTGCACAAGCCGGATTAGAGCAGGGCAGCCTCGTTACTGTGCTGCCCAACTGGCAAGTACTGGGGCATTTTGGCACTGCTATCTATGCAGTACGTCCCTATGCGGCACGCACCCCTCAATCGGTACATCTACTGGTGCAGTTTTTACGCCATTTTTTTAGTGAACAAGACTTTGCTCGTTTTAGGAAAAAGCCGCTGCCGCACGACGCAAACGATCATTAACCCCTGCCCACGATGCATGAGCAGGAGGCTGCTCAAACCAAAGTGCGTCATACCCCTGTTTATCCAAACGCCGCAAAGTGGCATAAAGTAATTGGGCATAGCGCTGTGGATCGCGCGGCAGCTCTTCCACATGCACCACACTAGAGGAGATGGCCGCCGGCACTGCCCCAGGCACTCCCTCAGCTCGTTGCCACGGCCCACAACTAACGCAGGCAATACGCTGCTCTTTGGGTAGGGACTGAACAGAGGTTATTTGTGTTAATTCATGACGAGAAAATAAAAACAAAGGCGTTTGAGGTGCATAATGGGCTTTTAAACTGCCTGAGACACGTGGCTCCGTACTCTGCTCCAGGGGCCTAGAATCTGAGGGCATGGCCATAAAATCATAGACCGGACTTCCCAGCACCTGACTCAGCTCTTGAGCCTGAATCTGCCCTGGTCTTAAGATACGCGGCCATTGCTGAGCATTGCTTAAATCCACTATAGTGGATTCAATTCCTACCTGTGCCGCCTCCCCTTCAAGTAAGTACATAGATGTATGGGGCACATCCACAAACTCATCAAAGACATGATCCGCTTGCGTCGGTGATACCTGCCCAAAACGATTTGCTGATGGAGCAATGACCCCAGCTCCAGGCCCCCATAATTGGGCAAAGGCATGAAGCAATGCTTGAGCAGTTGGATGAGCAGGACAGCGCACAGCAACAGTATCCTGCCCTCCGGTAATACGGGCAGATACCTCAGCCCGCTTAGGCAAAATAAGAGTTAACGGGCCAGGCCAGAAATGCTCCATCAACAAACGCGCCCGCTCATCGATCCCGACTGCCCAAGCCGACACATCCTGAGCCGCAGCCACATGCACGATCACCGGATGGTTCCCTGGTCGCCCCTTAGCACGATAAACAGCTTCTATAGCCTGCTCATCCCGAGCGTTGGCTCCTAATCCGTAGACCGTTTCGGTAGGAAAGGCCACCAACTGCCCGTTCATAAGCCAACGCGCTGCCTCTTGTATGTCTTGGCCCCGTATCAGCGTCATGATTGCTCCTCAGCCTATAACTCTATGCCCAATGCGGCGGCAGCTCGCTTTGCTCGCTCTTCAGCGTGCGCCAAAGTCTGCCCCAAAACCGTCAAATGCCCCATTTTACGTCCACGCCGCGGCTCGTGCTTGCCATAAAGATGGACATACACCCCTTCTACTGCAAGCACACTGGCCCAATCGGGAGTCTGAGGAAGGGTCTGTGAGGGCGCTAAAAACCAACTATCCCCCAAAATATTCACCATAACTGCGGGCTGCACCAAAGTGGTTGCTCCTAAGGGCAAACCTGCTAGAACACGTACTTGCTGTTCGAACTGAGAACTTAAACACGCCTCTATCGTATGGTGTCCACTATTATGTGGACGCGGTGCCATTTCATTGGCAACCAACCGGCCATCAGCTAATACAAAGAACTCAACACATAAGACCCCTACATAATCTGCTTGGGTGGCAATCTGTTGAGCCATCTCTTGTGCCTGTGCAGCATATTCTGCTGTCTGCTTATCCACGCGGGATACAGCCAAAATCCCGTCACGATGCTCATTATGGGCGGGATCAAAACAGCGTATCTGTCCATCTGCGCTGCGAGCCAAAACTACGGAAATCTCAGCACGCAAATCTAAGCGCTGCTCTAAGACACACGGCACCTGTTGTAATTGAATAAAGGCTTGCTGGGCCTCAGCCAAGGAGTTCACCCGAATTTGCCCCTTACCGTCATAACCAAAGCGCGCTGTTTTTAAAATCCCGGGAAATAAGCTCGCCTCAGCCGCCTCTAGGTCTTGTAATGAGGTCACTGGTAAAAACGGCGCCACCTCTACCCCAGCAGCTTGCAAAAAGCTTTTTTCTACTGCCCTATCTTGAGTCATTGCCACCGCCTCAGCATGCGGTGCAACTCGTGTTAATTGCTGCAGCAATGCCAAAGAATCTGCAGGCACATTCTCAAACTCAGTGGTAACCGCGGCGCATAGCTGGCCAAGTTGACGCAATGCTGACTCATCATCATAAGCCGCGCAAATATGCTGATGCGCTACCTGTGCCGTCGGACTCTGTGGATCTGGGTCCAGCACCGCAACCCTATAACCCATCCTCTGAGCAACCTGACAAAACATCCGGCCCAATTGCCCTCCACCTACGACCCCCAACCATGCTGGAGGATAGAGAGCGGTCACAGCAGTATTTGATTGCTTCATGAACTATCCCTGCCCTTAGAACTATTCCAAACGCATTGCCGCAGCGGCAGCAGTTTGCTCTTGTCTATACTGTACCCACGCCTGTCGTAACGACTCATCATGAACAGCCAAATTAGCTACCACATGCAAAGCCGCATTGATCGCGCCTGCCTCGCCAATAGCAAAAGTGGCAACAGGCACGCCTTTAGGCATTTGCACAATAGACCACAAAGAGTCCTCTCCTTGCATGTGACGTGTTGGGATAGGTACTCCAAAAACAGGGATCTCTGTTAAAGCGGCTAACATCCCTGGTAAATGCGCAGCTCCTCCTGCACCAGCAACAATACCGGCTAAATGGCACTCACTGGCTGCATGAGCAAACTCCACCATCTGTACAGGCATACGATGTGCGGACACTACTTGCGCATAATAAGGAATTGCAAACTGTTCAAATACCTGTGCTGCAAGCTTCATAATGGGCCAGTCACTATTAGATCCCATCACCAAAGCCACCTTGGCCTGCGCCAAATCATCAACCCGTCGACTTATTATGTGCTCACTCATTCCCTCAATCCTCTATTAAGCGGTGTAATGCCTCGTGATACTTGGCCGCAGTATGTTGAATCACCTCATCTGGTAACTGGGGCGCTGGCGCAGTCTTATCCCAGGGCTGAGCCTGTAACCAGTCACGTAAATATTGCTTATCAAAGGATGGCGGGTGAGAACCAACAGCATAACTATCGACACACCAAAACCGAGAGGAATCTGGCGTCAGCACCTCATCCATTAAATGCAATTGCCCTTGATCATCGATGCCAAACTCAAATTTAGTATCAGCAATGATTAAGCCTTTACTTTGGGCATACTGGGCAGCGGCTTGGTACAGTTGTAGGCTCAGATCGCGAATTTCTTCTGCACGTTGCGTCCCGAGCGCATCAACCATCTGCGCAAAGGACACATTTTCATCATGCGCTCCTACTTCAGCCTTGGCTGCTGGAGTAAATATGGGCTCTGGTAAGGCTTGCGCTAAGGATAGCCCTGTAGGCAGTTGAATGCCACATACGCTACCGGTGCGCTGATAATCCGCCCAGCCCGAGCCAACTAAATACCCCCGTACCACCGCTTCAAATAAAATAGGCTGTAGTCGCTTCACCACCATCCCCCGCCCTGCGACTTGATCTTGCTCGTCAGGACGCACCACAGACATCGGATCGATACCTGTAGCATGGGTAGGGATTAAATGCCCTAATTTATTCAGCCAAAACTCTGTCAACTGCGTGAGCACCTGCCCTTTTCCTGGAATGGGCTCCCCCAACACCACATCAAAAGCAGAAACTCTATCGGTAGTCACGATAAGCAAATGATGCTCATCAATGGCATACATATCTCGCACCTTACCTCGATGAATCAAGGGCAATGACTCTAAGGTGCTCTCGTAAAGACCTTGCTGCACGGCAATGATTCCTTTATGAAGCCTGCAAAAAATAGAAGTGGGCCTTGGCACCAACCAAAACCCACTCATTCCCAATGCGTCTATAGCACACGCATGTTCCCACTCAACACAGCCTATTGTACCTGTTGAGCCAATTCACCTGAGCGATACCGGGCTGCCATCTCTGATAAAGGGATAGGTTTGATCTTAGAGGCATGACCCGCCGCCCCAAACTGCTCATAACGCGCCTTGCAAATTGCCTTTGCTGCCTCACGCGCCTTTTTAAGATACTGACGCGGATCAAAGGCAGAAGGCTGCTCGTGTAAAAAGCGGCGCACTGCTGCGGTCATAGCTAAACGAATATCGGTATCAATGTTAACCTTGCGCACGCCATATTTAATTGCCTCTTGGATTTCTTTAACGGGTACGCCATAGGTTTCTTTCATATCGCCGCCAAACTCGCGTATTTCCTCTAAGAGCTCTTGGGGTACGCTAGAGCTCCCATGCATAACCAAATGAGTATTGGGGATGCGCGCATGAATTTCTTTGACCCGATCAATGGCTAAAATATCCCCCGTAGGCTCACGCGTAAACTTATAAGCGCCATGACTGGTTCCAATGGCAATGGCTAAGGCATCTAAACCGGTCAAGCGCACAAACTCAGCCGCCTCATCAGGACATGTCAACAGCTGCTCACGTGTCAGCTTGCCCTCAAACCCGTGACCGTCCTCTTTATCCCCTTGTAACGTCTCTAAAGAGCCCAAGCAGCCCAGCTCCCCTTCTACGGTTACCCCAAGCGGATGGGCCAGCTCAACGACCTTACGCGTTACCTCAACGTTGTACTCAAAATCAGCGACTGTACGGCCATCTTCACGCAATGAGCCATCCATCATGACGCTGGTAAAGCCCAAATCAATGGCACTTTTGCACACTGCTGGTGATTGACCATGGTCTTGGTGCATGACCACAGGAATATGGGGATAAGCCTTAACCGCAGCCTCTATCAGCCCTTTGAGAAACTCCTCACCGGCATAGCCGCGCGCACCGGCCGAGGCCTGCATGATCACTGGGCTATCCGTTTCATCAGCAGCCTCCATAATGGCCTGCACCTGCTCAAGATTATTGACATTAAAGGCTGGAATACCATAACCATGCTCGGCAGCATGATCCAGTAGTTGTCGCATGGAAACCAAAGCCATTAAACTCTCCTAAATAATTAAAATGCTTGTGAACACTAAACTTGTTTAATCTTGTTTGCGACGTGCCGATTTGGGCCTAAATGCACTAATGACTGAATCCTTAGTTTCCGCATACGGGCCACCAATAAGATCAATGCAATAAGGGACCGCAGCAAAAATTCCAGGCACCACAGTATTGCCCGTGCTATCTTTGACTCCCCCTAAAGTCTCGGCAATTGCCTTAGGTTGACCGGGCAAATTAATAATTAAGGCGGCATGATTGTCTGTTTCTCTTATCACGGCTACCTGACGGGATAAAATAGCCGTTGGCACAAAATGCAAACTAATTTGCCGCATCTGCTCACCAAAACCTGGCATTTCTTTGGTGGCAATGGCCAATGTCGCCTCAGGGGTGACATCTCGTCGCGCGGGTCCTGTCCCCCCTGTGGTCAGCACCAAATCGCAGCCCACCTCATCAACCAACTCAACTAACGTCGCACTGATTTGCTCTTGCTCATCGGCAATGAGGCGAGGGGCATACTGAGGTGCTACAGTGAGGGCCTCATCGAGCCACTGCTTTAATGCGGGAATTCCCTCATCTTGGTAGGCTCCTTGGGCGGCGCGATCAGAAATAGACACCAATCCAATCAATAGCTGATCGGGGTGCTGACGAACTAAACGCTTGGAAGTCATGAATTCATCCTGATTTGATGCAAATTTATCTAGGCTATGCGCTGAGATACTCTGGTCATTACACCATTCTCACTCAGCACAAGTAAGCTTTCCCTATTCTACACTGTGTACCTAGGTAGCCACCAAATAATATGCATAGAGAATTATCCCACAGCATTAATTAAACGGCACACTAGTATAATGCTTTGCGCTTAACTCTACAGCCCTACCTCATTTATCTGCATGGTTCTGCCACTAAAATGCACAAAACCCAATACACTACAATTTTAAAAATGGCTTGGCCAATTATTTTGGCCAATGCCTCAGTCCCTATTCTTGGATTAGTTGATACAGCCGTCATTGGCCAAACTGGAACCGCTACCCACCTTGCGGCCATAGCTTTAGCGGCTTTAATTTTTAATTTTGTTTATTGGGGCTTTGGTTTTTTACGCATGGGCACCACCGGCTTTGTTGCCCAAGCTAAAGGAGCCCAGCACCATGAGGAATTACAGGCTCTCGTTTTTCGCAGCTTATTATTAGGCGCTCTAATTGGAATAGCCCTGATTATTGTACAAGGGCCTATTGAGCAACTGGCTACACGCTGGATGAGTGCCAGCGAAGCGGTCATTCAAGAAGTGCGTGTGTATTTTTACGTGCGTATCTGGGGCGCTCCAGCAACGTTAATGATTTTTTCTCTGCTGGGTATTTTTATTGGGCTGGGTTGGTCTCACCAACTACTCATAACTCAGCTGCTACTCAACGGCTTAAATATTATTTTTAATTTGTTCTTTGTCCTAGGCATGCATCTAGGCGTACCAGGAATTGCCTTAGGCACGGTGGTTGCGGAATGGCTGGCATGGGCCGTTGCCTTAGGTATTTTGCTGTCCAAAATGAAACTTGACCAGCCCCTGCGCCGCTTGTTTCGATTATGGAATACTGTTTTTTCCCTGCCAAGACTCCGAGCCTTGTTTTTGGTCAATGCCCATATCATGGTGCGTACCTTAGCACTGATTGCAGGCTTTGCTTGGTTTGCTAATGAAGGAGCAAAATTTGGGGACAGCACTCTGGCTGCAAATCATATTTTATTACAATTTATTAGCCTTTCTGCATTCTTTCTCGATGGTTATGCCAATGTGGCAGAAACCCTAGTCGGACACGCTTATGGGGCACGCAACCTACCTGCTTTGCGCCAAGCCGTTAAGCGCAGCACCATCCTGGCCGCCTGGACCGCCTTAATTCTGGCCCTATTATTTTATTTTTTTGGCACGCATTTTACTCTTTGGCTCACTCAGGATCCACAGGTCCAAAACATTGCTCATCAGTTCAATACACTTGCTGCAATATATATTTTTGTATCTTTTGCTGCCTTTCAGCTAGATGGTATTTTTATTGGTCTGACTCACACCCGACCCATGCGTAATGCCACTATATTGGCTTTAGTAATTTTTATCTGTCTTTCTGCACTCCTGACCCCTCAATGGGGCAATTACGGCCTATGGCTAGCCTTTATCGGCTATGTCATCAGCCGCGCTATGGCCCTTGGAGCCTATTACCTACCACTGATACGACAGCTCAAGCAGTAACCAAAAACAAAAGGCAGTGTGTGACACACTGCCTTTCACTACACGCTCAGAAAGCGGTCTGTAGTTTATTGCTGGGCACGCTCTTCTAGAACCGCCACGGCCGGAAGCTTTTTGCCTTCGAGAAACTCTAAAAAAGCACCGCCTCCAGTGGAGATATAACTAATTTTGTCACTAACTCCAAACTTCGCTATGGCTGCCAAAGTATCCCCTCCGCCAGCAATGGAGTAGGCCTCGGAGTCTGCAATGGCATTGGCCAAGGTACGGGTCCCACTCGCAAAAGCAGGAAATTCAAATACCCCCACGGGCCCATTCCAAACAATGGTGCCAGCATGAGCCAGTAAATCGGCCAACTGAGCGGCGGTTTGTGGCCCAATATCTAAGATTAAATCATCATCCTGAATGGCCTCAGCGGTTTTAACCTCAGCAGGAGCATCAGTGGAGAACTGCTTGGCGCACACTAAATCTACCGGTATGGGCACCTGAGCACCGCGCTCTTTCATACGCTCAATTACATAGCGGGCCTCATCAACCTGCTCGGCTTCAGCCAAAGACTTGCCAATGGGCAGCCCCTCTGCCAGCATAAAGGTATTAGCGATTCCGCCCCCTACAATAAGCTGATCAACTTGCTCCGCTAAGGCTCGCAAAATAGAAAGCTTGGTCGACACCTTGGCCCCACCTACTATGGCTACCAAAGGCCGCGCTGGCTCCTTTAAGCTGCGTCCTAAGGCTTCAAGCTCAGCAGCCAATAACGGCCCGGCACAAGCCACCGGAGCAAAACGTGCCATTCCTTCGGTCGAGGCATGAGCACGATGCACCGTACCAAAGGCATCATTGACATAAACATCACACAGCGCAGCCATTTGTCGTGCCAATTGCTCATCATTGGCAGACTCACCCACGTTGGTGCGGCAGTTTTCCAGCAACACCACCTGTCCAGGCGCTACCTCTACTCCTTTAACCCAATCTCGCCGCAATGGCACAGGCATGGCGAGCATCTTTGAAAGCCGTTCAGCAATCGGAGCAAGAGAGTCTTCAGGATGCACTTCGCCCTCTTTAGGACGTCCCAAGTGGGTGGTCACCATTACGGCCGCACCCGCCTCCAATGCCATCCGAATGGCTGGCAACGATGCCTTGATGCGCGTATCATCCGCTATCTCGCCATCCGCCATCGGCACATTCATATCTGAGCGGATAAATACCCGCTTGCCTGTGAGCTGCCCAGATTGGGCCAAATCTTGCATTTTGAGCACAGAAAGCTTCATCGTTCTTCCTAATTTAGCGCCTGAATCTACTTATTTACCCTCTTATTGGGCCGCCATCATCGCTGCTGCGGTATCGAGCATGCGTACTGAAAACGCCCACTCATTGTCATACCATGCAGATACCTTAACCAAACGCCCTGAAGCGCGTGTAAGCAAAGCATCCACAATGCTAGAAGCAGTGGTGTGATTGTGATCAGTAGAAACCAGAGGCTCATCACAATAAGCCAAAATACCTTTAAGCTTGCCCTCTGCGGCCTCGCGCAGAATTTGATTCACCTCTTCAACACTGGTGTCACGCTGCGCCACAAAAGAAAGATCAACCATTGACACGTTGATGGTTGGAACGCGCACAGCAAACCCATCCAACTTGCCTTTTAGCTCGGGCAATACCAACCCAACTGCCGCAGCCGCACCGGTCTTAGTTGGAATCATATTTTGACCTGCCGCACGAGCACGACGGAAATCCTTGTGTGCCACATCAATTAACTTTTGATCATTGGTGTACGCATGGATGGTGGTCATTAACCCATTTTCAATGCCAATTTTTTCTTGTAAGGGCAACACTAAGGGAGCCAAACAATTTGTGGTACAAGAGGCATTTGAAACAACAGTATCGCTGGCTTTGAGTACATGGTGGTTCACCCCATATACCACTGTCGCATCCACATCATTACCACCAGGAGCAGACAAGAGTACCTTTTTAGCCCCTGCACGCAAATGCGCACTCGCGCTCTCTTTGCTATTAAAACGCCCTGTGCACTCTAAAACAATATCAATATCTAACTCATCCCAAGGCAGCTTGGCGGGATCGCGCTCGGATAATAAACGAATATGATCGCCGTTTACCACTAGATGCTGCTTGTCTTCAGTCAAAGACACCTCAGCATTAAAACGCCCGTGCACCGTATCATATTGAGTTAAATGACGCGCAATCTCGTCTTGTCCAGGGGCATTCACAGCCACTATTTGAATATTATGGGGCTTGTTTTCTTCGTAAAAAGCACGTAAGGTCATGCGCCCAATACGGCCATAGCCATTAATCGCAACACGAATGGTCATAGAGTACTCCTAAATAATTTTTTCTACCGCGGCAGCGACCTGTGCTGCGGTAATTCCGAAATATTCAAACAACTCGTTAGCGGGGGCAGATTTGCCATAAGTATCTAACCCAACAACAGCCCCATTATTTCCTACATATTTGTACCACCCTAACGTGGACCCGGCCTCAACGGCCACCTTGGGTAATTCAGCGGGCAATACCTGGGTGCGCCACTCTTGAGGCTGAGCATCAAAAATCTCTGTGCACGGCATAGAAACCACACGCACCATAATCCCTTTGGCCTGTAATTGCTCTTGGGCTTCTAGGGCGATGGCAACCTCGGAGCCCGTTGCAATAATGACTGCCTGAGGGGCTTGTGCAGCCTCGCGCAAAATATAGCCCCCTTTGGCAATAGCAGCAATGGTTTGCTTATCACGCTGCACAAAGGGTAAATTTTGGCGGGACAACAATAAAGCACTAGGGCCTCCATCACGGCGGTCCATGCCTAAACTATGAGGGCGAGACAAGGCTTGTACCCATGCCACAGCAGTCTCCGTGCTATCACAAGGACGCCAGACATGCAAATTGGGTATCAAGCGCAAACTTGTCGCATGCTCTACAGCTTGGTGGGTCGGCCCATCCTCTCCGAGACCAATAGAATCATGAGTAAACACATGAATAACTCGTTGGCGCATGAGCGCAGCCATGCGGATGGCATTGCGAGAATAATCGGAAAAAGTTAAAAACGTCCCACCATAAGGAATGTACCCCCCATGAAGAGCCAGCCCATTCATCACCGCAGCCATGCCGAACTCACGCACCCCATAATTAATATGGCGACCCAATAATACGCCCTGTGCATCAGTGCGTACTGCTTGTGCGCCTGGCCAATCAGTAAGGTTAGAGCCTGTTAAATCGGCAGAGCCTCCCAGCATCTCCGGCACAAACTGCACCAACTCGGTAATGGCTATTTGTGATGCTTTACGACTGGCCACATCCTGAGCCTCTTGAGCTATCTGCTCAATCATTGCAGCAGCCCGCGTAGCAAAATCTGCAGGTAGAGCCCCACTCATGCGACGCGTTAACTCCGCAGCCTCCTTTGGATAGGCTTGAGCATAATCCTGAAAAAGCTGCTCCCATTGATCTTGCATGGCTTGCCCACTTTCGCGAGCATCCCAGTATGCATAGACCTCTTGAGGAATTTCAAATGGCTCATAAGGCCAATTCAGCGCCTTACGGGTTGCCGCTATTTCCTCGGGGCCAAGCGGTGCCCCATGAGATTGGGCAGTACCTGCTAAATTGGGTGCCCCTTGTCCAATCACAGTCCGGCAACAAATTAAAGTCGGCCCTAACCCACCTTTTTTAGCCTGCGCTTGAGCTAGGCGAATGGCTGCATCGATGGCCTCAGGGTCGTGACCATCCACATCTGTAATGACCTGCCATCCATAACTGCGAAAACGTGCCGCAGTATCATCACTAAACCAAGGCTCGACCTCGCCATCAATGGAAATCCCATTATCATCGTACAGGATGATTAATTTTGAGAGCTTTAAGGTGCCTGCTAACGAGCAAGCCTCATGGGAAATCCCCTCCATCAAACACCCATCCCCCACAAAGGCATAGGTATAATGGTCGATAATCTCAAAACCCGGTTTATTAAATTCTTTGGCTAATAATGCCTCAGCCAACGCCATTCCGACCGCATTGGCCAACCCTTGTCCTAATGGACCAGTAGTTGTTTCCACTCCGGGGGTATCCCCCACTTCAGGATGGCCTGGCGTTTGAGAATGTAACTGTCTAAATTGCTTGAGCTGCTCTAACGGTAAATCATAACCACTTAAATGCAACAAAGCATAAATGAGCATAGAGGCATGCCCATTAGACAAAACAAAACGGTCACGATTGAGCCAGTCTGGCGCTTGGGGGTTATGTTTTAAGTGTCGCGTCCACAGCACTTCAGCCATTTCAGCCATACCCATGGGAGCCCCAGGGTGACCGGATTGAGCCTGTTGGACAGCATCCATTGCCAGTGCGCGCAATGCGTTTGCCATTACAGATTGAGCAAGAGGAGATTGGGCCATAAGATACTCACAGTTGTTACCATCAAAGGATGGTCACCTTGACATCAAAAATTTAAAATACGGACTCACTATTTTAGACAAAGATTCTAACACCAACAGGGATTCCTATATCCCTATCAGCATGACAGCGCAATCTTGGCAAAAACATGACTTATTCACGCATCTTTACCCCTGATCCACTCTCTGCAGAACAAGAAATTACGCTGCCTAAAGACAAGGCGCATTATATACAAAGGGTGCTTCGTTTGCCCCCAGAAAGCCAAGTGATTCTCTTTAATGGTCAAGGCGGCGAATATTTAGCGCGCCTGACCTATGTAGGCAAAGAGGTTCGGGCATTCATTCAAGAGCATCGTGCCATAGAACGTGAGCTCTCGCTACAAATCACCGTTGCACAAGGGCTAGCCACCGGTGACAAGATGGATTGGATCATTGAAAAAGCAGTAGAAATGGGCGTGTACGCCTTTGCTCCTATTGCTGCCCAGCACAGTGTACTCAAGCTCACTCCCGAACGTGCCCAAAAGCGCGTTGTACATTGGCAACGGATCATTGAGGCAGCCAGTGCCCAATGTGGACGTAATCAGCTGATGCAACTCAGCCCCCCCGAATCATTACGTACCTTTCTCGACCGCATTGCCGCATCTGCTCAGGCCCCTGGGCATGGCATTATTCTATGCCACCAAACGGCGACTACTGACTTTACCGAAGCCCTCAGCCCGCCTCCTCAAGGCTGGCGCCATCTTTATCTACTCATCGGCCCCGAAGGTGGATGGTCTGAGGAAGAGGTGCGCATGGCATTGCACCATCAGGCTCGCCCCTTACTCTTTGGGCCGCGGGTATTACGTACTGAAACAGCTGCTATTGGTTTGGTAGGAGCGATCCGCGGTTTTTTAAATTGCCTTGATTAACCCCTATTGGATAACTAATCGGTCTTTGCCCCTGCGGGCCAAGACCGATCGTGGTTAATCATCGCGCCGTAGATAAGGCTCCGGAGCGACCCCAGGCTCTGGATCATCATGCTTGCCTGCATGAACAATGGTGTAAACAAATCGACGCTCTTTATTAGTCGCGTAATCAGCGACATCATCTAGAGTTTGAATAATATCTTCGGCCGCTTGTCCGATAATTTCATCGCCAGTATGCAAGCGATCCAACCAAAGATATAACCCTTTAGGCTGATCCATCACCGTTTCGCTCAGACAATCATATAGAGCATCTAAATCATTACCAAAAAACTGTGGGTAATCTACTGCTTTGGCAATGGCGCGCAAAACAGCAGAACGGCTACGGGCACGGTCACAATTTGCCACCATTACCGTAATCCCCAGCTGCTCGGCCTGTTGAAACAGCTCTTCTCGCTGGCTTTCATTAGATTTAAAATGCCCTCCTATTTCGACATGCTTTTTAAATTTAGCAGCTAGGCTCATTGTTGTATTACTCCATTTATCTTATTGAGTGGTTCACCAACCCTAATCCTAATCCAACCTCTGACACCCTGGCCCAATCAAGCGACTGTGACCACGCTGATTGGTCACCACCTCTATTTGAGTCCCGATACGCTCTTTTAATGTCGCCACATGGGAGATCAGTCCAATGAGCTTGGACTCATGACGCAAATTAGCCAAGGCATCTAAGGCCAGCGACAAGGCATCTTCGTCTAACGTACCAAAGCCCTCGTCTAGGAACAACGAATCAATACGTACATTATGACTGGCCATTTTAGATAGGCCCAAGGCTAAGGCTAAGCTGACGATAAAGCTCTCACCGCCGGATAAGTTTTGAGTTGAGCGCACACTACCTCCCTGATAATTATCAATAACATTAAGCAACAAAGGGTTGGTTGAATCTTGTTGCAACAGGTAGCGGGCACTCATGGTTTGCATCTGCTGATTGGCATAATACACCAATTGAGCAAAACTGAGACCCTGAGCAAAGTTCCGAAATCGTTTGCCATCACTTGAACCAATCAAATCATGCAATGCCGACCACCGCTCTAATTCTTTTTGTTGTTTTAAAACAGCTTCCTGATACTGCGCCAGCTCTTTTTTCGCCTGCTCATTAGCACGTAGCTGATACTCTAATTCATTATATTTTTGATTGCCTATTTTTAAGGCCTGACGATACTGCTCTAATTCATGCTCTATTTCCAGTGTGCTCTGGGTTGTCAGCGCTTTATTACGCTCTTCTTGTAAACGCTGTGTGCAACGTTGAAGGGCACTCTGTAATTCAATTTTTCGATGCATTAATGCCTGTGCGCGTTGCTGTATGAGCTGCCGCTCTTCGACAGGTAAACTACGACGCTCATACTCTTCCCTGCCTTGAAAGCCATATGCCCTAATTTGCTGCAAAAACTCCCTTTGCTTGGCTTCAAACTGTTGGCGCAAGCGTTGCTGCAACTGAGCCTGTTGCGCTATTTTTTGGCGGTATACGGCGCACTCCTGTTGTGCCTGTTGCGCACGCTCGCGAGCATGCTCTCTTTGTGCGCTCAGCTGCTTAAGTTGCGCCTCAAACTGTTGACGCGCCTCTGCTACCGGTGTTGTGCCCAGTAGGTGCTGCCGACGGTCTTGAAGACGATGAGCCTCCTGCTCTTGCTCATTTATATGACGCTGTAACGCTGCTAATTCCTCCTCCAAATCATTGAGTTCTCGTTGATATTGCTGCAGCATGATCTGATGATTATGCTGCTCCTCGCGCAGCCGTTGAGCCTGCTGCTCATAATCCTTCCACTGCTCCCAACGGCGCTGCAACGTAGCATATACGGCCTGTCCCTGTGCAAGACTGCTTATAGTCAGCCCAAAGGGCTCTAGTCCCTGAGCCAGGGCCTGCTGCAACGTAATGGCTTTGTGCTGTATTAATTCAAGCTGTGTGCTTATATCATTCAGCTGCTGTCTTTTTGATTCAATTTGCGCCTGCAAGATCACTAGTTGTTGCTTATTATGGTCATATTTGTCCTTAAGCTGCCGCCCGTCTTGCTCTAAATAATTAATTCTCTCTAATTGCTTCTCCGCCTGCTGCACTTGCTGTGTTAGGGCATGCACCTCCTCCTGATAGGTCCGAACGGGTCCCAGCGATGTGCTCACCCATGGATGCTCCAATGCACCACATAAAGGGCAAGGCTCACCTTTTTGCAGCATCGCACGCTGTTCCTCAAATTCGGCAACCAAACGCCTTAAGCTTAATTTTTCCCGTGCGTCATCGAGCCGCTTGCGCAAACTGTATATTGTTTCTTGTTGCAACAACGCTGCCAAAGCACGCTGCTCTTGTTCGAGCTGCTCCTGCTGCTGCCTAAGCTGCTGTTCTAATTGCCGCTGTTGGGTCTCAAGCTCCTGCCGTGTATTGCCTGCTATTTTAGACTGCACTGCATTCATTTGCTGATGCAAAAGCTCAATATGCTCATTGTGGGCAGACAATTGCTCAATCTGCTGCTCGAAACGCCCTAGCTGCTCTCCCAACTGATAATCTGCCGCATGTCGCTGCTGATAGTGCTGAATATCCTGCAATTGTTTTTCCACATCGCTTAATTGCACGCGCATATGCGCACAGGCCTTTTGTTTATTTTGCTTGCGGCTACATAGTTGCTCCTTGCGTTCATACAAAGTGCGAAGCACCGAGTCTATTCCCTTAAGCTGCTCATCTAATCTTTGTGCCTCCTCCCAAACTGGCTGTAATTCCTCTAAGCGCCGTTCTGCTTGCTCGTATTGATGCGTTACATGTTGGTAATTAAGATGTGCAGCCTCAGCTGAGCGCTCTCTAGCAGGAAGCGCGCTGCGGTATCGTTGTAAGACCTGCTCCTGCTCCTCCTGTTGCTCGTGAAGGGCCTGCAATGCAGCATAGTGCGCCTCAAAACGGGCCGCTTTTTCAGCCCACTCTAAGCGCTCCTGTTCTGGTTGAAAGGCCACGATTTTTTTGAGATGCTGCTCTTGTTGGGCATTGAGCTGCTCCTGATCTTGCTTGATTTGCTCGAGAGTCTGCAGCCATTGCAATGCTTGCAGGCCTTGCTCAATTTGGCGCTCACACCTCCTATTATGAGCGGCATAATGCTGGTGCTCCTGCCTTAACAGCTGCTCTTGCTCCGCATCGAGCAACATAATCGTATCGCGCTGTCCACATAACGCTTCATAACGCATCTGCTCATCGCGGCGCTTTTCATGTACTGTTTTGGAAATTTGTGCATAGATCTCAGTACCTGTAATTTGTTCTAACAAAGGGGCGCGCTCATCCGCGCCTGCCTGTAGAAAGGCCGCAAACGACCCCTGGGCTAATAACATTGAGCGGGTAAATCGCTCATAATTCAACCCTGTCAGCTTAGGAATGGCCTGCTGCACGTCCTGTATACCGCTGGCAATAAGAGTACCTCTATCCGCCTCAGCGAGCTCATGGCGAGCAGGTTGCAAATTACCCTCAGCCTGCCGACGTGCCCGGTGCTGCCCCCAATAACATCGGTAGCGCCCTGCAGGCGTAGCAAATACCACCTCCGCAAAGCACTCTCCAGTATGACGCGACATGATCTCATTGCTGTTTTGTGTGATGGCGCCCAACCGCGGCGTACGCCCATATAATGCTAAGCACAACGCATCTAAAATAGTGGTTTTACCTGAGCCAGTAGGCCCCGTAATGGCAAAAATTCCATCTGCCTCATAGGCTGGATGCGTGAAATCAATCATCCACTCGCCCACCAATGCGTTAAGGTTTTTAAAGCGCACTGTTAGTATTTTCATCGCTGCTCTACCCCTCCCTCTGCCAGTAATTGCAGTGCCTCCAGGTAAGTACGTTTGAGCTCCTCATGCTGCTCAGGGGCGACTTCAGCAGCAATTAAACGCCGCTCAAAAACCTCTAATGGGGTCAATTCGGGCAAAGGCTTCTCAGCACGCATGGGGGCCAATATGGCTTTCATTAGCTGCTGATTCTGCAATTTCAATAATTCCAGTTCCGAGCCTTGAATGAGCTCCTCAATCTGAGTACGCAATGTCCCCATCACCTCATCTCCGGTATAAATAATTTCTAACCAGATCGACTCTTGTTGCTCTTTACACGCCTGCAGCTGTGCCTCAATGGCTGCCCAATTCCCCTCTATGCGCTGTAAACGCTGAAACACTGGCACTGCCAAGCAGTGTAGTCGGAGTTCAAACCCATGGCGCCGCCATACTGAACATTCTGCAGGAATGGCTTGTGTTGCTGCCCCCTCCTCGTAGATTGAAAGCAAACACACAGACTTCCTTTGTGTGGCCTCACCAAATCCCATTGGCAATGGCGATCCGCTATAGCGCACCCAATCTCGCTGGCCCACTTGCTGTGGCACATGTAAATGACCCAAGGCAACATAATCAAAAACCTGATCAAATACATGAGGAGCAATATGACCCAAGCCACCTACCACCAAATCCCGTACCCCATCATCGGCCTGGGTATGCCCTCCTACCGTAAACAAATGCCCCATCGCGATGATGGGAACAGGTTTATTAAGCCCCTGCTGATACTGCTGAGCCACCTGAGCAACCTGTTGGTAATGCGCCTCTACCCCTTGTCTATAACGTGCTGCCTTTTCCTCAAGACGCTCCCCACTGTGCATGAGCCGAACGTCACGCTCACGTAAATAAGGCACAGCTGCCACAATTAATAACGGCTGCTGCTGCCTATCTCGTAACAGCAGCACCTCATCTTCTGGATCCAGAGCGTGGCCAATCACATGGACCTGTAAGGCCTTGAGCAAAGCATGAGGGGCATTTAACAAAGTTGGAGAATCATGATTACCCCCAATCACCACCACATGCTGACAAGCAGTCTGACTCACTGCCGACAAAAACTGATAATACATAGCCTGCACATGATGACTGGGCGTGCTGCTATCAAATATATCGCCAGCAATCAGCAATACATCCACTTGATGTGCATGAATGGTATGTAATAACCAATCTAAAAATGACTGAAACTCTTGTTCTCGACTCCGACCATATAACAAGCGTCCCAAATGCCAATCAGAAGTATGTAAAACCGTAAGCATCTCTATCGCCCAAAAAACACAGGGGCATTGAGCCCCTGTATTGATGCACCTTGAAATGAACTGAACCCTAGCGATTAGCCTTGTTAGCATCCACTACCGTTAACGCAGTCATATTAATAATACGACGCACGGAAGAGCTAGACGTTAAAATGGCTGCGGGAGCATTAGCGCCAAGCAAGAAGGGCCCAATCGCCACGTGTCCACCGCTTTCGGTTTTTAATAAATTGTATGAAATATTTGCTGCATCCACATTGGGGCAAATAAGTAAATTGGCTGAGCCAGTCAAGGTGGTTTGAGGCAAAATACGACGCCGCAACTCTTCATCCAAGGCGCAATCAGCATGCATCTCTCCATCCACCTCTAGGTCGGGATCCATTTCGCGGATCAAGGCCAATGCCTCACGCATTTTTTCTCCGGAACTAGAACTATCAGAGCCAAAATTGGAACGCGATAATAAGGCGGCCTTGGGTTCTACATTGAGCTGACGCATACGACGCGCACACGCAACAGTAATCTCAGCCAACTCAAGTGCGGTAGGATTATCATTAACATGCGTATCAGCGAGGGCCACAGTACGCTCACCAAGCAGTAAAATATTCATCGCCCCATAGGTGTGGACCCCTGGCTCTTTGCCTAAGACCTCATCAATAAAGCGCAAATGATTCCCATAAGTGCCCACCGTACCACAAATCAACCCATCCGCATCCCCCAAATACACCATCATGGCGGCAATTAAAGTAGAGCGGCGACGCATTTCAACACGAGCAATTTCTTTGGTCACCCCACGTCGGCACATCAATTCCCAATAGGCTGACCAATAGCGATTAAAGCGCTCATCATGCTCCGGATTGGTGACCTCTACATCCACCCCTAAACGCAAACGCAGCCCGTAACGCTGTATTCGTTGCTCAAGCACACTTGGGCGCCCGACTAAAATAGGTTTGGCCAATTTTTCATCCACAACCACTTGGACAGCTCTCAATACACGCTCATCCTCACCCTCGGCAAAGACAATACGCGATTTACCGCCGTCTTGGACCAACTCTTTAGCCAACTCGTAGATGGGGCGCATAAAGGCGCCAGAACGGTGTACAAACTGGCGTAACTGATACACATACGTATCAAAATCCTCAATAGGACGGGTTGCTACCCCCTCCTCCATAGCCGCCTTAGCAACAGCTGGCGCAATACGGGAAATCAACCGAGAATCAAAGGGCTTGGGGATAAAATATTTAGGCCCAAACTCTAAATTTTCTAAGCTATAAGCAATGGCCACCACCTCATCCTGCTCTTCGCGCGCTAACTGACAAATCGCATGGACAGCCGCTATCTCCATCCCTCGGGTAATAGAAGTGGCCCCAACATCTAAAGCCCCTCTAAAAATATATGGGAAACACAAAACATTATTGACCTGGTTCGGATAATCTGAACGCCCGGTAGCCATTACCACATCATCACGAACCGCATGCGCAACCTCTGGCAGAATTTCAGGAGTGGGATTAGCCAAAGCCAGTATCAGTGGCCGATCTGCCATACGTGCCACCATCTCAGCACTCAATACGCCCCCTGCTGAGAGTCCTAAAAACACATCCGCATCATCAATAATGTCATTTAGGGTGCGCGCATCGGTCTCACGGGCAAACTTTTCTTTGTTTTCGTCCATGAGCACCGTACGCCCCTTATATAGCACCCCCTCAATATCGGTCACCCAGATATTTTCTAAGGGCAAGCCTAAATCTAACAAAAGATTCAGACATGCTAACGCTGCAGCACCCGCCCCAGAGACCACCACCTTGACCTCTGTGAGCTCTTTTTCTACTACAGCTAAACCATTTAAAAACGCAGCTGCGACACAAATGGCAGTACCATGCTGATCATCATGAAAAACGGGGATATTCATGCGCTCTCGGAGTTTACGCTCGACTTCAAAACACTCGGGCGCCTTAATATCCTCGAGATTAATTCCCCCAAAAGTAGGCTCCAAACCAGCAATAATATCCACTAAGCGATCAGGATCAGTCTCATCAATTTCTATATCAAAGACATCAATGCCAGCAAAGTTTTTAAATAATACTGCCTTGCCCTCCATCACAGGTTTGGACGCTAAGGCGCCAATATTGCCCAACCCTAACACGGCAGTACCGTTAGTAATGACCCCTACCAAATTGCCTCTACCTGTATAGCGAAAAGCATTTTGCGGATCGGCGACTATCTCCTCACAGGCGGCGGCAACACCGGGTGAATAAGCTAGGGCGAGGTCGCGCTGGTTAGAAAGCTGTTTGGTGGGCGTTACCGAAAGCTTGCCCGGACGCCCCTGCTCGTGATAGAGCAAAGCGGCTTTACGCAAATTGTCATCCATAATGTGTGTTACCCAATTACAGTATGTTAATTGTGATTGTTTCTGCTTATTAAAGCATCATTCTAACTATAGTCTACACATTTGCACATGCTGCACTACAGCAATGCCAAAAAACGCCCTTTGGGATCAAACTTTTTTTGTACCGCAGCATCTAACTCTTGAGCCCAAATGGTCTGCTCAGCTGTCCAGCTTACCCTTGCTTGCCAGGCTGGCTGCAAACAGGCGTGGCCATCGAGCACCACCCATTCTACCCAACCCAGCTCAAGCCCTTGACCTAAAACCAAATAGGCGAGATTAATGGTATCGGGGTCCACCAAGGCATCGAGACGATAACGGCCCGGCCAAGCAGGCAAAGCAGCGCAACTACGCCCTATAGGGGTTTCGAGCAACTGAAATAGCTGGGGAATTAAGTACTGTAACGCACGACTATTTAAGCTCATCCCCGACTGGGCACCAAAAGGCCCCAACCGTGCTACGGAGCAATCTGCAAGCACCATCGAAGCCATTTGTAGCCCCGAATGCGCTAAAGGCCGCCCGCGATGAAAACGAACATCAGCTAACCAATCAATAACCCGCATATCCGCAGGCAACTCGGAAAACTGCGTCAACCCCACAGATACTAGCTGTTGCATCGTTGCACCAGGCTCGAGATAAAAACGCCCCTGTTCATCAATAGGCTCACAACGATTTAAATGTCTTGGGTCTATCCACAGCGCTGACTCCGTGTGACATGAACTGTCATGAGACTTCATAGGACCGAGCGCAAGCGGCACGTCGAAATGCTGGGCTAATAAAAATACCGCATGGACCTGGCTGGACTCAGTAGGCATAAACAGCCTATGCTCTAGGCCACTGCGTGGTTCTATAAAGGGCCGAAGTAATGCAGCAAACTCTTGATGCACACGATCACAAAAACGTTCCCAAGCCGATCGTTTAGGAACCCGCCCTTTCAAAAAAGCACGACGAGAATTTAATGTCATAATAAGCGAAGTATTTTTGCAGTACGAAAGTCTTCAAAATCATACTGCAGCATAACTTTTTTAACGACTTGATATTCATTTTAGCCATCATAACGCAGGTTTTTTATGCAACGCTCAGTACATCTTGCTCACCGCACCCAACAGACTGTCCCCTTCCATGCGGTTGAACTCTTTAAAACCGCTCAAGCCCTCAGCCAAGCAGGTCACGACATCATTAGCCTTGGCATTGGAGAGCCTGATTTCACTGCCCCACGACCAGTGGTTGAGGCCCTACAACAGGCAGCAGAACAAGGGCTCACCCAATACACCCCCCCTGCTGGCACGGCCGCTTTGCGCGAGGCACTGAGCGATTACTATGCTCAATTCTTTCAGGCATCCGTAGCACCCGAGCGCATTATAGTGACCGCTGGCGCCTCTGGTGCCCTAAATTTGGTCTGTTTGACGATGATTAACCCCGGAGATGAGGTCTTGATGCCTGACCCCTCCTATCCTGCCAACCAAAACTTTATTATTGCTGCTGGTGGGACCCCAAAACTGATTCCTACATCGGCCTCCCAGCGCTTTCATTTAACCGCTGCCGATATTGAGGCTCACTGGGGACCTCACACCCGCGGTGTGCTCATCGCCTCCCCTAATAATCCTACCGGTGCCAGCATCGCCCCCGCTGAGTTGCGTGCTCTTGTTGCCGCTGTACGCGCCCGAGGGGGGTTTATTATTATGGATGAAATTTATCTCGGTCTGTATTACGAACAGCCTCCGCACAGCGCTCTTTGCGTTGATGATGATATTGTCATTATCAATAGCTTTTCTAAATACTTTCATATGACTGGATGGCGCTTGGGCTGGGCCATCTTGCCCCAAGCACTTAGCGATGCAGCAGAACAGCTTACCGCCAGCCTCTCTATCTGCGCTCCAAGCCTTGCCCAACATGCGGCCCTGGCCTGTTTTACTGATGAGTCACTCGAAATTTACGAGCAGCGCCGCCGCGCTTTCCAAGCACGGCGAGACTATCTGGTCCCCGCTTTAGAATCCATCGGCTTTGATATTCCTGTCCATCCTGATGGAGCCTTCTACATTTATGCAGATATCAGCCAATTTGCCGACGACAGCTATGCATTTTCTCAGCGCCTACTTAATGAGGCGCATGTGGCTGCAGTGCCCGGGATTGATTTTGGCCCTCATTTTGCCGCGCGTATGATACGTTTTTCTTATGCAACCAGCCAAACACGACTGGAGCAGGCAGTCGCCCGCATGCAGCAATTCCTCCGTGCAGGCAGCTAAACAAGCTTAATCACGGATGGTTATGCCTGAGGCCAAAGCAATTCTGCTGCGCTCGGATAAAACGCGCTTGCCGTACCCACCATCACTCGGCCCCGTTGCCCCCACATAACAAGCCAAAGCGCCGTTAATAGACCCTCGGCGCTTCAGGCAATCCGCTAAAATTTGTGTGCCTATTTGGATATTGGCATCCGGACTAAATACCGCCAAAGGCCCCTCAACAAAGGGCTCAAACTTTTCCTGATGCACTTTAGTCATGACTTGCATCAACCCCTGTGCACCAACACTGCTCTCAGCAAAAGGGTTATAGCTAGACTCTATGGCTATTACAGCCAACACCAACAGGGGGTCAAGATTTTTTGCCCGCGCCTCTCGATACGCAATATCAATAACTGCTCCAACAGCTGTATACGCCACTCGGTATTTACGTGCAATATAGCTTTGTAGAGCCTCATACTGCGTCTGGCTCAATCCCGCCACATGCGGCACCTCTGTCGCTTGCTCCAGAGACTGCGCAAACTCACTGTAGGCTGATTGACGCGGCCGCATAAACAGCCCTCCCGAGCCATCCACATCAACAACAGTTCCTCCTGTAGGGATATCGACGCCCGAGACAAGCGCACGGTGTAAAGACCATCCTGCTGGACTCAGAGTATCCACCACCGAAGCATATATTTGCTTGGTTTGTTCACGCGTAGAGGGTACCAGCCATAGGGATACTAAGGTCATCAATGCTGCAATACCAAAGTAAATAGCACATAAATGCAGCACCTCACCAACGCGATACACGATTCGCTGTAGCCATTGGTTGGCACGAAACATGCTTATTAACAACATTTACCCTTGTCCTAGAATACAATAGTCCAATCATAACCCACCCTAATGATTTGTCAGAGCTCGAAAGGACGTAGCCAAAGTGAACTATCGTGATCTTCGTGATTTCATTCGCCAACTAGAAAATCAGGGGCAGCTCAAACGCGTCCCCCAACCGGTGTCCACGCACCTTGAAATGACTGCATTAAGCGATCAAGTACTGCGGGCAGGCGGCCCCGCTCTGCTTTTTGAACAGGCCCTACATAATGGTCAGCGCAGCCCTTATCCAGTGCTAACCAATCTCTTTGGTACGACTCAACGCGTTGCCTGGGGCATGGGTGCAGAAAACATACAAGCCTTGCGTGATGTGGGGGAATTGCTCGCTCATCTCAAAGAGCCCGAAGCACCACGCGGCCTGCGTGATGCCTTTTCAAAAATATCCATGCTGAAATCAGCACTTTGGGATATGAGCCCAAAAACAGTACGCCGCGCTCCTTGCCAAGAAATCATCCTAGAAGGCGATGCAGTCGATCTAAATCAATTGCCGATACAATTTTGTTGGCCTGGGGATATTGCTCCCCTTCTGACTTGGGGGCTCACCATCACCAAAGGTCCTCACGCTAAACGACAAAACTTAGGCATCTACCGCCAACAGCTCTTGGGGCGCAATAAGCTTATTATGCGCTGGCTGGCTCATCGGGGGGGAGCATTGGACTTTAGAGATCATGCCCTCACGCACCCCGGCACTCCTTTTCCTATCGCTGTGGCCTTAGGGGCTGATCCTGCTACTATTTTAGGCGCGGTCACCCCTATTCCCGATAGCTTATCTGAATATCAATTTGCTGGCTTACTAAGAGGGGCCCGCACTGAGGTCACCCAAGCAATAGGCAGCGACTTAATGGTACCGGCCTATGCTGAAATCATCCTAGAAGGGGCCATTTTGCCACAAAGTGATCCCCGCGCAATCCCCCCTGAGGATGATCCAAACCATCCACCTCGCCCTAAAACTGATTATGAAATTGCTCTTGAAGGCCCTTATGGGGACCATACTGGTTATTATAATGAACAGGAATGGTTCCCCGTATTTACGGTAGAGCGCATAACCATGCGCTCACAACCTATCTTTCATAGTACCTACACAGGCAAACCCCCTGATGAGCCAGCTGTTTTAGGGGAGGCGCTCAATGAGGTGTTCATCCCTCTGTTACAAAAACAATTGCCCGAAATAGTAGACTTCTATTTGCCTCCCGAAGGCTGTAGCTATCGTATGGCTGTAGTTTCTATACGTAAACAATATGCAGGCCATGCCAAACGCGTGATGTTTGGTGTGTGGAGCATCTTGCGTCAATTTATGTACACCAAATTTATTGTTGTTGTAGATGATGACATTGATACCCGCGACTGGAAAGAGGTGATCTGGGCTATTACTACGCGTATGGATCCTGTACGGGACACCACCTTAGTAGATAATACACCTATTGACTATTTAGACTTTGCCTCACCCATTTCTGGCCTAGGCGGAAAAATGGGCTTAGATGCCACCAACAAATGGCCTGGAGAGACTCAGCGCGAATGGGGACGCATTATAGAAATGGATGATGCGGTCAGCCAGCGCATGGCCCAACTCTATAAAGAATTAGGCCTTGAATAGTACGGCTGTGCGGAGCTGCTCTCTGCTCGCCTTACATTATGTCCCATGCCGCAATCTTCTGCGACGGTTGCGACGACGTCTGGCCTGATCGGCAGCGCGATTAGCTACCCGCGCAGCACGAACTGCGGCAACCGATGGCGCTTGCTCTTGCTCAGGCGCCTCAGGGGACTCAGGGACCCGTGACTCTGTGGCAGCACTGCGCTCCAATCCAAAACGCAGCAAGCGCAAACCAATCAAAAGCAGCGTGGGCCAGCCCAAACTACGCCCACGCAGTCCTCTGATCAACAACCAAGCACTAGAAAGCAAAAGATCATAGCGACGATGCCAGGACCAAAGAATGCGCCCCCATTTAAAGGTTTTCATCGAGCGCGTTCCAGATCCTAAAAAGCGCCCCAATATTTGCTGTGGATGGACGCGGTTTATCAACTCACAGCCTAATTGGCAAAACTCTTCTCGCTGTACTGCAGCACGCATGCGTAATAATTCTTTGCGTACCTGCCTCTCCACTTGTTTTTGACTGAAATTACTCATGCCATTTATTCTCAACTTTCTGCTGCATTATTCTGCTCAGAAGATGTCTCATCATCACGCAGACGCTGTATTAACTCTAAATCTTTTCTTAACTCTTCTAAAGAAGCTTGAAAGGGGATAGGCCCCTGAGTTAGACGCAGCAGAACCTTGCGGACACAATACAAACTGATGCCCCCATACAGCACTAAAATTACGCCAAAGGCCCAATAACGAAACTCGGTTGGCCAAAAAAGTAATATCAGCAATAAAGTCAATACGATGATGGTCAGCACCCCAAAGAACATGGCCGCCGCCACCCACACCAGCATCCGTATAAAATCGCTTTTTTCTTCGCCGAATTCAATCGCAAATAACTCTAGGCGGGTCGCTAAAATGGCTAATAACGTCTGTGACCACTGCCCTACTTTTTGCCGCAATGACATGGCACCCTTTTAATAAGAAAAAATGAAAAAGGCCCTGGAAAACCAGAGCCCTGTTGAATCATATTAACGACGCGTGAGCAATACCCCAAGCAACAATCCTAAGGCTCCGGCTAAACCAATTGCCTGCCATGGCTTGTCATGAACATATTCATCAGTCGCCCGAATGGCCTGACGCCCACGCCGCGCAAGAGTTTCTTGAGTATCCAGAAGAGTCTCACGGCACTCTTTAAGATGAGTCATCGCCTTTTCGCGGATCTTAGCAGCCTTTTCACCAGTGCTTTCTGCCGCTTCTTTGAGCAGCTTTTCTACCTCATCAAGATTTTTCTTTACATCTGAGATGAACTCTTCTTCTACTTTGCGGATGGTTTCTTTGTCTACCATAATGGAGCTCCTTGTAATTTGAACAATATTTTCACACAAATGATGAAAATATGATCATGCTAACGCATTTCAGAGCGTCACCACAGCCATTTTAATAACAAATAGCTAAACATTGTGAAGAGAAGCGTATTTCATCTCTGCATTAGCGGCACGTGCTGCAGTCCTGCAACGAAGCTTAATTTACATCTTTTTGCCGGGTGCCAAAAATACGATCCCCTGCATCCCCTAACCCTGGAACGATATAAGCATTATCATCTAAATGACTGTCCACTGAGGCAGTATATATATGTACATCAGGATGTTTTTCATGCACGGCCTGTATCCCCTCTGGAGCAGCCACCAATACTAATGCACGAATAGTCTTGCAACCTGCAGCCTTTAATAAATCGATAGTGGCCACCATCGACCCCCCTGTAGCGAGCATGGGATCGACAATCAGCGCCCAGCGTTGATCCAATTCACCTACCAAGCGTTCTAAATAAGTCCGAGCCTCTAGTGTCTCCTCATTGCGCGCGATGCCAATCACGGATACTTTTGCCCCGGGAATAAGACTCAGCACCCCATCGAGCATCCCTATTCCTGCTCTCAATATAGGTACCACAGTCACTTTTTTTCCGGCCAAACGCTCAACAGCTACTGGGCCACACCACCCCTCTACCTCCTCAGCGATGAGTGGTAAGTCTTTAGTCGCCTCATAGGTTAGGAGCGCTGCTATTTCCTGTGACATTTCACGGAAATTTTTGGTGCTTAAATCAGCCTTTCTCATTAACCCTAGCTTGTGTCGAATCAAAGGGTGTTTAATCTCATATACCGCCATGTTTTCTCCCAGCGCAGCGAGTAATCATTACAAATGAAACAATCTCATACCAATCAACACCTAACGATCAGCCACCCATTTGACCAGTGCGTCGTTAAATGGTCGTGCAGCTGCCGCCTGTGCATGATTGACAATAGATACCAAAATATAACGCTTGCC
Organism: uncultured Alcaligenaceae bacterium; assembly: GCA_937995985.1. Classification (GTDB taxonomy): domain Bacteria; phylum Pseudomonadota; class Gammaproteobacteria; order Burkholderiales; family Burkholderiaceae_B; genus Paenalcaligenes. Next base: position 64,673 of record CALKIR010000010.1, read on the forward strand.
ATTTGCAGCAAGCACATACCCGGCTAAGGCACGGGCATCACGCAAAGTACCCGTTTTAAGATGTGCGCGGCCGCGCACCTCATCATCGCGCAGACGACGACGTACCGTGCCATCCACCCCAGAAATAGCCAAAGAAGACATAAATTCAGGCATCAACGGCGCATTCCATGCCTGCTGTAGCATGTCTGCTAATCCTTGCGCAGTGACTGCTGCACGACGCGATAAACCAGAGCCATTATCAATTTCCCAGCCTTGTGTATTCACTCCGCTTTGATTAAGCAGCTGTGTCGCCACAGACGCGCCATGATGGTTCTGTGCGCCGTTTGATGTTGCAAGCGTTCCCAAGCTAAGCAATAAATGATTGGCCATCAGGTTATTGCTCTGCTTGTTGATAAGCCGAATCACATCAGCCAAAGGGACAGAATCATGCCAGACAATTAAATCGGCATTGCGCGGTACCGTCCCGGTAGTAAAGCCGCGAGCCAAAGTCCCCCCTAACTCGCGCCATAACATTCTAAAGACGGCCTCAAAAAACTGAGGCTGATCTAAAGCCAAACGATACACACTAAACTCACCGCAAGAACCGGCCGCCTGCCCGTGCAGACGAATCACCACCTCTTGAGCTGTACGCTGTACTTCGGTTTGTATGGCAGGGGCCCCTGGACAACGCTGATTGCTCCATGTGACCTGATTGTCTATACGCACTCCTGGCAACGGCGGATCCATAAAGGCCAACCATTGCTTATGTTGGGCATCCGGTTGCAGCACAAGACGCGCTGCGCCTAGGCCTACAACCATTGCGTCAGGGCTGGCATTATAGGGCCGATCCCCTGCTCCATCAAATGCATAAGTATCAATCCCTACAGCCCCAAACACAGAGCGGTCAACCACAACCTCAGTTAGATTCTTTACACCGCGTAAACGCAAATCTCGTAATAAACTCCACAAATCAGCAATAGAAAAAACAGGATCACCTGCCGCCTTGATATAGAGAGGACCTTTCAATGTGCCCTGCTGGTCTACGGTAAAATTTTGAGCGTATAATTCAGTGCGCCAACGATATTCAGGCCCTAATCCCAATAACCCGGCCCACGTAGTGACCAGTTTCATTACCGATGCAGGGTTGCGGGGTACCTCCGCATTGATACGAATCAGATCCGGGCCATTGACCTCTTTGACTAGCACAGACAAGGCGGATTCAGGTAATCTAGTCTTTTGCCAAGCCGCTTGTAATTCAGGTGGTAAGCCTTGGCCTAAGACCTGGGTGCTATAAAAGGCCCACCAAAAAAAAAGCAATAGGCTCCCTAGCCAGTGAGCCATTACTTTGGATGTTATTTTTTGCGCACGCATGGATCCCCCGTTTGAATTATCACTGCTTGTTATACAGTCAAAGTGTAAAGCTCTTTAGCCCGGCAGACTGCACGGCCTCCCCTCACAATAGGGCATCGCCCAATTATATATAACAATGGCAAAGGTTTTTTTATGATCCCATCAGATTTGCGTCGTCAGGACTTTTACTATGAGCTGCCCCCCGCCTTAATTGCACAACACCCCGCCAAAGAGCGTACGGCGAGTCGGCTTTTGTATCTCCCCCATAATCAACCCTTGCAAGATTTGCAATTTACGGACTTCCCGCGTTTATTGCAACCTAACGATCTTTTAGTGTTTAACAACACTCGGGTCATTAAGGCTCGCCTGCTGGGACAAAAAACTACCGGAGGGCGGGTAGAATGCTTGGTAGAGCGCCTTTTAGATGACCATAAAGCGCTGGTGCATCTGCGTGCGAGCAATCCTCCCCGCATTGGTCAAACACTGTTATTTGCTCACGGCCAGTACCACGCTCAGGTCTGTGGCAAAAGCCCAACTGGATTGGTGGAGTTAACCTTTTCTACTCCCATCCTTCCCCTTTTAGAACACCATGGAGCTCTCCCTTTGCCCCCCTATATCACGCATGCTCCTACCGAGGAAGACGAGCGTCGCTACCAAACCGTTTTTGCACAAGAGGCAGGAGCCGTAGCTGCCCCGACAGCCGGTTTACATTTTGATCAAGCCATGCTGCACCAGCTCCGACAACAGCAAATTGCTCAAGCTTTTGTTACCCTACATGTAGGCGCGGGGACCTTCCAACCCGTTCGCACTGAGCGCATTGCTGAACACTCTATGCATGCAGAATCCTTTACCGTACCAGCTGAGACCATAGCAGCCATTGCACACACCAAAGCACAGGGCGGACGGGTAATTGCTGTAGGCACTACCTGTGTGCGAGCCCTTGAATCAGCTGCTGCAGTACATACGCAGCATCCAATGGTTGAGGCCCAACAACAAGCCGATGGCTCCATTTCAGGAGAGAGTCGATTATTTATTACACCAGGTTACCAATTTCATTGGGTGGATGCATTGCTGACCAACTTCCATCTTCCAGAGTCCACCTTGCTGATGCTCGTTTCTGCCCTAGCCGGACAAGAAGCGATTCGCACAGCCTATGATCATGCTATTGCCCAAGAATATCGCTTTTTTAGTTATGGCGATGCAATGTTTATTACCACATAAAAACTATGTCAGGACTATCTTTTTCTCTTATCCAAACCGACGGTCAAGCCCGTCGTGGCGTCTTAACCTTAAACCACGGACAGGTGCACACGCCGATCTTTATGCCTGTAGGCACCTACGGCACTGTTAAAGGCATGCTGCCTAATGAACTCGAAGATCTTGGGGCGCAAATTGTGCTGGGCAATACCTTTCATCTCTGGTTGCGCCCAGGCACTGAAATCATCCGCGCACACCAAGGTCTGCACCATTTTATGGGCTGGAACAAACCCATTTTGACTGACTCAGGTGGGTTTCAGGTCTTTAGCCTTCAGGGCATGAGAACAATCACCGAAGAGGGCGTCCACTTTGCCTCCCCTATCAATGGCGCCCCTCTTTTTCTCACCCCTGAACAATCAATGGAAATTCAATACGCACTGAACTCAGATATTGTCATGGTATTTGACGAGTGCACCCCCTATCTGGTTAAGGGGCAGCCTATAGACCATGATGCAGCCGCGCGCTCAATGCGCATGTCCTTACGCTGGGCTAAACGCTCACGACAAAAATTTAAAGCGTTACAGAACCCCAACGCTTTGTTTGGAATAGTCCAAGGCGGCATGTATGAGGATCTCCGTACCGAATCCTTGCAAGGACTCATCGACATTGGCTTTGAAGGGTATGCCATTGGAGGGCTGAGTGTTGGAGAGCCCAAAGAAGACATGCTGCGTATCCTTGCCCACACTACCCCTCAACTGCCCCCCGAGGCGCCCCGCTATTTAATGGGCGTTGGCACGCCCGAGGATTTAGTAGAAGGGGTGAGCCAAGGAATAGACATGTTTGATTGTGTTTTGCCGACGCGCAATGCTCGTAATGGTTGGCTCTTTACTCGATACGGCGATATTAAAATTCGCAATGCTCGTTTTCGTGATGATCGCCGCCCCCTTGATGAGGAGTGCTCATGCTATACTTGCAGCCATTTTAGTCGAGCTTATTTGCATCATTTGCAGCGCACTAAAGAAATCAGTGGCGCGCGGCTCAATACTATTCATAATTTGCATTACTATCTCTCTTTAATGGAGGAAATGCGCCAAGCTATAGAAGCCCAAAACTTCACTGCTTGGCGTCAGCAGTTTTATGCGCAACGAGCGCAAGGAACGGATTAATTTACAATTCCTGAAAAACCGATTATTTTCTACTGAAACGGCTACAATACATACTTAACTAGCCTAAACAACACATTAATTAGGAGCTCGCACATGTCGATCGCAGACATTCTGCAAATCATTCCTGCTCAAGCTACAGACGCCGGCAATGCTAACCCACTCCTCAGCCTGGCGCCGCTTATCTTGATGTTTGTCATCCTCTACTTTTTGATGATTCGTCCGCAGATGAAGCGTCAAAAAGAGCATCGCAATCTAGTGGCCAATTTGGCCCGTGGCGATGAGGTCATTACCAGCGGTGGTTTATTAGGAACAATCACCAAAGTAAGCGAAAGCTATATTACCCTCGAAGTTGCTCAACAAGATAACAAACCCGTTGAAGTGATGATGCAACGCCAAGCGGTGGCCTCTGTTCTTCCCAAAGGCACCATCAAGTCCTTATAAATCTCACCTTGCACGAACGCCATAGAAGTAGGGTGCACTCTACATTCTATGGCGCTCCACTGCCCGCATAAGCCAGTCCCATGAATCGCTACCCTCTTTGGAAATACCTCATTGTTTTAGCCGCCCTGATAATCGGGTTGGTCTATACTTTGCCCAATTTTTTTGGCGAATCTCCAGCAGTCCAAGTTGCTGGCGCTAAATCTGTTGTTAGAGTTGATCTCGACACACTCAAACGCATTGAGTCCTTACTTGATGAGCATCACATTCCTACCACGGGGGTCTATTTCGAACAAAATGGTCCTGTTGGTACGGTACGCGTTCGCTTTGACTCTACAGATACCCAAATCCGCGCCAAAGACCTGCTAGAACAAGCGCTCAACCCGGATCCTGAAGACCCAGGCTATACTGTGGCCCTCAACCTTATGTCTGCCTCCCCTAACTGGCTCACCCGCATTGGTGCACTACCCATGCATCTGGGCCTGGACTTACGGGGTGGGGTGCATTTTTTACTTGCAGTCGATATGGAGGGCGCCCTAAACACGCGTTACGACACATTAGCCTCTGATTTACGCACCCAGCTACGCGATGCCCAGATCCCATTCAAACAAATTGAGCGTGAACGCCATAGCGTCCTGCTTAGCTTTGACACCACCGAGCAACGCGATCGGGCACAAACCTTAATCCGTCGCAATGACCGTGACTTGGAGCTTTTTCCCTCCCCTTCTGCGGCAGAACTGCTGGTTCAACTCTCCGCTTTGGCTATCAATGAGGCGCAAACCAATGCTCTTAGCCAAAACATCAGCACATTGCACAACCGCATCAATGAGCTGGGCGTTGCTGAGCCCATTATCCAACAGCAGGGCAATGATCGCATTGTAGTGCAATTGCCAGGAGTGCAAGATGTAGCCAAAGCCAAGGAAATTTTAGGGCGCACAGCCACTCTTGAAATTCGTATGGTTGATGATTCGCCCGCCGCTATGAGCGCTCTGGCCTCTGGGCGGGTTCCCTTTGGCTTAGAGCGCTACACGGATCGCGATGGCCATGCCTTACTGCTACGTCGACAGGTAATTTTGACTGGTGATAACCTCCAAGATGCTCAACCTGGCCGTGATCCTCAAACACAGTTACCCACTGTAAACCTAACCTTGGATCAAAAGGGAGCCCGCATTTTCCGTGATGTCACACGCAATAACATCAACAAGCGGATGGCTATTGTGCTCTTTGAGCAAGGCAAAGGCGAGGTGGTCACCGCCCCAGTCATTCGTAGTGAAATTCCCAGTGGGCAGGTGCAGATTTCCGGCAACATGAGTGTTCAAGAGGCTGCTGATATTGCCTTGCTCTTGCGTGCTGGTTCACTGGCTGCCCCGATGGAAATTATAGAAGAACGCACCATTGGGCCAAGCTTAGGTGCGGCCAATATTCAGCAAGGCTTTAACTCTACTTTATACGGATTTATTGCCCTGGCCCTCTTTATTATCGTGTACTACAACCTTTTTGGCGTGTTTTCCACCTTGGGCTTAAGCTTTAATATCTTATTGCTGTTGGCGGTGCTTTCTATGCTGCAAGCCACCCTTACCCTCCCTGGTATTGCCGCCATTGCTTTGACGCTAGGGATGGCTATTGACGCCAACGTCCTGATTAATGAGCGTATTCGTGAGGAATTACGCAATGGCCAAAGCCCTCAACAAGCCATTCATTTAGGTTTTGAACGCGCTTGGGCAACCATTTTTGACTCGAACCTCACCAGTCTCATTGTGGGATTAGTATTATTAGCCTTTGGTTCGGGGCCGGTACGCGGTTTTGCCGTGGTACATTGCATCGGCATTTTAACTTCGATGTTCTCTTCGGTCGTGGGCGTACGTGCTTTAGTCAACTTATGGTATGGCCGCCGCCGTCGCTTACAACATATTTCTATCGGCCAGGTATGGACGCCGAAAAACATTAAATAAGGGAAGCCATCATGGAGTTTTTTCGCATTCGCCGTACCATCCCCTTTATGCGCCATGTCAAGCTCCTTAATATCATCAGCTTGATAGCATTTTTACTGGCAGTGTTTTTCATCGTTACTCGAGGATTTAACTTATCTATCGAGTTTACCGGTGGCACAGTAATGGAGGTTCAATACTCCCAGGCTGCCGATGTGGATGAAATACGAGAGACTTTGGCCGATATAGGATATAGCGATTTTCAAGTGCAAAATTTTGGCACGTCTCGTGACGTGCTCATTCGCCTTCCTTCCATTGAAGGCGCAGATACCGCACAACAAAGCGAGCAGGTTATGAGTGCCTTACAGGCACACAGTCCTGATGTTCAATTACAACGCGTTGAGTTTGTCGGCCCCCAAGTCGGTGAAGAGCTGGTCCAAAGCGGGCTTCTCGCCTTGCTCTTTGTAGTAATTGGCATCATGATTTATTTGGCCTTTCGTTTTGAGTGGAAGCTTGCTGTCGCTTGTGCCATCGCCAACCTACATGATGTGGTGATCATTTTGGGCTTTTTTGCTCTGTTTCAATGGGAGTTTACTTTGGCAGTATTAGCCGGCGTATTGGCTGTATTAGGCTACTCTGTTAACGAATCCGTAGTCATTATGGACCGTATTCGTGAAAACTTCCGTATCCAACGCCGCATGCCTGTAGTAGAAACAGTGGACCTCTCTATTACCCAAAACATTTCACGCACCATCATCACACACGGCTCTACCCAGATCATGGTGCTATCAATGTTTTTCTTTGGTGGGCCTACTTTGAAATATTTCTCTTTGGCTCTCACCATAGGTATTTGGTTTGGTATTTACTCTTCTGTTTTTGTGGCCTCAGGAGTAGCGTTGATGCTCGGTCTCAAACGCGACGATCTCATCAAAAAAACTATTTCTAAAGACGATGATCCCTCTGTGGTCGAAGTCGAAGAAGGCTAAATCCAAAGTACCGACGGACTCCCCTTTACCCATGGTGAGTCCGTCTCCTTCACGTTATAATAAAGACATTATTTTTGCCCTCGGGATCTACACCCGTATCGGCCTATCATTATGAAACGCATAGAAATTTTAAAAGAATCCTTATCTCCTGCTGCAGCTCAGAAGACCTCTACCCCCACTCAAGCTGGGGAGGGTCCCAAACGTAAACTATACATTCGCACATTTGGCTGTCAGATGAATGAATATGATTCTGACAAAATGATTGATGTGCTCAACAAAGAGGGCCCCATACAACTCACTGATAACCCAGAAGAGGCTGATATTATCCTCTTTAACACCTGTTCGGTACGAGAAAAAGCACAAGAAAAGGTTTTCTCTGATCTGGGGCGAGTGCGCCACCTCAAAGAAGCCAACCCTAATCTAGTAATTGGCGTTGGCGGCTGTGTGGCCAGCCAAGAGGGACGAGCCATCGTGCAACGCGCCCCCTTTGTAGATGTCGTGTTTGGCCCTCAAACCTTACATCGTTTGCCAGAACTAATAGCACAAAAAAACAGCTCTGGGCGTGCACAAGTAGACATCAGTTTTCCTGAAATAGAAAAATTTGACAATCTCCCCCCTGCCCGTGTAGAAGGTCCTACTGCCTTTGTTTCCATCATGGAAGGGTGCAGTAAATACTGCAGTTTCTGTGTGGTTCCTTATACCCGTGGTCCCGAGATTTCTCGCCCTTTCGAAGACATCCTCATTGAAATTGCTGACCTGGCTGATCAAGGGGTCAAAGAGGTAACCTTACTTGGCCAAAACGTCAACGCCTACCGCGGGACGGTCGAAGGCAGTAGCGGCATTGCCGATTTTGCTATGCTCTTAGAATATGTACACGATATTCCAGGCATTGAGCGCATCCGCTATACCACCTCCCATCCCAAAGAGATGACCTCTAGGCTCATCGATGCGCATGGCAAACTGGAAAAACTGGTTCCTTTTTTACACCTCCCTGTCCAAGCAGGCAGTGACAAGGTGCTAATGGCCATGAAGCGCGGCTATACCGCTTTAGAATTCAAGTCTATTGCTCGACGCCTCTATGCGGCCCGTCCTGAGCTGACTTTATCTTCTGACTTTATTGTTGGCTTTCCCGGAGAAACCGAAGAGGACTTTGAAAAAACCATGCAGCTCATTCGAGATGTTGGCTTTGATCAGTCTTTTTCATTTATTTATTCACGGCGCCCAGGAACCCCAGCGGCCGATTTACCTGATGACACCCCTCATGAGGTTAAGCTACACCGTTTACATCGCTTACAAGCCCTCATTAATGAACAGGCACGCGCCATTAGCGAGGCCATGGTTGGCACCATCCAAAAAGTGCTCGTTGAAGGGCCATCAAAACGTGATCCCAACGAGCTGATGGGGCGCACTGAAAATAACCGCGTTGTTAACTTCCCTGGCCAACCTCGCCTAATTGGTCAGCTCATAGATATCAACATTACCCAAGCCTATACCAACTCCTTACGCGGCGAGGTTGTGACCACAGAAACCACTACCAAGGCTTAATGCATGCATAATCAACGCACTACTGTTCATCTCGAAGGGGATAACACCCACTTGGCAAATTTTTGCGGGCCTTTAGACGAGAATCTAGAGCAAATTGGGCAGGCTTATGATGTGCACATCCGTCGCCGAGGCAGCCACGTTATGATCGAAGGGCCTCAGTATAGCCATGCGGCACAAGCCGTCCAATGGTTTCACCAACGAGCGGTGCACAAAGCGCTCAGCATTGATGACATACAACTGGGTCTCGTTGAGCTCAAGGCCCGGCAACCCGAGCCGACTCAAGGCATCCATGCCTCCCCTCAGCCTCACCCTGCTCCTCGGCGGGTCCAACTCAGTGATGAGGCTTTTCAGCTGCGTACGCGCAAACGCGGACTTCGCCCCCGTACGCCCAAGCAGCATGAATACATGAGCCAAATCCTCTCACATGATATTACTTTTGGAGTAGGCCCTGCAGGGACTGGCAAAACCTTTTTAGCGGTCGCTTGTGCCATTGATGCCCTTGAAAAAGAATCAGTAGAGCGCATTATTCTCACTCGTCCTGCGGTAGAAGCTGGAGAGCGGCTCGGTTTTTTACCCGGGGATCTCACTCAAAAGGTAGATCCCTATTTGCGCCCTTTATATGATGCGCTCTACGATTTAATGGGCTTTGAACGGGTACAGCGTGCCTTTGAAAAGCAAATAATTGAAGTCGCCCCCTTGGCCTATATGCGTGGGCGCACATTAAATCACAGCTTTATTATTCTGGACGAAGCACAAAATACAACTCCAGAACAAATGAAAATGTTTCTCACCCGTACCGGCTTTGGAAGCAAGGCCGTGATTACTGGTGACCCATCACAAATCGACCTCCCTAAAGCGCAGCGCAGTGGATTAACTCATGCCGTATCCATCTTACAAAGCGTTAAGGGTATTGCAATCACTGAGCTTAGCAGCAAAGATGTAGTGCGCCACCCCTTGGTTGCGCGTATTATTGATGCCTATGACAAACACGATACAAACAAGCACCATAAAAATTGAATACACCTACTCTTCCCCAGCTCTCGCTTAGTGTGCACTATGCAGTGCCTTTTGATGTGGCTTCAGAGGCGCACATACGCGATTGGGTGACCACCAGTCTGCGCGTGCTCTCCCAAGACTATGAGCTAAGCTACACAGAAATCATACTCGCGGTGAGATTTTGTGATTCAGAAGAATCCCAACGTCTCAACCGTGAATACCGCAAGCAAAATAAGCCTACCAATGTGCTCACCTTTGCTTACGGAGTGGAGCCAAGCACTCAATGCCTGAGTGCTGATATTTTAGTCTGCGTACCTGTAGTGCACGATGAAGCTCAGGCACATAACAAACCACTCTTACACCACACTGCACATCTTTGTGTGCATGGGGTACTGCATGCGTTGGGTTTTGACCATATCACTGAAGATGATGCAATAGAAATGGAGGCCCTCGAAGCCAAAATATTAGATCACTTTCAGATTCCCAACCCTTATATAATCACTTAAATGTAGCCTAATCCTTTTTTGGGTTATGCTTATTATTTTCCACATCTCATCATTGGGCTATGTCAGCAAATACATCAGAACCCGATCCAGATAAACGAGGTTTATCTTTCTTGAAACGTTTGTTTAATTTGCGCAGCGAACCTGCGGACCGCGAGGATATTAAAGCCATTCTACAGGCTGCCCTCGACCGGGGTGTTATTGATCAAGAGGCCTACTCGATGATTAATGGAGCACTCGATGTATCGAGTAAAACAGCCAGTGATATCATGGTCCCGCGCTCGCGCATAGATTTACTGGATATTAGCCGCCCGCTATCCGAACTCTTGCCCACCATCATAGAAACAGGGCGCTCGCGTTTTCCCGTATATGAAGACGACAGGGATAATATCATTGGCATCTTACTGGCCAAAGATCTCCTCCTCTCCATAGCTAATCCTAATATAGATCTGCGTCCACTTGTTCGGCCAGCGGTATTTATCCCTGAAACCAAAAAACTTAATGTGCTACTGCGAGAGTTTCGCATGAGTCGCAACCACATTGCTGTAGTTATTGATGAACATGGAGGGACTGCAGGCCTGGTCACGATGGAGGATGTCTTAGAGCAAATTGTTGGTGACATCGAAGATGAGTTTGATGAAGAGGCGGAACAAACCATATTCCAAGCTGGTCATAATAGCTGGCGTGTCATGGCATTGACCAATATTTGTGATTTTAACGAAGCCTTCGGCACCTCTTTATCTGACGACGAATACGACACCATCGGAGGCTGGCTGGCTGCTGAACGCGGCCAAATTCCGAAACGGGGTGATATTTTTGAACTCGATGGCGGCATCAGCATCACTGTGGTGCGGGCCGATCCGAAACGAGCACTCTGGCTCCATGTGCAGCGCCATTCGAGCTCAAATACCGAGCCCACAGAACCCCTCCCTAACCATTCCTGACCTCTCAATTGGCCCGATACGCACTCGGGCCATCTTGATCTATGACCCACGTGCATCGCTACTCAGCTCTGCTTTTGTTTTTCCTTTTAGGCGCCTTACATAGCCTGAGCTTTGCTGCCCAACCACTGCCCACCGCAGTCTTGCCCTATGTGCAGCTCATTACATTAAGTATTCTTATTTTTCAGCTTAACAAGCGTCCCAGCGTACGCGCACGCCTTGGCCCTGCTTTTGCTTTTGCTTTTGGCAATTTTTCTCTCGGGCTGTATTGGCTATTTATTAGCTTACATGTTTATGGCGAATTACCCGCCCTGTTATCACTACTTGCATTACTTCTATTTAATGTTTTTTTGAGCTTATTTTATGTATTGATTGCAGCCCTGCATGCCTACTTGCTGCCTCAAAAAACGATACAGCGCAGCGCCCAAGCTCTTGCTAATGCTTTGCTTTGGGCTAGCCTGTGGACTGCCTGTGAATGGTTACGAGGCACCCTATTCACAGGCTTTCCTTGGCTCAACATAGGCTATGCCCATATTGATGGAGCTCTGGCCGGATGGGCAATAGTAACAGGCGCCTATGGAGTAACCTGGATGGCTGTATTTACCGCAGCAGCCTTGGCAACTTTTATTCAGCTTCATCGTCATCCCGCTCCTTCGCCTCGGCCCCGGTACTCATCTGCGGTGCTCATTCTTGCCTTTGCGCTTAATATATCAGGCTTATTGATTCATGGCATTCAATGGTCTACCCCTGTGGGCCAGCCATTCTATGTGCGCCTCACCCAAGGCAACCTCCCTCAATCCATGAAATTTGACCCGGCACTGTTTGAAACAGGCATTCAAACCTACTACGAGTTGGCTTCATTGCCCGCCAAAGATCCGCACGCCCAACCAGCGGTGATCATTCTGCCTGAAACCGTGATCCCAGTATTTCAAAACCGTTTGCCCGCAACATTCTGGCAACAGTGGATAGATTTAGCACAGCAGCACAACAGCGTATTACTGATGGGCCTGCCCCTTTATGATCCCCAAAGCGGGACCTACACCAATAGTGCCATTGCTATTGAGCCCCATACAACAGCTTGGGATATTATTCAGCTGCAATTGAAGCACCGCTATGATAAACACCACCTAGTTCCCTTTGGCGAATTTGTCCCTACTGGATTTCAATGGTTTATTGATCTCATGAACATGCCCTTGGGGAATTTTCACCGTGGCGCCCCCGCACAGCCCCCCTTCTCTATTGCTGGTCAGAAAATTGCTCCAGACATTTGTTATGAAGATGTTTTTGGGGAAGAAATCATTCAAAGTGTTCGCACTCACAATCATATTGAGGGGGCCACCATGCTTGTCAATATCAGCAATCTTGGTTGGTTTGGTGATACCTGGGCCCTAAGGCAACATTTGCAAATATCTCGAATGAGAGCGCTAGAAACTGCACGGCCTATGATTCGCTCGACCAATACTGGAATCACCGCTGTTATTGATCCAGATGCGGTGGTTCGTGCCATGTTGCCTCAAAGCACAATTGGCGTTCTGGATGTTGAAGTGCAAGGTTACGATGGCTATACCCCTTATGTTCGTTGGGGAAATGCAATAGTATTGTGGCTAAGCTTTTTATGTATTGTCGGGCTCAGTCTCAGCAGAAAAAAATGGACTGACACCGCATGACACTCTAAGCATCTGAGCAAACTGTAGATAAAATACATCACTATGGATGAATTTTAAAAACAAAGCTGGTCAAAACCAAAAAAAGATCCTATACTTTCGTTTCATTTGGAAAAGAGCACAAGAAAGCAATTTACTTTTTAGTGCATATGCAACATTGCAACAACAAATTTTGAGCAAGGCTTGCATCTTTTTCAAAAATCAGCCATAATAATTTTTTTGGTTTAAGAGGCATACATCTCAACAAACCAAACCAGTGGGGGTATAGCTCAGCTGGGAGAGCGCTTGCATGGCATGCAAGAGGTCAGCGGTTCGATCCCGCTTACCTCCACCAAGAAACTAAAACAACTTGAGAAAAAATAGCTTGACAAGTTTTTTTAGTTTTGATAAAATAAATTTTTATCTTAGTCCCCATCGTCTAGAGGCCTAGGACACCGCCCTTTCACGGCGGCAGCCGGGGTTCGAATCCCCGTGGGGACGCCATAGGAGCGGTAGTTCAGTTGGTTAGAATACCGGCCTGTCACGCCGGGGGTCGCGGGTTCGAGTCCCGTCCGCTCCGCCAAATATTTAGCAATGAGCTCTCGAACATATCGAGGGCTTTTTTGTTTTTACAGTCCTGTTTCTTTCTCCCTCATTCTTTTTAACCCGCCTGCCCTTTACCCTGTAGCCCATCACACTCAGCCTCTCTGCATCCCAGCACCTTAGCTGTGTTCACTTCAATACTTGAACATATTTTCTCTACTGCCCTAGCAAATATAAAAATTAAGCTTATACTGATATGAAGCAAAGCAGGGTTAATCGCCCCATTGCTAACAATAATGTAAAAATATTGCTACGGAGACACTATGAAGCTTTTTAGTAAGCACCGCCTATTTTATTTCTTTTCTTTGATTTTTTTTCTTAGCGTTATCGTTCACAGCCCCTGGGCCCAAGCTGCGGAAGATTTTCCTAAACGTCCAATTAAAATTTATATTGGCTTTCCTCCTGGCGGCTCTACGGACGCCCCTATGCGTATTTTGGCAGAACAAGCTGCTACCATCTTGGGACAACCCATTATCATAGAAAACAAAACTGGCGCAGGCGGCACCCTCGCTCCTTTGCAATTGCAAAATGCTAAAAATGATGGCTACACACTGGCCCTGGCCCCAATTAGCCTTTATAGAATGCCTTTTGTAACCAATTTCCAAATGGACCCTTTAAATGACCTCTCTTATATTATTGGTCTGACTGGCTACGCTTTTGGTATTGTGGTGCCTGCCTCTTCTCCCTTTCATACCTTTGCAGAGCTTGTGGCATACGCACAAGAACAGCCTATCAGTTATGGCACTGCGGGGCCCCTTACCTCCAATCATTTAACCATGGAGCAAATCGCCGAGCATACTGGAATGCAGGTTGAACACATCCCTTATAAGGGAGCTGCAGAATCCATCAATGCTGTTCTTGGCGAGCATGTGGATGCCTCTGCTGAAGTAAGTGCTTGGGTGCCTCATGTTCAAGATGGAAAACTGCGCCTGCTCGTAGTATGGAGCGATCAGCGCCTGAAAAGCTTTCCTGAGGTACCGACCCTAAAGGAGCTGGGCATTGATTTGGTACAGACTTCTCCTTGGGGACTTGTCGCACCTAAAGGCACCGATCCCGCTATTATCCAAAAACTCCATGATGCTTTTAAAACTGCAATGGACAGCCCTGAATTTATCAGCATGCTAGATAATTATGATATGACCCCACAATACATGGACTCAGCAACATTTACTCAATTTGCCATTGACTCCTCAGCAGAGCAAAAAGCGATACTTGAGCGTTTGGGCCTATTAGCCTCCCCCTAATTAGGAACAAACAATTTTTGTCCATGCATGAAAAAACCCCTCACTCCAAATAGTGAGGGGTTAGATATTCCCACTCTGCAGACAGTCCTCATTTAATCGACTGTCGCTCCTGAAGCAATGACCACCTCTCCCCAGCTGTCCACTTCACGAGCTAAGAACTGAGCAAACTCTTCTCGGCTAGTAAACTCAGGAATGGCGCCCAAATCTGCTAAGCGCTCCTGAATATCTGGCTTGCGCATCGCTGTATGCATGGCCTCATTTAAACGCTGAGTAATCTCCTCAGGAGTGCCCTTGGGCGCCACCACTCCAAACCACGATGAGACATCAAAGGTTTCAAAACCCGACTCTTTCATAGTTGGTAAATCAGGAGCTGATTCCGTACGCTCGCTAGTGGTCACGGCCAAAGCACGTAACTTACCAGCATTCACATGGGGCCAAGCAGAAGGCATGTTATCAAAAGCGTAATCCACCTGACCACCAATTAAATCAGTAACTGCCGGAGCACTGCCACTGTAGGGAATATGCGCCACATCAATCTCAGCAAGCTGCTTAAATAATTCCCCCGCCATATGAATAGAAGTCCCACTTCCTGAAGAAGCAAAATTTAAAGTCCCAGGATGAGCTTTGGCATAATCCACCAGCTCTTGTACGCTGTTAACCGGTAAGCTTGGATGCACCACCAACACATTTGGTACCTTAACAGCCAAGCTAACAGGCTCAAAATCTGCGGTAAGATCAAAGTCTGCGCTCTCATATAAGGTTTGATTAATTGCCGCTGTTACCGCTACCATGTACAAGGTATACCCATCTGGCTTGGCCCGTTTGACCATTTCAGTGGCGATATTGCTTCCTGCTCCAGGACGATTTTCCACGATGATGGGTTGGCCTAAGGTTTGGCTCATATCTTCAGCCAAAATGCGCGCCACCACATCTGTTGTTCCCCCTGCATTAAATCCAACAATCAGCTTAATTGGACGCTCAGGCCAATTGTCTTGAGCGATTGCCACGCTGCTGGAACCTAAAGCCATCGCTCCTGCGGCCGCTACTCCCATCACGACCGATCCTAAACGTCGTTTTAAACTATTGAACATGCATACCTCCAAGTTATTTTAGTTGTATGTAATTGATTGAGAGCTCACTATCCTAGCACACAACCTTCCCCCTCGACCACTGAAACAGCAGTCAAGAATACAAATTATTCACAGTTATAGCCATCAAAACAAAGAGTTACAAATATAATTGTAACAAAATGAATCCTCGTTTTTGCACTAACTTCCTCTAACTTCGCTTAACTCCCTTTATCTTCTCTTATTTTTTGCTTATTGCACGCAATGAAACTGCTTCCTTTCACAAAAAAAATTCGTCAGTGCAGTTTTTTACCCGTACATTTTTAAGCATTCTTAGCCATCATCTACTTATCTTTGATATGAATACTATCGATACTATGGAAGCTACTGTTCACTCTCCTGCTGCAACCGAGCACACAGCAGCTCAATGGACTGAAGAGCAAGTACTAGCTCTATTTAATAAAGGACTGCTTGAATTAATCTGGGAAGCTCAAACTGTACATCGGCGCTACCATCACCCAGAGGAAATAGAATTGGCCAGTCTGCTTTCGGTCAAAACGGGGGGCTGTCCAGAAAATTGCAGCTACTGTCCCCAATCCAAGCACTATGATACTGGGGTAGAAAATGAACCCTTATTGGATATTGATACGGTACTTGCTGCAGCCCAACGAGCAAAAGAGCACGGAGCCCACCGATTCTGTATGGGGGCAGCATGGCGTTCTCCCACAGAAAAGCAACTTGATAACATTATTGAAATGATTCAAGGGGTTAAAGCATTAGGCTTAGAAACCTGTGTGACCTTGGGCATGTTAAAAAAAGGCCAAGCACAACGACTAAAAGAAGCAGGCTTGGATTTTTATAATCACAATTTAGATACTTCTGCAGATTTTTACTCTGAGATTATCAGCACACGTAGCTATGAGGATAGGCTCAATACCATCCAGGAAGTGCAGCAGGCAGAGTTAAAAAGCTGTGTAGGGGGGATCATTGGGATGGGGGAAAGTGTGGAGCAACGGGCCAGAATGATTACCACATTGGCCAATTTAAACCCCTACCCTCAATCCGTACCGATCAATCAGCTCGTCCCCGCTGCAGGGACCCCCATGGCTCAACACGAGCCCATTCATCCTTTTGAGCTGGTCCGTACTATTGCGGTGGTGCGTATTTGTATGCCTAAAGCGGTTGTACGTCTTTCAGCTGGCCGTACAGATTTAGATGACAGCGCCCAAGCGTTATGCTTTATGGCTGGTGCCAATTCTATTTTCTATGGGGATACTCTATTGACCACGCCTAACCCCGAACAACAGCGTGACAAAAAACTGCTGCACGCATTGGGATTACGTCCTCGTCAAGCCTAAGCACACAACTAAATGGATGGTATCAACTATGTGGTTTTTAGCCTTTAGTATTGTGTGCAGCGTCAGTGTGTCCATCATGCTTAAGCTGGCGCGGCGCTACGCCATACAGGTCAGTCAGGCCATTGCTACAAATTATATTATGGCCAGCCTCTTGACTGTAGTGTTACTCAGACCGCGCTTAGACTCTTTGTGGCAACCTGACCTACCTATTGTGGTGCTCTTATTATTAGGAATATTATTACCCAGCATTTTTATTGTCATGGCTTATGCGGTTCAACAAGCAGGCATCGTCCGCGCTGATGCCGCTCAAAGACTTTCTTTGCTCGTTCCTTTATTAGCAGCCTTTCTTATTTTCAATGAGCCCTTTGATGCCTATAAGCTGGGCGGCATTCTCTGCGGATTGCTGGCGATTCTTTTTTTAAGCCTCAACAAAAGGCAAGAAGCCTCAACCACCCCCGCCACAGGCACTGGTAAAAATGCCATGATGCTGCTCTTTGGTGTGTGGGCTGGTTTTGGATTCATTGATATTTTATTTAAGCAACTGGCCCAAAGCGGTGTATCTTTTATTAGCAGCCTGATCATCACTTTTGTGCTGGCGGGCATACTGATGTTCGGTGGGCTCTTTTATCGCCGTACAACTTGGCACCGCCCCAGTTTATTAGCCGGCCTACTGTTGGGGCTGTTAAATTTTGGCAATATCTATTTTTATATTCGCGCCCATCAACAGTTTCCACATAACCCTGCCTTAGTCTTTGCCTCGATGAATATCGGTGTCATCGTACTGGGCACACTTGCTGGAGTGGGCCTATTTAAAGAGCGCGCCACAGGACGGATTGGCATCGGCTTAATATTGGCACTTATTGCTATTCTGTTGCTCCTGCCTTGATACCTTCTCTTGGCTCTCAAGAGCACTACGAGCCAGAGGAATCATTTGTGGCCGCTGCGGCAGACCTATCCGCTGCCGCAGCCTCCGACTGCGCCGTTATCTCTCCATCGGGATCATGAGAAATATCAATCTCTACATCTACCCGTGGATCCAGAGGCGATATCCCCCCGGCTGACTGCAAACTATCCGGCATGGGAACATATTCAGTGGGAGCATCAACACTCACATGCAAACCCGTAACCTTGGAGGGCTTGATGAATCCAACCAATAAAGCACTACAAGCAGCCACAAAAATAAAATATGTATGACTGCCCCAGGCGTCCATCACCACCCCTACTAACAAAGGCCCCAAACAGGCCCCAATGCCATAAACCATGTATAAAATGGCACTTAATCCCACCCGCCGATCAGGCGCCACATTATCATTAGCAAAAGCGGCTCCTAAGGGATACAAAGTAAACTGCAAGACCCCAAACGCAGCTGAAAACAGCAATAATGCCTCATAGGGAAGTGGCCACCACCCCCACAGTGGAAGGGATAAGCAAAACATCAGTACCGCACTATAGCGTATTAAAACCACCCTATTGACTCGATCTGCAACCCAACCCATTGGCCACTGAGCCAACACTCCTGCAGCCACAGAAACTGCCACAAACATGGCCGCTTGATCGCTACTTAACCCTACCCGTACCGCATAAACAGGGGCCAAGCCATAAAAAGCACCTGTTATCATTCCTGCCACAAAAAGAGCGATCAATGACATGGGAACACGCTCAAAATAATAACGCGCATTAATAGGTGCGGGCACTTGTAGGGCGGGATGCAAGCGGCGCGTCAAAGCGATTGGAATTAAACTCAAAACAGCGCAAATGGCCACAAATACCAGCGGTCTATAATCTAAAACAGTAAACTGCGTTAGGGCCAACTGCCCTAATACCGTCCCCAAGCTCGTCATCACCATATAAAAGGCAAATACCGTACCCCGCTGTTCGTTTTCTGTTTGCTCATTCAGCCAGCTTTCCAAGGCCATAAACTGTGTCACCATGGCCGCCCCAGCAACAAATCGTAGAATCAACCACAACCAAAGCGGCTCCAAAAGTATTTGCACTAAAAATGCAACGGTTACTATAGCTGCTGTGGCAGCATAAGCACGAATATGCCCCACCCCAATAATCAGCTTATGCCCTACCCGCGCTCCAATGACCAAACCCAAATAATAGGCAGCCAATAACCCCCCTACCCATACCTCGGACACAGACAGCGCCGTCAAACGCAAACCCAAATAAGTATTAAACAGCCCTGAGGCAGTCAATAACAATAGGGTGGCCAAATAAAGAGAAAAAAAAGCGCCGATAGTATGCAACATAGGTATGAATCAATTTAAAGCAGCGTAGAAAAAGCCCGCAGAATGAGCAAATTGTAATGAACAATTGACCGACAGAATAGCAATAAATGCTAATACAGCATTCCTAAACAGGGATTGTTTAAGAGTTCTTCAAACAGCTGTTAAAATGAACACTCCAATCTCTAATCACTGAATAGATCACACACAAATTCATGAGCACCAACGACACAACCCAAGCCGCACAATTGAGCCACCTGAGTGCTACCGGTGAGGCTCAAATGGTTGATATTAGTCACAAAAAACGGAGCATGCGCGAGGCCATAGCCTGTAGTACCGTGCGCCTAAGTCCTAAAACTTTTGAGCTCCTATCAGCGCAAAACAATGCTAAAGGCGAGGTTTTAAATACAGCTCGTATTGCTGGCATTATGGCAGCTAAGCGCTGTGCTGACCTCATCCCAATGTGCCATCCTTTGCACTTAGATTATGTGGGCATTACCTTCGATATTGATGAGAGCGCCCATACCATTACTGTACGTGCCACCTGTCGTTGTGCCCATACTACTGGGGTTGAAATGGAGGCCTTAACCGCCTGCAGCATCGCAGCGCTCACTATTTATGACATGTGCAAAGCCGCTGATAAAGGCATTGTGATAGAAAACACTCGGCTTGAATTTAAATCGGGCGGCAAAAGCGGTATTTGGCAAGCCTCTGATCATCCCTCTATCTCCGCCGATCAGCCGCCCATGCAGGAGGTACCATGACAAACGCAACAATCAAACTACTGTATTTTGCTCAGGTTGCAGAGCTGCTCGGAAAACGCGAAGAACTCTGGCCAGCGCGTCCCAATCTCACAGTAGAACAGCTGTTAAATGAACTCTGCGCTCATTATAGCGCGCTCCAACCTTTAAAAGAGCGCCTACAAGTGGCCATTAATCATTATCACGCTCAGCCAGAGGACTCCATCGCGGCCAATGACGAAGTTGCGGTCTTTGAGCCAGTCACCGGAGGGTAATCATGATTCGTATTCAAACGGACGATTTTGATGTCGGCGCTTTACTCGAAGACATGCGCCGCACACATGAGGGAGCCCAAGGAGCTATCTTGAGCTTTGTGGGCTATGTCCGTGATTTTGCCCCAGACACCCATACCCAAACACTTTTTTTAGAACATTATCCCGGTATGTGTGAGCGTGAAATTGAACGTATTTGTGAGGCCGCCAAAAAACGCTGGGATATTCTCTCCTATCAGGTTGTCCATCGGGTAGGCGCTTTACATCACGGAGATCAAATTGTGTTTCTTGCTGTTGCCAGTCGCCATCGCACCGAGGCCTTCCGAGCAGGTGAGTTTATTATTGACTCACTTAAAACACGCGCTCCTTTTTGGAAACGCGAACACTTGCGTAATGGCCAAACGTTCTGGGTTGCGCAGCGCCAAGAAGATGCCGAACGCACAGCCCGCTGGCAAGCGCAAATTGAGCAAGAAACAGCCCAAGCGCCCTCTGCTATTGACTCGTGAGCCTGTCTTTTTCATTTATCCTCAATCAAGGAATGCCCATGACAATGATTTCTCTTAACTGTGCAGTGCTGACCATAAGCTCTGACCCCGAACGCGCGGATAGCACAGGAGACTTTCTCGAACAGGCCCTCATCAAGGCAGGCCATCGCTGTGTGACTCGCACGCGTAGCCACGGCTGTCTATACGACATTCGTAAACACCTTAGCCATTGGATAGCCGATCCTAATATTGAAGTGATTTTATGCAATGGGGGCACAGGTTACGGTCCCCGAAAAAATACGGTTGCTGCAGTCCGCCCCCTTTTTGATGAAGAAATTTCAGGATTTGGGGAATTGTTTCGTGCCCTATCCTATGCAGATATTGGTAGTGGAGCTATCCAATCGGAGGCCCTAGCAGGACTTGCAAATAACACAATCATATTTTGTGTGCCCGGCTCTGAAAATGCAGCTCAATTAGCTTGGCGCGAGCTTATTCAGCCTCAGTTAGATGAGGGAACCACTCCCTGTAATTTTGCCCGCCACTGTGCCGGTTAACCTTTTACATTCTAGGTGACATATCATGCTCGATTTTGACTCTGCACAAGATCGTCTTATTCAAGCAGCCGCTTTGCCGGCACGCTCTGAACGTATTCCTATAGAACACGCACTGGGCCGTGTCAATGCTCAAGTTGTTTACGCCAACCTCGATATTCCCCCCGCAGATAACAGTGCTATGGATGGGTATGCCGTGCGCCACCAAGAGGTAACCCTAGACCAGCCCATTCCTATACAGGCGCATATTTATGCTGGCGACCAGCCAATGCCCCTTGAGCCGGGCCACGCAATCCGTTTATTTACAGGCAGCGTCATGCCCGCAGGCGCCGACACGGTAGTGATCCAAGAGCATTGCACGGAGGAAGAAGGCACTGTCGAAATCAACCGCCTGCCCGCACCAGGTGCCAATGTACGCCTGCGAGGCGAGGATATGGCTAAAGATCAAGCCATCCTTCTTCAGGGACAACGCCTCAATAGCCGTCACCTTTCTCTACTGGCAGCCCAAGGAATCACACACCTCGACGTGTATCCCATCCCTAAAATTGGCATTCTGAGCACCGGAGACGAGCTTGTTGCTCCTGGTACCCCTCTCAAAGAAGGGCAAATTTATAACTCCAACACTCCAATGCTGGATGGGCTGATTCAAGAGCTAGGAGCAGAAACTGTAGCCCGTCGCCATGCCCCAGACACTATTGAAGGGATTCAAGAGGCGCTCAAACAACTCACCGAAATCTGTGATGTAGTGCTCACTATTGGCGGTGTGTCAGTTGGCGACAAAGATTTTGTCAAGCCAGCCATTGAGCAAATGGGCGGCCATATGGATTTATGGCGAGTACGGATGAAACCCGGTCGACCTGTTACCTTAGCCCAAGTACACCGCACCCCTGTCATCGGTTTACCGGGCAACCCTGTGTCAGCCTATGCCGTCTTTGTACTCATGGTTTCACCCTTGATTAGACGTCTACAAGGGCGCTCACAGATCCTCCCCCCCGTTCTTTATGGCTATCTCGATAGCAATAAAAGCTTCTATGGAACACGTGATGAGTTTCTTAGAGTTCAAGCCACCCCTAAAAGCGATGGTCGCTTACAACTCATCCCTCACCCCAAACAAGGCTCGGCAATGATTAGTTCGCTGGCTTGGGCCAGTGGGCTGGCACGTATTCCCGCCGAACAATCAATCACCAATGGGTCTATTGTTCGCTACTATGACTTTAGGCTTTGGACTTATTAATTAGTTGCATTTGAGCAGCCTTAAAATCAGCCGGCGTATTGAGGTTGGCAAAATAGCCCTCAGCATGTCCACCGAAATCAACTACTCCGGCTGATTGTTGCGTCAACCACGGAATCACCCGTCGCTGCCCCCTGTGAATGTCTGCGGCTAAACTCACAGCTGCCTCTCGATGAATTAACAAACAAAGCGGATAATCGCGTTGTGCGCGACAATAATAGGCTAATCGACCGGGTTCATGGGCCTGTGCCTGTAATAGTCTCGGCACAAAATCCTCTGGCAAAAAAGGACTATCTACCGGCACCACAACAACCCACGGCGTGACACTGTGCCTAAGAATGGTCAAAAGCCCTATCAACGGTCCCTGCTGTGCCGGTAAATCTGCGTCATCGGCCACCACCCGCCCATACTGTGCATAAATAGTTTGATGGCGGTTCGCATTAATCATTATGTCCTCTACCCAAGGACGTAATAGCGCCTGTTGCCACGCAACCAATGGCCGCCCGTGCAAGAGCAATAGCCCTTTATCAATGGGAGCAGTACCCAATCTATCTGCCCCCTCCTGTTGGGCCAAGTCTATAGACTGCATGCGACGTGCCTGCCCACCTGCCAATACTGCGCCCGTCAGATCCGCTTTCTCAATCACCCCTATCCTCCGATATAGCTCATTTCTACCTTGGGCAGTGATGACTCGGCGTGTCCCTGACCACGCAACTCTGAATAGCGCGCATCCCGCTGCCGCCACATCTGAAGAATAAATTGGGCAATTTCTTGATCATTGGCTGCAGAGCGTAAATGAGTACGGACATCAAAGCCTTGAGAGCCAAATAAGCACAAAAAGAACTTGCCTTCGGGAGATAAGCGCAAACGGCTACAGTCCCCACAAAAAGGTTGTGAAACACTGGTAATGAGCCCAATTTCCCCTTGTCCATCGACATAGGCATAGCGACTCGCTACCTCACCTCGATAATTAGAAGACAGCGGCCGTAAAGGATACCGAGCTGATATACGTTGCACAATTTCGGCTCCAGTCAGCACCTCTTGCATATTCCAGCCATTGGTATTTCCTACGTCCATATACTCGATAAATCTTAGAATGGGTCCGCGCCCCCGAAAATACTCCGCCATCGGCACAATTTGATCATCATTCAGCCCTTTGCGTACCACCATATTGACCTTGACAGGCCGCAACCCCACCTCATGCGCTTTTTTTATGCCCGCCAAGACACGCTCGACCCCTATTTTACTGTCACTCATATGCTGAAAACGCTCATTTTCTAATGCGTCCAAACTCACCGTGACTCGTTGCAACCCTGCTTCTTTTAGGTCTTTGGCTTTTTGTGCTAATAAGGTAGCATTCGTTGTTAAGGCAATTTCTACTGGCTCCCCTTCTAAGGTGCGCAAACGCGCCAGCATTTCAATCAGCACCTCTATATCTTTACGCAATAAAGGCTCGCCTCCAGTAAGCCGTATCTTGCGTAAACCTAATTGGGTGCAAATCGATGCAACACGGGTGATTTCTTCGAAGCTCAATAAATCCTGATGAGCTAAAAAAGGATAATCCGGACCAAAAACCTCGCGCGGCATACAATAAGTGCAACGGAAATTACATTTGTCTGTAATAGAAATACGCAAATCTCGCAAAGGTCGCTGCAATCGATCCAAAGCCCCTGAGCAGGAACTGATCTGACTTTGCGTTGAGGTTGTTCGAACGATTCGAATAGGCTGTGACATAATAATGGTGCTACCGATTAAAAACCAATTGGGCAAGTACTACAAGCTTAAACTAAAGCCATTAATTAAACCAATACACACATACTTGCTGTACTGACACTCTACCTGATCAAAGCCTTTGTCAGTACAATAAAGTACTGTTTATTTGCCTTTATTGACTTGAGAGCCTACTGACTGATGTCTGATTTTAGCCCCCCCTCATCCCCTGCCCAGCAGCGGCATCCTTATGATGATGAGTCCGCTACGGCTACTGCATCTGTGGAAATTACTCAACTCTGGCCAGATACCGGGCAGCGTCACTCCAAACAAGATATCTTAGCCAGTGAAGTTCCCGTTGCCTTACAATACAACGGCATTAACCACGTGGTGATGCTCGCCTCTGGAATGAATCTCATTGATTTAGCCTATGGCTTTTCCTATACAGAGGGTATTATTCGCACATATGCTGATATTTTTGACTGCGAAATACAGCAGACTGAACAAGGCTATCTGTTAGATATAACAATTGCCTCAGCATGCATGCAACAACTGCGTTTGCGCCGTCGCCGCATGACCGGACAAACTGGCTGCGGCTTATGCGGAATAGAGTCTTTATCCGCCTTAGAGCAGGATATGCGCCCCCTCCCTACTCCTCCGCCTCAACTCAGCAGCAGAGCCATTGAGCATGCACTACAAACCCTTTCCCAAAAACAAAGCCTACGCCACCGCACTGGAGCAACTCATGCCGCAGCATGGGCCAATTTTAAGGGTGAGATTCAACTGATTCGCGAAGATGTAGGCCGACATAATGCCCTTGATAAGCTTATCGGTGCACTGCTACGCAGCCAATCAGCCACTCAACAAGGATTTGCAGTTGTTTCTAGTCGCGCCAGTTATGAAATGGTGCAAAAAACCATACAAGCTCAAATCCCTGCTTTGGTTGCAGTCTCAGCCCCCACGAGCCTAGCTGTTGATATGGCCCATAAAAATCATCTTATCTTGGTTGGCTTTGCCCGCCATGATAAATTTAATATCTATAACGGCAGCGCTTATATTAACCACCCTTAGACCCAGCCATATCAGTCAGCACAAAAACAAAAAGCGAGGCCATGGCCTCGCCTCAATGGACTCTTTGAAAATTAATCGTTGCTCTCTTTGACGCGATATACCAACACGGCGCAAGGAGCGATATTGAGTACTTTAATAGTCACACTCCCTAATAATAATCGTGACAAGCCACTGCGTCCATGACTACCAATAAAAATCAAATCACAGTTTTCTTCTTTGGCTGCTTGTACCACCCCATCAGCAACATTGAAATTGGACATGGTGCGTGATGTTGCTGGGACACCTGCTGTCTCAGCACGATCCAATACTGCCTGTAAGTATTTATTGGCCTGCTCACGTGCCGTGCGCTCGTAGTCTTCGTCCGTGATGGCATAAGCAGCTGCCATCCCATCAAAACCTACTGTCGCAGCAAAAGGTTGAGTCACATGCAGTGCAACAATCTCCGCACCAATTTGACGAGCAAAGCTCACCCCTTTGTTTGCTGCCTGAGCAGAGAGTTTAGAACCGTCAGTCGGAATCAATATTTTTTTAAACATAAACATCCCCAAGATGAGTACACAATCGATAGTACAGATGCTACAGCACAAAGCAGTGCCATAACTGCAGTATATATCCTCTAGGTCTCATCTGATTGTAACCAAAAGCATTGATATTCAAAACCTAATATGCCTAACCCTTGTGTTTGATCAAGCTTATTTAATAAATATCAATGTTTAAGCTCAGAGATTGCCGCGAGCTTGAAGCGCCTGCGCTGCATGAAATAAACTGGTACACCGCCCACCGCTGCGACAATAAGCCAAAATTGGCTTAGGCAGCATCTGCAGTAATTCTAAAAAAGTTTGAGCATCTTCAAGGGTTAGCTGACCGCTAATTACAGGCTGATATACCGCCTGCATCCCTGCTGCTTGGGCAGCCTGAATCACCTGCTCGGAAGTCGGTTGCAATGGCCCTGCCTCATAGTCAGGACGATTAATCACCACACTTTTAAAACCTGCCTCGGCCACTGTGGCCATATCATCAGCACTTAATTGGCCTGCAACAGCTAATTCATCACTGAGGGGATAAAATTCTAATGTCATCGTTATTAGCCTAAAAAATAAAGCGCCCCAAGCGCTACCTACCTATAACCCCCATAAGTAGCACCCCATCCTTTAAACTTTAAAGCAATTATACTCAGAGCCAGTTTGAGGTGAAAGCTTTAAACAATGGACGAATAAAAAAGGGGGCCCATTAGGCCCCCTACTAAGCTCATTGAGAGCAGTTAAAGAGGCAGTGTGTCACATCTCAATGTGCCGGGTAATGCACGTAAAGCTTCGAGCACGGACTCGGTAATAGGCTTGTCTACATCAGTCAAAGCATAGCCATATTCTGAACGAGTCTGTAATTGTTGGCCAGAAATATTAAATCCATGTTGGGCCAATACATTGCTCAACCCGGCCATGGTGCCAGGCACATTTTTGTGCACATGAATAATACGCTGAGCGCCGGTGCTGGGTAAATAAGAAATCTCTGGGAAATTAACCGCGCTCTTGGTCGCACCATGCTGTAAATAGGCAACTATTTTTTCAGCAACCTCACGTCCAATATTTTCTTGGGACTCTTGAGTGCTCCCACCAATATGAGGGGTAAGAATTACATTGGTTTTCCCTTTAAGGGGACTATCAAGAGGCTCCTCTACACTTTTGGGCTCGACAGGAAATACGTCCAACGCAGCTCCTGAAATATGCCCACTTTCGAGGGCTGCATTTAATGCCTCTATATCAACCACTGTCCCCCGCGAAGCATTAATAACAATTGCCCCTTTTTTCATTTGGGCCAACGTGCGCTCATTGATAATATTTTCTGTTTCAGCCCCTCCGGGTACATGCAAAGTTACCACATCTGCATCCGCTAAAAGCTGAGCTAAGGACGCACAAGACTTTGCATTGCCTAGAGGTAGTTTGGCCTCCACATCATAAAAACTCACACTCATTCCCATTGCCTCGGCAAGGGTGCCCACCTGAGAGCCAATATTTCCATAGCCAATAATACCCAAGGTCTTGCCCCGCGCCTCAAAGGCCCCCTGTGCTGTCTTATCCCAATACCCGGCATGAACACGGGCGTTTTTTTCTGGGATGCGACGCAACAATAAAATAGCCTCTGCAATAACCAACTCGGCCACAGAACGAGTGTTTGAAAATGGCGCATTAAAAACAGGTAAGCCCTTTTGCATGGCATAATCTAATGCCACCTGATTGGTTCCAATACAAAAACAGCCGATAACTCGAGCGGCTGTGGCCTGCTCTAAAACTTTTTCCTCAAGCTGTGTGCGAGAACGAATACCGATCACAGTGGCATCGCGGATTTCATTGATTAACTCATCGCCGACCAATGCCGAAGGAAAAGTTTTGATATGGGTAAACCCTGCCGAGTTAAATACCTCACTCGCACTAGGGTGAATATTTTCAAAAAGTACAATCTTTGTCATGCGCGGCCTACCTTAAATCGCAGTAACCTATATAGGAGTAATAAAGTACTATTTAATGCTATAGAGTTTTACAACCAAAAGCAATAATGGCCCAACAAGCTCTTTAGAGCTTTGGGCCAAATTAAAAGAGCCTCAGTTATTCACTTAGGCTATGGTAGAAATTATATCTTGTATTGATGATGAATCAAATCAGCACTTAATTGGCTGCGGTGAAATCATCAAATGCTTGTAATGCATGGGTAGAATACATTAAAGAAGGACCGCCGCCCATATAAACAGCGGTTGCCAGTACCTCTTCTAACTCTTCTCGCGTCATGCCTAGCTTAATCAATGACTGCACATGGACCCCAATACAGTCATCACAGCGAATGGCCACTGCAATAGCTAAGGCCATCATTTCCTTGGTTTTTTTATCAAGCACACCGTCTGCAGAAGCCACCTGAGCCAAATTATTAAAGGCATCGACCACTTCGGGCTGTCCCTGCCTGAAATTACGTAATTGCTTAAAAATATTTTTTGTTAACTCGGGAAAATGTCCAGCTTTCATGAAAAGTCCTAAATAGTTTCTAAGTTGACTCTAAACGTGCGCTCATTCTTAATGAGACCGAGCACTGCTGACTGTGTGCAGAACACGATTTATATTATTTAAATATATAATATATAATAACATAAATCAATGTTTGCCTAAAAAAAGACTAGACATTAAATAAGAAATTCAGTACATCTCCATCCTGAACAATATACTCTTTGCCTTCTGCACGCATTTTACCTGCCTCACGTGCCCCCAGCTCGCCCCCATGAGCAATAAAGTCCTCATACGCAATAGTCTGAGCACGAATAAAACCACGCTCAAAATCAGTATGAATCACGCCTGCAGCCTCAGGTGCGCTGGCGCCTACAGGCACCGTCCATGCACGCACCTCTTTTACCCCGGCAGTAAAATATGTTTGTAAGCCTAAAAGCTGATATGCAGCCCGAATCACCCGGTTCAGCCCCGGCTCATCCATCCCCATATCAGCTAAAAATATTTCTTTGTCCTCATCATCAAGCTGAGCAATCTCGGCCTCTACAGAAGCACAAATAGCAACTACTGGAGCATTTTCTTGGTCGGCATAATCCTGCACTTTTTGTAGCAGTGCATTATGCTCAAAGCCTTCCTCGTCTACATTAGCTACGTACATGACAGGCTTGGCAGTAATAAAGCAGTATTGACGAATGGCGACTCGCTCGCTAGGCTCTAAATCCAAAGCACGAATCGGACGCCCTGAACTTAACGTGGCAACAATACGCTCTAAAATCTGCACCATGCGAATGGCATCTTTGTCTCCAGCTCGGGCGGTGCGCTGATTGCGCTCAAGCGCGCGCTCAGCAGTTGCCAAATCAGCAAGGGCCAGCTCCGTGTTAATCACCTCAATGTCAGCAATAGGATCAACCTGACCCGCTACGTGAACAATATTAGGGTCCTCGAAACAACGCACGACGTGGACGATTGCATCGGTTTCACGGATATTAGCCAAAAACTGATTGCCTAAACCCTCTCCTTCGGACGCACCCGCAACCAAACCAGCAATATCGACAAACTCAACCACAGCAGGTAAAGTGCGCTCTGGCTTGACGATTTTTGCTAGCTCTTCTAGACGCGGGTCGGGAACCTCGACAATACCAACATTAGGCTCAATAGTGCAAAAAGGGTAATTTTCAGCTTCAATCCCAGCTTGGGTCAAAGCATTAAAGAGAGTTGATTTTCCAACGTTGGGCAGACCAACGATGCCACATTGAAGAGACATGGTGTTCCTGAATTCAAAAAAATGACTAAGATGATAATAAACTAAGTATTAAAAAAATGACCAGCAAAGGGCCACTATTAAAAAGCGCGTGTAAGGCTATACTCGCCCCAATGCCATAGCGCACGCGCAACCACCCCAAAGCTAACCCTGTAAAACATTGCGGGAGCACCAAAAAAGCCCATAAATAATAGGGCACCTGGTGTAGGTTAAAATTATATAAGTGCACAGCAGCAAAAATTATGGTGCTTGCCCAAAAGCACAGCCCAAAATAGCGTCTGTATCGTTTGCGCCACGACCAGGGCCATGCAGCCCCCCATAGCCAAGCACGGACCATGCTGCCTTGCTCCGCCCAACGTATTGGACGCCCCTTCGCAGCGGGCCCCATCATCATTAAAAGCAAGGCGATCCATAACAAAACTTGAGCATACCAAACAGGGCCAGCCAGCAAGCAAACAAGAGATAAGGGCCAAAGCCAGAGTAGCTGAGCAGGACGCCTTAACCCATATCTAAATACGAGTTCTTCAACAATAGGGGCCCAAATAATAGCATGCAACCAAGGAATATTTTCTATATCCAAGCGATGCTGCGCACCGCCAGCTGTTGCTGCTGCCATTGCCAACGGCCCAAAAATCATCATATTGAGCAACCATAGCACCCCAGCCCACTGAATGAGGCGGCGCATATTGATGCCTGCCGACCAATCTACCCACCAGCCTTTGCCCACACGGGCAGCAGGTAACCGTGGGCCTAACCGAGGTCGCCTAATGAAGTGCCAAAAATCTTTTAACTCATCTCGAAAACGTAAGGCTACAGAGCTCATAACATTCACTTTAGATTATTTTCGGTGGGCTCCATTGAGCTGTTGGGCAACTGCCTCCATTTCTGCTCTGAGTAGCTGCGGCAACTCACGTTTGCAACGCTCTATGGCTAATTCTATTGCAGGCCAATCATCAGTACGCGGCTGACTTAATACATAGGCTGCGACAGCTTGCTGCATCCCAAAATCTCGTGGGTGGCCGATCCCAATACGCAAACGCCAAAAATTAGGCGTTCCCAAAGCCTTTTGTATATCGCGTAATCCATTATGCCCTGCGTGCCCCCCACCTTGCTTTATTTTTGCTGCTCCTGGGGGCAAATCAAGCTCATCATGGACGACCAGCACCTCCTCAGGGGCAATCTTATAAAAATTGCACACAGCAGCCACAGCCTGACCGGATCGATTCATAAAAGTGGTAGGCTTGGCCAGAAGCAGCGCTCGCCCATCAAAATGGGTCTTAGCCACCCAAGAAAATAATTTTTTTTCTTCGCTAAAAGTAGCACCCAACTCATCGGCAAAGCGATCAGCAACCCAAAACCCAGCATTATGCCGAGTTAAATCATACTGCACGCCTGGATTTCCCAACCCTATTACACACCGTATTGCTTGCGACATAAGCTATCCAAAAATAAACCCCTGTTAGCGCGGCCAACAGGGGTTAGAGCGGTAAAAAATACTTAGCTGCTGAGTAAGGCAATCAGAGCAACCGGTAAAGCACCGATATTGCACTTGCCCTGATACGCATTACTCGTCTTTTTGATCCTCAGCTTCAGCGGCATCCTCTGCGTCTACTAAATCAGGCTCAGTGGACTCATCCCCAGCATCCTCTCCGATTTCAACGCGAGTAGTAAGAGCGGTAGCCAAAGTAGGATTAGGATCCGTGCTCGCCCCTGCATAGCTCACCCCTTCGGGCAGCTCAATGTCTTCTAGGGTCACCGTGCCGTTTTCCTCAAGCTGACTCAAATCTACATCAATGGCCGCTGGTAAGTTACCAGGCAAGCAGGTAATTTCGAGGTCATTAAGTAACTGGCTAATCACCTGATCATGCAAACGAACAGCGGGGCTGTCATCACCGTTCATGAAATTCAGAGGTACTCGTGTGGTAATTTCCACATCAGCACGAACACGCTGAAAATCTACGTGCAATACCTCGGGCTTGTAGGGATGCCATTGTACTGAACGTAATAAGACGTTGACCTCTTTGCCCTCGAGATCCATTTTTAAAATAGAGGCATAAAACTCATCACGATGCAAATCGTGGAAAATCTGATTATGCTCTAAGGAAATAGGCTGAGCATCGGCACCGCCACCATATAAAATGGCCGGTACCTTACCAGCGCGACGCAGGCGGCGGCTCGCACCAGAACCCTGTTCGTTGCGCGCAAAAGCTTTGAATTTCATGATAGTTACTCCAATTGAAACGGTGTACTCAACACCTTAGCGGAACCCCGCACATAGGCACGCATTGCCGCGACCAGCGCTGCGTGCAACCAAAATCTAATCAATAAACAAGGAGCTGACTGACTCAGCATTAGAAATACGTAGAATGGTCTCGCCTAATAAAGCGGCACAAGATAATTGCCGAATCTTGGGACACGCTTGGGCTTCGGGTGACAATGGAATAGTATCCGTCACAACCAACTCTGTTAATTCGGACTTGCTGATCCGCTCAACGGCCTCACCCGATAATACAGGATGGGTGCAGTACGCATAAACAGAGGCTGCTCCGCGCTCTTTCAGCGCCTCGGCGGCTTTACACAAAGTACCTGCAGTATCTACCAAATCATCCATCAAGATGCAGGTACGTCCTTTTACATCGCCAATCACATTCATCACCTCAGACACATTGGCCCGAGGGCGACGCTTGTCTATAATCGCTAAATCTGCCTCTAATTGCTTGGCCAATGCACGTGCTCGCACCACCCCACCAATATCGGGAGAGACCACTACCATGTTACTGTGGTTACTCAGCCAAATATCGCCAAGCAGAATGGGGGAAGCGTAAATATTATCCACTGGGATATCAAAAAAGCCTTGGATTTGGTCCGCATGCAAATCCATGGTCATGACCCGATCTACCCCTACTACTTGGAGCATATTAGCAACCACCTTGGCAGTGATGGCTACTCGTACAGAGCGAGGACGTCGATCTTGGCGCGCATAACCAAAATAAGGGATTGCTGCGGTGATACGTCCGGCAGAGGCACGACGCAAAGCGTCGACCATGACCATAATCTCCATGAGATTATCGTTGGTAGGGGCGCATGTAGGCTGGAGGACGAAGATGTCCCGACCACGGACATTTTCATTAATCTCGACCATAACCTCTCCATCGGAGAAGCGGCCCACAGTCATTTTGCCCAGTGGCATATCCAGGTGATTTGCCACATCAACAGCCAACCGCGGATTAGCGGTGCCTGTAAAAATCATGAAACGTTCATGTGCCATGGTATAACGGGACAACGAGACAGAGGTAGGAAAAAATAAAGCCGTTGACCGCTTCCCTGCAGGAACACAGCTCAACAGCTTTATACTGTATAGGCCCATGGCCTATAGTGTTTGGCTGGGGATGAAGGATTCGAACCTTCGCATGCCGGAATCAAAACCCGGTGCCTTAACCAACTTGGCTAATCCCCAAATGTTCTTTCATTTTAACTCAACCAGGAATAAAGTGGGTGCTGTTCTAACAGCTGACATACAGTAGACTGTACGCTAACCTCATCCCTAGGTTTTGTATCGAACAGTATTCTACACTGAAACTGTTCTATTTGTCTATTGGCTAAAGGAGTTGTTGCAAATAAAGCAAAAACACTTGAACCTGACCCCGAAACATTAGCATGTATGTTCTGGTCTTGCAAGTAATCCAACAGCACACCTAGCTGTGGATGTTGCTTTACAGCAACCGGCTGCAAGTCATTATGACCAAAGAGGCGAATCTGCCCACTGCTGCCGACTAATGAATCCCGACTATCAAAAGAGCAAAGCGCTCGCTGCAAGGATTCATGCCAACCAATAAAGTCAAAAATATTAACCGGTTTTGTATCTCGAGTCAAGTCCTTATCAGAAAAAACTTGCGCCGTTGCAACAAACACATCGGGCACCCATAACGCGAGGGCTGCTTCCACAGCGGGCACGGCTTGTAGTTGCTCGCCTAACCCTTCAGCAAAAGCTGGCTGACCAAAGATAAAAATGGGCACATCAGCACCGAGCTCTAACCCGATAGACTGCAATTCTTGACGACTAAAACCGAGATCCCACAAGCGATTGAGTGCAATCAGGGTTGTTGCTGCATTGCTTGAACCTCCCCCCAGCCCCCCACCTATAGGAATATGCTTATGGCACCAAATATCTACCCCTTGCTCGGTATAGCGGCTTAATCTTTGGGCTGCTCGATAAATTAAATTATCTTGCTCTTTTATATCAGGATACTGTGGTAGGTGCACATGAATTTGTCCATCATCACGGCGCCTAAAGCTTAAGTAATCATACAGATCAATAAATTGAAAAACTGTTTGCAATAAGTGGTAGCCGTCTGCGCGGCGCCCCACCACATGCAAGAAAAGATTTACCTTAGCGGGTGCGGGTAACAAACAATAGCCTGCATCAGCTTGCTCATGCAGGCAACGTATGGACTCTGGAATAAGCAAATCAACCATCAACGCTACTCAAATTTGTGTTGGCAATGCATCAATCACAATGCGGACGGTAATGCGCTGTGCCCCTTGGTGAAACACCAAAAGCAGCCGCTTAGGACCCAAGTCGTCATAATCACTCAACTCAATACGCCAACCTTGATCATAAGCCTGTGTTATTTTTTGGTGCGCATTAAAACGACGCTCGCGCGCATCGGCACTGACCTGGCCACGCAACCAAGTACGCAGCCCCTCCACTGGAATAGGATGATTAAATATTTCCTCTGCTAAGGCATTCGCACTCGGGCTATACCGCATCCCTGCTCGAGGCTCCTGCAGCCATGCCCCTTGCTCATTGACCTGCAGCTGAGCCATAACCTGCCCCAAAGGATTGCGCAGCTCAAGCACTAACTGTGTGCCATCGTCATACCAACTAAAGCCGCCTTGCACGGCCTCGGATTTGTCATACATGCGCTCAGCATGGACCGCAAAACGCCCCTGACGATGCAGAGGCTGCGCAGTCTGCCTCTGAGACGTCTGCGCGCCAAGGCCAGCAGTATCGGCAGTGCCTCCAGGTAAGCCAGCACAAGCCGCCAACAAACTTACTATCCCTATGCTGAGCCACACTCTTAAGTAGGTGCTCATGGATTCTCCCGATAATTAAAAATGCACCTTAAATCGTGCCAAAGTTTCCAGTAGGGTTTGGTTCTCAGGGTCACTTTCATATGCCTCTTGCCATATTGCCAAGGCCTCATCTTTGCGCCCCTTGACCCACAGCACCTCACCTAAATGGGCGCCTACATCAGCAGCCGGCAACTGCTCATAAGAGCGCGCCAAATACTCAAAAGCAGCCTCTAAATCCCCTATTCGGTATAAATACCATCCAACACTATCGAGAATATAAGGATTATCTGGCTCTAACTCCAGAGCATGCTCCAGCAAATTTAACGCCTCATCTAAATTACGATTTTGATCGGCATAGATATAGCCCAAGGCATTATAAGCATTGGCATGCTCAGGATCTAATTCAATAATTTCACGCATTAAGCGCTCAAACTTACGGTCCTCGCCGTGTTGCACATATAACATGCCCAGGTCATATTTGATTTCCGTTACACCTGGCATCTGCTTATTAGCGCGCTCTAAGACCTCTATGGCTTTTTCTATTTGCTGGGCCTCATGATAAATTGCAGCACGTGTCAACTCGACAATGACCTCATCTTGATTGCTGCGGGCACCTGCAGTATCGAGAGTCTTTTGAGCTTGTTCAAGCTGCCCCATGCGTCCTTCCAAAACGGCCCGATGAACTCGTGCCTGAAAGGCAAAACCAGGCTCTTCTATTAGGTCCAACTGACGAATGGCCTCTGTGTAATTTTCTTCTTGTTCTGCAATTTGCACCAATGCCAAACGCGCATCAGAAATACGACTCAAGGCCGTGCTGACCGCATCATCGACCGTTAAACGACGCTGCCGCTGAACTTCTATGTACTCTTGTAATAAACGCTTGGCCTGCTCAAGCTCCCCTCCCTGTCTATAGACCTCTGCCTCAATGAACATGAGATCAAAATCCTCAGGGTTCTCCTCACTCATGCGGTGCAAAATATCTAATGCCTCAGCATGGCGGTTATACTCAACTAAACGATTCACCAACATCAAGTGCAATTGCCGTGCCTGCGGATAGCGACGCGCATAGTCCTGCGCGCGCGCAAAGGCCTGCTCTGCATCCACTGCTACGCCATACTCTAAAACCCGCATCGCAGCTGCTTCGGAACCTGGATCACGTTGCAAAGCCAACCTCGCCTCTTGTGCGGCGCGCTGCGGATCCTGAGCAAACCAAGCCAAATCCGCCAGCGCTAAATGGCTGATCATTAAATCCCGAACCTCATCTGGCAAGGCAGTTTCAAATACCTCTAGGGCCAGAAAAGGATCAACCATACGGCTCACAATACCCATTGCCTGTATTACAGCATGCTCCTTGTCCGTTGTCAGCTCGATACGCTGGCGCAAGGTATGCGCCATCCCCTCTATTTCACCGGTAGAGGCCTCTAAGGCAAGAGCACTGGCACGCGCATCAGGGTTTTCGGGATCAAGCTGTGCCCATAACTGGGCGGCCTGAACCCCTAAGTTGACATCTTGCTCCACCATGGCCAAACGAAAAGCCCGTTCGGCAAAACGAGGATCTTTGGTGTCATGAGCCAACTCTAGGAAGGTTTCTGCCGCCAATGCAAAGTCTTGCTCTGCAATGGCCATTTCGCCAACCAGAGTACGATATACTAGGCTGGCCCCGTCTAATATGCGGTGGCTCCCATCTGCATCAATATAAAAATACTCAATGGGCTCAAGACGCTGCGTCGATGCTGCAGTTTCCTGAGCAACAGCAGCGGTATGCAGAAAAAAAGCTACAATGAGCGAGAGAGATAGAGAGAAGAAAAAACTCATTCACTAACCTGCGCAACGACGCAATAATTTAAACCGGTACATCTAACCAGGCCCCCAAAGTAGTTATCCTACCTGAAGGGTTGAATCAGTACTATTTATACCACTGAAGCCATTGTGTTATGCCTGAACTCCCTGAAGTAGAAACAACGCGCCGCGGTCTTGAGCCACTCATTGTCGGCCAGCGCATTCAACACTTCATTGTGCACCAACCTCGCCTACGTTGGCCAATCAGCGCGGATATGCCTGCTCGAATACAAAACCAAACAGTACAGTCTTGTCTGCGTCGAGGCAAGTACCTACTCTTTGAATTTGACTCGGGCTATCAAATCATCCATCTAGGCATGTCTGGCTCATTGCGCCATGCCCCCCGCCATGAACCGCGCTTACCCCACGATCATGCGGAATGGCATCTACCTAACGCTCGTTTATTGTTGCATGATCCGCGTCGCTTTGGTGCTATTTTATGGCACGACCACAGCACCGGCCCCATTATGGAGCACCCTTTGCTGGCCCACTTAGGAGTGGAGCCACTCAGCGATGCATTTACTCCACGCACCCTGTATGAAGGCTTTAAGCACCGCCGCTTAGCAGTCAAAAATGCACTGCTTGAGGGGAAAACCGTGGTGGGAGTGGGCAATATCTATGCCTCTGAAGCCCTTTTTAAAGCAGGAATTCACCCGGAAACCCCCGCTGGCGCTCTATCACTGTATCGATTGCGCAAGCTCCACCAAGCAATAGTAGATACCCTACAGCAAGCATTACAAGCTGGAGGCACAACATTGCAAAATTATATCAATGCTACTGGAGCGCCCGGGAGCTATTTTGAACTACACGCCCTAGTATATGGAAAAGAAGGGGAGCCGTGCCCACGCTGTGCTCGTCCCATCCTACGCATCGTGCAAAATCAACGAGCCACCTTTTACTGCCGCAGCTGCCAACGACGCTAGGCCGCTGCGGCACTGAACACTCTTGGTTAAGAATGAGGATGTAATACAGAATGAGCGTTGTCCTGTGACCACAACGGCAAAATAAAGGCCGCAGCATATAAATTAATCACTGCCAACGACCATACTACTTGGCTAAGACTATGCATGCCCTGCATGATCCGCAACCAACCAAAGACCAAGCCAAGCACAACTGCAAGCGCCCAAGCCCACCCTACCCGAGCATCAAAATGCTTTTGGCGTACAAAACGCACCCACCCAATACCCAGCAATACAAAACCAGCGCTTGCATGAGCACTCGGTAATGCACCGCCTCCTTGTGCAAATACTTCGGCCCAAAATTGAGTTGGTAAGGGCTGTGTCCCTCCAAACTCAACTAAGAGCATGGGTCGAGGCATAGCAGTTAGATGTTTCACAGCTCGAATAAACCAAGGTCCAGTACACAGCAATAAAGCAAGTCGTATTCCTAATTTGCGTTCTAAAGAAGTAGCAACAGGCCAATACCATGCTGTCCTCAACGCAACCAGCAGGGCTCCTCCAAAAGGAAACAACCAAATCCAACGGCGCCCAAAATCATCGATAAAGCCCCCTTCTGCAAAGGGAAAGCTTTGTGTGTCGGCAGCAAAGTACCAGTGGTTAGGAATTAAATCAAAACCACTGTACTGTATGCCATAGGCCAGTGCCCCCACACCCACACTGCTCAGCACCACAGCCAACCAAATACGCCAAGGAAAACTATTTTGTGTCGTTTTATTCACTCGAATCGCCTTATAAAACAGCAAAAAGCTCCGAAGCCGCTCACGCGGCTCTTATTACTCATCCCAATTGAGTAGCTTGCCGGGATTAAGGAGGTTTTTAGGATCTAACGCCTGTTTGATACGCTTCATCAAGGCGATTTCAACAGGGTCTTTATAGCGCGGTAACCAGTCACGTTTTAACTGTCCAATACCATGCTCAGCACTGATAGAGCCATGAAAACGATGGACCGCGTCATGAACTAAATTAGAAAGCTCTTCTTGTCGGGCAATGAGCTCCTGTTCAGTATAGTGTTGGCCGCTCATTACGTTATAGTGCAAGTTACCATCCCCTAGATGACCAAAAATGGCATGAGCTACTCCTGGCATCACAGCCTGAATTTCCGCATTAGTCTGTTCGATAAACTGCGCAAAGCTGGAAACAGGTATGGAGATATCATGCTTAATACCAATGCCATGAGCCCGTTCAGCTAAGGGAATGCTTTCACGCAAATGCCATAAGGCCGCACTCTGGGCGCCACTTTCAGCAATCACTGCATCAACTACTATCCCTTGCTCAATTGCTTCGCCTAATACCTCCTCAAAGCGGCTGCGCGCATGCTCCTCACTTTCACTATCAGAAAGCTCTAAAAGCGCAAACCATGGCTGCTCGGCAGAAGGCCCCTGGAAGGGCAATCGCTGCTCGGGATAACACTCAACTACCGCCTCAAGGCAATTCCGTGCCATTAACTCGAACCCTGTTAAGGCTGGCCCAAACCCTTGACGTGCCAAACTAAGCATATGAATGGCAGCCTCAACAGATTCTAATGCCAATAGAGCGGTGCACTGTGCTACGGGCTGGGGAAAAAGTTTTAAAGTTGCTGCAGTGATAATGCCTAAGGTGCCTTCACTGCCAATAAATAAATTACGTAAGTCGTACCCTGTGTTATCCTTGCGCAATCCTCTTAGGCCATGCATGATTTGCCCTTGGGCAGTGACCACCTCCAGTCCTAAAACCAGATCGCGGGCATTGCCATAACGCAGGACTTGGGTGCCTCCTGCATTGGTCGCTAAATTGCCTCCGATGGTGCAACTGCCCTCAGCAGCTAAACTCAGTGGAAATAGCCGATTTACCTCTGCAGCAGCCTGCTGCACATTTTGTAAAATACAACCGGCCTCAACTACCATCGTGTCATTGTCTGTATCCACTGCGCGAATGGTGGTCAACCGCTCTGTAGACAATATAATGGCGCGCCCAGAATCATCGGGGGTAGCGCCTCCACATAACCCGGTGTTACCGCCTTGGGTAATAATGGGCACAGTATGATGATCACACCAACGCACAACAGCGGCAACTTGTTCGGTATCGGCAGGACGTACCACAGCCAATGCACGACCACGATAGCGGCCACGCCAATCCTCCTCATATTGAGCTTTTAATTGTGGCTCGGTCAATACATGCGCCGATCCAACAAGCGCGACCAACTCAGATAACTGTTCCATATTGCTCCCTATAGCATGAATAGTGTCTTAGACCCGCCTGCTTGATAGCCCGCTTGGGCCAAACCATACAAATGGGCGATAATAGAAGTCATTTTAACTTGAGAAAAGGATACTAAAGCCTATGTCCTCTGCCAAATTTCCAGCAGCTGTCTTTAAGGCCTATGATATTCGTGGTACGGTTCCAGACCAATTAAATGCCCAATTTGCCTTTCATTTAGGCCTTGCTTTAGGCCAACAGGCGCATGCACAGGACATTCAAAAATTCGTCATTGGCTATGATGGCAGACACAGCAGTCCTGAACTTTCAGTCGCCCTTCAGCAAGGACTCATGCGCGCTGGCATAACCTGCATAGATTTAGGCTTAGTACCTACTCCCTTAGTATATTTTGCGGCACACCAACTAGGGACAGGCTCAGCAGTTGCCATTACAGGCAGCCATAACCCACCCGAATATAACGGATTTAAAATGATGTTAGGGGGCAAAACGCTCTACGGTGAGGATATTTTGGCACTGCGGCCCCTTATGGAGCAGCCGGCATCCATCTCCCAGCCTGCAGCGGTCTCTCGTCCCTATGATCCCATTCCTGATTACTTACAGGCTGTGCAGCAGCGTGTCCAGCTGCATCGCCCCATGAAGGTGGCCATAGACTGTGGCAACGGTGCAACAGGAGTGGTGGCTCGAGCCTTATTTGACGCATTGGGCTGTGAAACTGTCATGCTATATGACACCGTCGACGGAGACTTTCCTAACCACCATCCGGATCCCGCTGACCCAAACAACTTACATGACCTGATTGAAGCTGTTCGCACACACCAATGTGAGTTAGGTCTTGCTTTTGATGGAGACGGCGATCGCCTAGGTGTCGTGACGCCCTCAGGAGAGATTATTTGGCCTGACCGACAACTCATACTCTTTGCACGTGATATTCTCCGCAGACACCCAGGCAGCACCATTATTTACGATGTGAAATGCAGTCGCCACGTTGGACTGGCCATCAAAGAGGCGGGCGGCATACCACTCATGTGGCAAACAGGCCACTCCTTGATCAAGGCCAAACTAGCCGAGACAGGAGCCCCTCTGGCTGGTGAAATGAGCGGCCACATCTTTTTTGTAGAGCGCTGGTTTGGTTTTGACGATGGGTTATACACAGGGGCCCGCATGCTAGAAATCCTATCGCGAGAGGAGGATCCTGCGGCCGTCCTGAGCGCCTTGCCCAAGGATGTCTCCACCCCTGAACTAAAAATAGAAATGCAAGAAGGTGAGCCTCATGCCTTTGTTGAGCAATTGCAACAGGCCCCTTTTGCTGGCGCTCTTGAGCGCATCACCATTGACGGTATTCGCGTTGAATATGCCGATGGCTTTGGTTTGGCCCGTGCCTCTAATACCACCCCAGTTGTCGTATTACGTTTTGAAGCCGATACCCAGCAAGCCTTGCAGCGCATTCAAAATGAATTTAAAACAGCCATCCAATCCCTACGCGCTGATTTAACCCTACCTTTTTAAGGACCCTCTATGAATGTGCTAGGGCGTCATATACTGCTAAATGAGCCTGTATTACATGCTCCAAAGCAAAACGCTGCTCTGCTAATTGACGCCCTGCTGCGCCCATCTGCTGCCGCACTCTTGCATTCTCAGCCAACTGCTGAATGGCCTCTGCCAGCGCCACACTGTCCCTGACTGGGACCAACACTCCTGTTTGTCCTGCAATAATTGCGTCCCGACAACCGGGTACATCAGTAGTCACAACTGGGCGGCCAGCCGCTGCAGCCTCGATCAGGCTTTTAGGTAGCCCCTCTCGATAAGAGGGCAACACGGCAATATGAGCCTGCTGATAGAGCTTATTAATATCCTGTCGCTCCCCCAGCCATTCAATCACCCCGGCGGCATGCCACTTTTGAATTTCCTCTTGGGTCAAGCTTGCAGGATTGCCAGGATCCACTGCTCCAGCAAGCTGCCAGCGCCATGAATAACCGTGCTGCTGCGCCCACTGCGCAGCCTGTATATATTCCCGCACCCCTTTATCTTCCAATAATCGAGCCACCATCAAAATGGTGATAGGAGGATCAGGCTCTGGAACATAGTGAAACTTTTCTATATCTACCCCTGAGCCAGGGATCAACACACACTGCTTAACTTGAACTACCCCTGCTTGCACCAGCAGCTGCAAATCTGCTCTATTTTGGACAATGACTCGAACACCTGTATGCCCAAGAGCCAAGCGATAAAGCACTAAAGCGATACGCTGCAACCAGCCCGTATTACGGGTAAATAAATATCCCAAACCGGATATCGCAGCGACAAAAGACCCCACCCGTGCTCCACTCAGCCGTGCCGCTATACCCCCATATAGCACCGGCTTAATGGTTACCGCATGCACGATCTGAGGGCGCAACCGCCGCATTAAACGCCATATAGACCACAAAGTGCGCAACTCCTGAACTGGATTTTTACCACTGCGCGTCATGGGAATCACATGATGTCTCAACCCATAGGCCTGTATCGTAGCAACGGCTGGCCCATCCATAGTCGCAATATGAACATCATAACCTTGCTCTTGGGCAGCCAAGGCCACTTCTAAGCGATGAGACAGAAAAAAAGCGGGATTATTAACAATGATCACTAAGCGCTGAGACTGCTGTGCTATTGCCATAAGCCTATCCTTTGCGTGCCTGATTGGCGACATCCTGCCACAAACGAATATAAGCCGCATTCATATGCTCAATGCTAAAACGCTCCTGCACCCGAACGCGCCCTTGTCGAACTGCTCGTCGATGCACATCTGTGCTCAGCTCATGCAGTGCCTGCTCTATACCTGCAGCCAGCGCGCTGGACTCTTCAGCTGGCACCACAATGCCGTCCTGACCAACAATTAAGGCAGCATCTCCCACATCCGTAACCACGCATCGCAAACCACACGCCATTGCTTCACACACTACATTCGGAAAACCCTCGGCCTTACTTGGTAATACAAATATATCCATAGCCTGCATCCAAGCAGCCACATCAGTACGCTGGCCCAGCAATAATACATTGTGCTGTAGCTGCAGCTTATTAATACACTGCATTAACTCCTTATTGGTTTGTACTAAGCCTGCTCCTATGAGCAAACATTTAACATTAGGGTATTTTTGCACTACCTGTGCTAGAGCGACTAAAAAATTAGGGTAATCTTTAAGAGGATGCCAACGCGCCACCACCCCAAGCACAGGCATATCCGGGCGTAAGCGCATGAGCTGACGGCGCTCTTGTCTCACAGTCTGATCCGGCTGCCAATGGGAAGTATCAATGCCATTAGGAATAATCATCATCTGCGGCCCACGAAACCCCAACCGCTGATGTTGCTGGGCAGCACTGTGCGCACAACTAACAATCTCTGTGGGCACCCGTGATGAGAGCCAAGCCCCAACCCGCAAAGACAGGCGCGACCACTTGCTAAACTCCTCGAGATGCTTGCCCGAATTACGTATATTCCACACTATACGCCCTTGATAACCTGCACGGTATGCCCACCAAGCAGCCAAGGCATTTGCATGATACATCCAAGTCTGAATCACATCCGGTCGTATACGCTCTAAAGAGCGCACGAACCGTCGGCGCCCCTGAGTCAACAAGCTAAGACCAGACAGCTCATAAGCCTCTACAGGTATGCCGGCATCGCGCAACCGCGGCCCAAACTCATCCATTCCCCCTAAAGAAATGACCTCATGATGTATGTGCTGCTGTGTGCCCGTTAATAAACGAAACAGCACAGTCTCTGCGCCCCCCTGCCCTAATCCAGAGATGACGTGCAACACTTTCAAAGGCGCGCCAGTTTGCTCTGTGGATAACGCAGCATGCTTTGCCAAGGCCTGATCACTCATATCGAATTACTTTGCTC
Source organism: uncultured Alcaligenaceae bacterium (assembly GCA_937995985.1). GTDB lineage: Bacteria > Pseudomonadota > Gammaproteobacteria > Burkholderiales > Burkholderiaceae_B > Paenalcaligenes. Next base: position 108,106 of record CALKIR010000010.1, read on the forward strand.
TTTGTGCACTGTTGTGAATAAATTATCCCATAGACACAACACAGCCTCTAAGGAATAATGCTGAAATACTGATGTACGAGCCGCCCGTCCTAATTCTCGACGTTGCTGCGGATCCCCCATCAACTCGGCCAAAGCCTGAGCCAACTGCGGTGCCCCCGCATCCATAGGTACTAACCGCGCCACCTTGCCGTGCTGAGACATTTCAGCAGGTCCACTTGGGCAGTCTACTGCCACACAGGGCAACCCCAAGGCCATGGCTTCAAGCAAAGCATTAGGAAAGCCCTCATAAGCGGAACATAAAGCAAATAATTGGGCATGCGCCAACTTGTGCCAAGGCTGCTCGGTTCGACCAGGCAAGAATACCCGCTCATGTACCCCTAACTGCTGCGCCAACTGTGTTAGCTGCGAGCGCTGTGGTCCCTCGCCATAAATATGAAGCTCCCAATCGGCATATGCCTCAGGCAATAAAGCAAAGGCTTGAATCAATAGCTCAAAGCGCTTAACGGCAGCCAAACGACCCAAAGCAACCAACTTGGGAGGAGCCACAAGAGGACGCTCATAAACAGGCTGCCAATGCAATAACTCAGCATCAATAGGATTAGGAATCACTACATACGGACGAGAATGCGTGTATACCTGCGCAAAATCGCGTGCGCTGGCCTCTGTTTGCAATACGACAGCACTGGCGCGCGAATACAGCCAGCGTCTTAAAAGCCGCAAAACAAATGTAGCACTGTGACTGTAGACAGGATGCGTACGCTCACTCACAATAATAGGAACAGCCGTATGCCCAAGTGCAAACAGTACATTTACATTCACATTCGTTAAAAAAGACACAATCACATCAGGCTGAATATGGGCATATACAGCACGCAGCGCCCGTATTTTGGCCCAGGGCTTGAGCCAACGCCCCCACCTCGGCAGAAAGTGTAACAAAGGCACACAGCGAACCTGAGGATGCAGTGCATAAAAACTATGTTGCGAGCCAAGATGCGTCATGACCAAATACACCTCGTCACCGCGTGCTGCCCAAGCATTCGCTAAGGTTGCGGCAACACGCTCAGCCCCTCCTGCATTCATGCTCCCTACAAAAAATAGAATGCGCTGTGGTGCCCTCTTGGAACTTGGGGCAGCTGCAAAACTCATGACTCCTCCTGAGGGAGTTGCAACGCGTTGGCTTGCGGACGCAACACAGCCTCCCAAAGGGTCATGATGCGCGCCACAGAAAAACGATCCCGCACATCAACCGCTCGCCGCGCCAAAGCCGTCCGGTGCAAAGGCCGTCCCATTAAATCAGATAAATGCGCGGCCAACGCCTCAATATCATCTGCAGGACGTACCAATACCCCATCAATTTCATTACGTATGATTTCTCGAGGCCCCACATCACAATCTACAGCAACCACCGGCAATCCACAGGCCATCGCCTCTAATAAGCTATTGGATAGCCCCTCATAACGAGAGCTCAACACAAAAATGTCAGCACTTTCATACCATTCTTGTATGTTGCCCACCTGCCCTACCAAAGCCACCCGCCCTTGTAAACCAAGCGATTCTATTTGTTGTTCTAAAGCGGGACGCTGCGGGCCCTCCCCCACAATGGCTAAATCCCAATCAGGGAAATATTTAGCCAGTAAACCAAATGCAGCAATCAGCCGATCAAAGCCCTTAACCTCATGGTAACGCCCAACAGCCAATAAACGATACCGCCCCTTTGGCTTATGGCTATCAACAATAGGCTCCATCACCGGCAAGGGCCAACGAACGGCATTAGGAATTACATGCACCTGAGCAACGGGAATATGTTGACGCACCCATTGAGCCGTCGCACTCGTTAAGGTCACTACCGCATCTGCGCGCTGATAAGCCCAGTGACGCATTTTTTGCCACGCCTCTGGTAGCGGTTGCTTAGGGGGGTGCGTATGCTCCATAGCAATCACCCTATTTTTAAGTCCCCGTGATGCCAGCACTGCTAATATGGAACTGGTCGTCATCATCCCTAATACACAGTCGGGACGGTGTTTTTTGATTAAACTACGTAACCGCCGCACACGACGCCAATTGGCCCACACCCCCCGCAGCCCACCCCCTGTGTCATAAGCAGTATGCATAACCTGACGCTGCACCCCTTCTACCAAAGGATACACATCTGTACTGGGGTCTAGCTGCGTTACTACCGTGATTTTGTAGCCCAATCGATGCCAATAAGCGCTCAGATCAGCAGTGACTCGCTCTGCCCCTCCACTACGCAAAGAATGGATCACAATCATAATATGCATAGCTGCGCCCTATTGCTCTTGCCCTTGCTGAAGAGCCCGAAAATAGGCTAAATACCATGGCATGGCCTGTTTCAATCCCGCAGCTAAACGATAATGTGGCTCATACCCTAAGCGCTTTTGGGCCTTTGTAATATCCGCCTGTGAATGACGCACATCCCCTGGTCTAAAATCGGTATGCTCCGGCTCCCAAGGATAATCCACCCCCAATGCAGCTAGGGTGTGTTTTAACAAAGCAAATAGCTCATTGAGAGAGGTACGGTCATTAACGGCTACGTTATACACCTCATTTACCGCATCGTCTGGCCCTAGTGCCGCACGAATATTAATTTGCACAACATTATCGATAAAACAAAAGTCTCGGCTGGTTTCCCCATCTCCATAAATCTGAACGGGCTGCTGCTGAATAATGGCGGATACCCATTTGGGAATAACGGCTGCATATGCCCCATTGGGGTCTTGGCGACGCCCAAACACATTAAAATAACGCAGCCCTATGCTGGGCACCCCATAAGCGCGGGCAAATACATCAGCATACAGTTCATTGACATACTTAGTTACTGCATAAGGAGATAATGGTTTGCCTATTTTGTCTTCGACCTTAGGCAAGCCAGGATGATCGCCATACGTTGAGCTAGACGCAGCATACACAAAGCGCTTGACTCGTGCATCCCGAGCCGCTACCAGCATATTTAAATGCCCCGTTACATTGACCTCATTACTAGTCAAAGGATCCTCTAAAGAGCGAGGCACCGACCCCAAAGCGGCCTGATGCAACACATAGTCTACTCCCTGAGTCACCTCATGACATGTATCCAAATGACGAATATCCCCTTCAACAAAGCGAAAGCGAGACCATGCCTCGGGACCTACATTGTGCTCTACCTCTTTGAGATTATGCGCATAACCGGTAGCAAAGTTATCTAGCCCGATCACCTCTTGACCATTGAGCAGCAAAGCCTCCAATAAGTTTGAGCCAATAAACCCAGCACAGCCTGTTACAAGCCAGCGCTTTGACGCCCCTTGTAAGGGGGCAAATAACTCAGCAAAGGAATTCTCTTGGCGAGACATGCACACTCCTTACAAACGCAAATCAGATTCATAACGACCCAATACATACTTTAGGTCATATAACACGTGACGCTCACGCCCCAAGCGACGGATACCTTGGGCTCCCATTGCTCTGAACTGATCATGTGCAACCGCCAATACAATGCCGTCATACTGCTGTTCTTGAGGCTCAGAAAGTAGAGAAATTTGATATTCTTCTTGTGCTTCTTGGGGATCTACCCACGGGTCATAAATATCTGTCTCAACCCCATACTCTCTAAGCTCGTTGACAATATCAATCACACGAGTGTTGCGTAAATCAGGGCAGTTTTCTTTAAAACTTAACCCCAATATCAATACCCGCGCCCCTTGAATTTGGATGCATTGCTTGAGCATTGCCTTGATAAGTTGCGCGGCTACATAACTACCCATCCCATCATTTAATCGTCGACCGGCTAAAATGATCTCGGGATGATACCCAATGGACTGAGCTTTATGAGTTAAATAATAAGGATCCACACCAATACAATGTCCGCCTACCAAACCTGGACGGAAGGGTAAAAAATTCCATTTAGTACCCGCTGCTTTCAGCACATCTTCGGTATCAATTCCCAATCGATTAAAAATTAAGGCCAACTCATTAATCAGCGCAATATTGACATCCCGCTGTGTATTTTCAATTACTTTGGCTGCCTCAGCTACCTTGATAGACGGTGCTTTATGGGTACCTGCAGTAATTATTTCTGCATACAAGGCATCGACCTTATCGGCTATCTCAGGAGTAGACCCTGAAGTGACTTTCACAATATTGGGCAAACGGTTTTGCTTATCACCAGGATTAATACGCTCGGGGCTATAGCCAGCAAAAAAATCTTCGTTATAGCGCAACCCTGATACCGACTCTAAAACTGGCACACAGACTCCCTCAGTAGCTCCTGGAAATACTGTGGATTCATAAATCACAATATCGCCTTTCTTGAGCACCTTGCCAATAGTTTCACTTGCTCGAATCAATGGCTCTAATTGGGGCTGCTTAAATTCATCAATAGGCGTTGGTACAGTCACAATAAAGACATTTGCTGCGGCCAACTCATTTGGATCCGCGGTGTAATGTACCCATTTAGCGGCGGCAAGCTCTTCGGGCTCTACCTCTAAAGTACGATCCGTTCCCGCACGTAATTCTTCGATACGGCGCGGATTAATATCAAAACCAATAACAGTACGTTTTTTACCAAACTCAACAGCTAACGGCAGACCCACATAACCTAAGCCGATAACTGCCAGCTTCATCTCTTGTGTTGGCACGGTGTACCCCTTTTTAATAAAACATATACCAATGTGCTAAGTTGGCCCTAGCACAGAAATCATTCATTAAATAACCTATTGCTTGGCGCGCCCCCTCAATCGGCATTGTGCCTATCTTGGGCACGGCGCACCGAAGGCAACAACAACCAACGCGGACGACGCCAATGAACCAGACGCGCATACAACCAGATATAGCACAGGGCAAATATCAACAAGCTGAGCACAAGCATCCAAGCATTATCCCACCAAATAGTCGCTGGCACTAAACCGATAAGCACCAATCCCCATAAATAAGGCGACGCCATGGCATTAGAGGTAGGAGGCACATAACGACGCCCCTCTCTCAAAACGCTCACCCGCACTAAGCGGCGAAACACAAGCTGATGTAAATGCAAGGAGTCTGGCTGATCGACCGGCACCTTACGCTTAACCAGACGCCTCCAAATGGAGAAAAGCGTCTCAAAGACGGGGTAAAATAAAACTGCTAAGGCATAGAAAGGCGAAATGCCCGGATTGCGCACTACCAATAGCACTGCTAATTCAGCGAGCATAAAGCCTAAAAAATAGGCCCCCCCATCACCTAAAAAGACACGACCAAAAGGAAAATTCCATGCTAAAAACCCCAGGGTAGAAAAAGCCAAGGAGGTAGCGATCAAAACAATGGGATAGTCCTGCACTTGCCAGGCCACAATAGCAATAGAGGCAGCCATTAGCACTGCCACCATACCTGCCAAACCATTAATCCCATCAATAATATTCAAAGCATGGGTGCAGCCTCCTACTGCCACGACTGTAAATACTAGTGAGACGGGCCAAAAAGATAAAATCCAATCTGCCCACTCTACATCAACGCGCGTCACCCCACCCAACAACCACCAAGCAATAGCTGCCGAAGCAAAGGCCGCAAGCAAGCGTTTTAACGAGCCAACATCCTTACTAATATCCTCAACCACACCCGCCACAAATACCGGCAACGCGGCAATAAACAAAACTGGCCATAGCCACGTTAAGGTCATATTGCTTGGCCCCAATACTAACAGCCCCGCCAGACTACCCGCCCAAATTGCCAGCCCACCCACTCGCGGGGCAGGCCGCAAATGAGTCGCCTGGGGCTTATTCATATCCGTATCACCAGTCAATTTGCCATGCCAGCGTTCAGAAAGGACAATCACCCCTCCCACTACAAAAGCAACGGTAGCAATAGACAACCAAGTAATAAGATCCCAGGTCGCAGAACCCTGCACAGCATCCCCTTTAAAAATAGATCACTTTATATTATCGACTGCAAATGTAACTTTCCCAAGCCCTATACAGATACAGGTGCAACAAAAACTGTTAATGAAACTAAAGATTTACCGCGCATAACGGTGTTCGTCCCAATAACCAGGACGATTATAAATAGCGCGAATATATTCAATAAAACATTTAACTTTTGCGGGTAAATATTGTTGCTGCGGATATACTGCCTGAATGTCATAATTAGGCAAAGCATACTCATCAAGTACGGTTACCAATTCGCCCTTTTTTAGCTCCGGATGAATTTCCCAAGTTGAACGCCAAGCAATTCCATGTCCCTGCTTAACCCAATGATAAAGTAGCTCGCCATCATTACAAGCCACATCGCCATTGACGCGAATAGCAAAAGGCTTGCCTTGACGCATAAAAGTCCATCCTTGTTGTTGACCGCCTTGCAAATTAAAAGCAAGGCAATTAAAGCGAGTCAGATCTTCTGGCTTTTTAGGAACACCATGGCGCTCAAAAAACTCTGGAGTCCCGCATACAACACGGCGATTGGGATAAAGGTTAATGGCCACATAATTGGGGTCAATCACCCCCCCAATGCGAATCGCCATATCATATCCCTCACGCACTAAATCCACTACACTATCTGTAAAGTTAAATGACAACTTTAATTCAGGGTATTTCTTTTTAAAGGCCATGACATGAGGCGCCACATGTTGACGCCCAAACGAGGCGGGCGCTGAGACAACCAAATGCCCACGCACCAGCTCTCTTTGTGCGCTAATGCTGGCCTCAGCCTCATCAAAATCCAATAATAACTGTTTGCAACGCTCTAAAAATTGCTCCCCCAATACCGTCAAAGTAAGACCACGGGTTGAACGATGCATCAAACGCACCCCCAAACGTTTCTCCAAGGCGTCCAAACGACGCCCTAAGACAACTGGGGTAACCCCTTCTACCTCAGCGGCAGCAGCAAAACTACCATATTCTGCAACCAAGGCAAAGGTTCTTATTTCCGTATAACGACTCATTTCACCTCTCCTAATAGGAACTCTATGCGTACAATCCCCCCTCTTGAGACACTCAGACAAATGTTTGCTGCGGCTATTTTTCAAGCCCGCCCAGAAAATTGTCTGCCTCGTTTTTTACCTGCCCCTCCTCCTCATGGGCGTACCTTTGTTATTGGTGCTGGCAAAGCCGCTGCAGTTATGGCCCGCACCTTAGAGACCCATTGGCCCCATCCTTTACAGGGAGTGGTCGTAACACGCTATGATTATGCAGTAGAGTGTGAACAAATAGAAATTATTCAGGCTGGCCACCCTATACCCGATGAGAATAGTGTACGTGCAGCGCATGCCATTCGCTCCCTTGCCACACAAGCCACAGCAAATGATTTAGTCATTATGCTTATTTCCGGAGGCGGTTCCTCTCTATTGTGTTTGCCTGCAGCCGGGCTTGATCTTTCTGAAAAGCAACGCATCCACGAAAGCCTATTACACAGCGGAGCCAGTATTCGTGAGATAAACTGTGTACGACGCCACCTCTCTGCTATCAAAGGCGGCCACTTAGCACAAGCCTGCGCCCCAGCTACCGTGCATAACTTAATTATTTCTGACGTCCCTGGCGACTCATTAGTTGATATTGCCTCTGGACCAACCGTAGGCGACCCTACCACTTGTGCAGATGCACTGCAGATTATTGACCGCTATAATGTTTCCCTTTCTGCGCAGATACGATCACATCTAGAAAAGGGGCTCTACGAAACCCCGAAACCAGATTCGCCCACTTTTGCCCATGTCAAAAGTCAGCTCATCGCCACTGCGCAACACTCATTGACTGCAGCCGCTGAAATCGCCCAACAACAGGGCTATTCCCCTTTATTACTGGGGGATGCCATCGAAGGCGAGTCACGTGAAGTAGCCAAAGTATTGGCCGGCATTGCCCAAAGTATTGTGCGTCATCAGCACCCCCTTAGTGCTCCTTGTGTGCTGTTATCTGGCGGCGAAACCACCGTAACAGTACGCCGACGCGGTCAAGGAGGACCCAATGCTGAATTTTTACTCAGCCTATTGATTGCCCTACAAGGACATGCGCAGATTTACGGTCTCGCTGCCGACACTGATGGAGTTGATGGCAACATGGAAATTGCAGGAGCCTGGTTTAGCCCCCATACCCTGCATAAGGCATGGGATCGAGGATTAAACCCTCTGCAGTTTTTAGATCAACACAACGCACACCGTTTTTTTGGTCTGCTTGATCAACAACTTATCACAGGGCCTACTCACACTAATGTCAATGATTTCCGGGCGTTACTCATTACGCCTCCCAACTAACCCTTTAATTAGGAGCTTTTTCATGAAAACCATCAAACAACTCACCCTCGAAACAGTAAAAAAAATGGGCGCAGCAGCAGAGGCTGAGGCTCAAAAACAAGGCTGGGCCGTTAGTATTGCCATTGCTGATGCAGGAGGACATCTCTTATGGTTTCAACGCGCTGATGGAGCCCCTGCCATGAGTGCCACCATAGCCCCTGACAAGGCACGCACCAGCGCTCTGAGTGGTCGCGCTAGCCAAGATCTCGAAGATATGGTTAACAATGGGCGCACTGCTGCCCTATCCATGCCCATTGTGCCCTTAGGCGGTGGCCTCCCCATCATTGTTGATGGAGTGGTTATCGGCGGCATTGGTGTTTCAGGTGTACTCCCTCACCAAGACGCTCAAGTAGCCGAAGCTGGACTCAAGGCGCTCGCCTAAAGCAACACCGCCGCAGCCTCTGGATTGCTGCGGCGCAGCACACCCCGCCCAACCCAAAGGCCAAAATGAACACAATAGATAAAAAAAAAGCCCGAGACCAAAGGATCTCGGGCAAAATCCACCAAAGGAGGAGGGTGGAGGAGACAACTGAGGCATGTTGGGCATCAAGGATTTTCCTGAGCCTGAGCAGACTAGGGTATGTACCAATTGCCTGCTACTCAACATCCGATATCTGAAGTGTAGCTAAGTTTTTTGTGCAGTGCAAGAAAAACAACCAATCGATGTAAAAAAACCACTAAACACTGCAGCGGGTCAAAAACTGATGATCTTTTGTCAAAAATGAAAAGACCGTATAAACCCTAGCAACAGTTATAAGTATAAACCCTAGTTTCATAAAAAGCAAGTCTTGCTTAGACAACACTATTAAATTCTATAGGCCGTGGTGGTCATCACCTTAGACATGAGTCGCATTCCTAAGCGAATAGGTAAGGGTAAGCGGCGTGCCCCACGCGTTTCTGCCGTAGTGCGATGTTCAATTTCATCTCTTTTCATTTGCTCAACAATGGCACGAGAACGCTGATCTTGGCTGGGTAAACGCTCTAAGTGGCCATCAAGGTGCTGCTCGACCTGCCGCTCAGTTTCAGCCATAAATCCCAAGTTATAGGCCGTGCCTGCACGACTCGCTAATAATCCCAGCCCAAAAGATGCGGCATACCAAACAGGATTTAATACACTTGGGCGACTATTAAGTTCTTTTAAGCGCTCATTGCACCATACCAAATGGTCTACTTCTTCGGTTGCAGCCTGATACAACACCTCTTTTGTGGCTGCATCATTACACAATACAGCCTGCCCACGATACAAGGCTTGAGCACACACCTCACCCACATGATTGACTCGCATTAAACCTGCAGCATGCTTTACTTGCTCTGGACTTAAGCTATCTTCAGTATCACGAGGCAAATGGGCTGCTGGATTGGGACGCGTTGCCTGGGCTGCCCCGCTCAGCACTTCAAGAGCACGCCCCACCTCTGTTAAAAAACCATCTAATACACTGTATTGACGACTAAAAGCGGGGGTTGCGGGGGAGGCACTGAGCGTGGACTGTGGGGCCACCTGAGAGGTTGATTGCTGTGTTGTCATGATACATCCTATGGTGATTACTCATCTGCAGGGCATTTTAACACTGCTCGACTCTCTACAGTCACTTCACAAACTGCTAAAATGATAAACCTTTGATATCTTTCAATCTAATCGGGAGAAATCCATGCACGCAACAGTACACTGGAATGATCAAAACGGCATGCTCTTTGTTGGCAGCACAGGCAGTGGCCACATCGTCACCATGGACGGAGCTCCCGAAGGCGGCGGTCATAACCGCGCCCCGCGCCCAATGGAGCTATTACTGGCAGGCACGGGAGGCTGTGCAGCCTATGATGTGGTCTTGATTTTGCAACGGGGACGACACGCCATTGAAGACTGTACGGTGCGCTTACAGGCCGAGCGCGCGGATACAGACCCAAAAGTATTTACCCGCATTCAATTTGATTTTGTGGTACGCGGCAAGAATCTGCCCCAACAAGCTGTTGAACGAGCCGTTAAGCTCTCTCATGATAAATACTGCTCTGCTAGCGCAATGCTAGCTAAAACCGCTGAGATAAGCTACACCGTTACCATAGAAAATACTGCTGATACAGCAAGCGAATAATTGTTTTCTTTTCTCCTAAATAATGCGCTCATGACTTATAACCAATATGAAACCTTTATGCGCCATGTCTATGAACAAGGCGTAGAAAAAAGCGATCGTACCGGCACGGGCACCCGCTCAGTGTTTGGCTATCAGATGCGTTTTGATCTGACTCAGGGCTTTCCCCTGATTACCACTAAAAAACTGCATACCAGAAGTATTTTCACCGAACTCCTATGGTTTTTACGCGGTGATTCGAATATTCGCTGGCTCAATGATAGGCAGGTCACGATCTGGGATGAGTGGGCCGATGAACAAGGCGATCTGGGTCCCATTTATGGCGTTCAATGGCGCTCCTGGCCGGCTCCTAATGGGCAAAAAATTGATCAGATTAGCCAAGTCATTGAGCAAATTAAAAATAATCCAGACTCTCGTCGCTTAATTGTCAGCGCATGGAATGTCGGCCAACTCGAAGATATGGCTCTGCCCCCCTGTCATGCCTTATTTCAGTTTTATGTTGCAAATAACCAGCTATCCTGCCAACTGTATCAGCGTAGCGCGGATATTTTTCTAGGTGTTCCCTTTAATATTGCCAGCTACGCCTTATTAACTCACATGGTGGCACAGCAATGCGATCTCAAAGTTGGTGAATTTATCTGGACAGGGGGCGATTGTCACCTCTATAGCAATCATCTCGAGCAAGCCAAGCTGCAACTGAGTCGCACACCGCGCCCCTACCCACAGCTTCGCATCCGCCGCCGTCCCAAAGATATTTTCTCTTATGAGCTTGAGGATTTTGAAATTCTTAATTACGATCCGCACCCCCATATCAAAGCTCAAGTGGCTGTATAAGACCTTTATTCCAAAATGAATCACCACTCTTCCCTTTCTCAATCTGCACCGATGTCTCTTCCCCCAACCATTCGCCTGGTGGTTGCCTATTCACGTAACCGCTGTATTGGTAAAGATAATGCTTTGCCTTGGCACCTCCCAGGCGACCTAGCCCACTTTAAAAAACAGACTCTCGGGCATCCAATTATCATGGGCCGTCATACCTGGGACTCCATTGGTCGCCCCTTACCAGGACGCCCCAATTATGTTGTCAGCCGCACCCCTCATTTTCGAGCACCAGGCGCCACAGTATGCAGAGATTTGCTTCAGGCCCTGCAGGCAGCCGCACAGCACCCTCAACAATCAGGCATTATTTGCATCATTGGAGGTGCCCAAATTTATCAACAGGCCCTACCTTTAGCCGATGAGCTGATTGCTACGGAGGTCCATGCAGAAGTATCTGGTGATAGTTTTTTTCCTATGCTCAATCCTCAATGGCGTGAAATAAAACGGCTTCCCCAGCCTCCTGAAAACGGCTATGCCTACGACTTTGTGTGGTATCAAAAAGCTTA
>CALKIR010000011.1 GCA_937995985.1 uncultured Alcaligenaceae bacterium
TGTGATGATGCAATCTCCCCGCGGCTAGACGGAAAGACCCCATGAACCTTTACTGCAGCTTTGCATTGGATTGTGAACCGGCCTGTGTAGGATAGGTGGGAGGCGTTGAAGCGTGGTCGCCAGTTCGCGTGGAGTCATCCTTGAAATACCACCCTGGTCTGTTTACGGTTCTAACCTTGGCCCGTGAACCGGGTCGGGGACCGTGCATGGTGGGCAGTTTGACTGGGGCGGTCTCCTCCTAAAGGGTAACGGAGGAGTTCTAAGGTACGCTAGAGACGGTCGGAAATCGTCTTGATAGTGCAATGGCAAAAGCGTGCTTAACTGTGAGACTAACACGTCGAACAGATGCGAAAGCAGGACATAGTGATCCGGTGGTTCTGAATGGAAGGGCCATCGCTCAACGGATAAAAGGTACTCTGGGGATAACAGGCTGATACCGCCCAAGAGTTCATATCGACGGCGGTGTTTGGCACCTCGATGTCGGCTCATCTCATCCTGGGGCTGTAGCCGGTCCCAAGGGTATGGCTGTTCGCCATTTAAAGAGGTACGTGAGCTGGGTTTAAAACGTCGTGAGACAGTTTGGTCCCTATCTGCCGTGGGCGTTGGATACTTGACGGAGCCTGCTCCTAGTACGAGAGGACCGGAGTGGACGCACCTCTGGTGTATCGGTTGTCACGCCAGTGGCATTGCCGAGTAGCTATGTGCGGAAGAGATAACCGCTGAAGGCATCTAAGCGGGAAGCTTGTCCGAAGATGAGGTATCCCGGGGGCTAGACCCCCCTGAAGGGTCGTTCGAGACCAGGACGTTGATAGGCTGGATGTGGAAGTGCAGCAATGCACGCAGCTAACCAGTACTAATTGCCCGTGCGGCTTGATCCTATAACCACTGAGGTTATAGAACATACACAGCGCACAGAAAATCGTGTTGATCTATGCATCGCACCTAACGTAATCCATACTAAATGAGCTCTAAACCTTGTGCTTTTTCCCAAGTTGCTAAAGATAAGTATGCAGCGAAAAGTTTCGCTTGACGACCATAGCAAGGTGGACCCACCCCTTTTCCATCCCGAACAGGAAGGTGAAACGCCTTAGCGCCGATGATAGTGGGCTGAGCGCCTGTGAAAGTAGGTCATCGTCAGGCACTAAACAAATACCCCGTATCCTATGGATGCGGGGTTTTTCATTTTATTAAACAGTTACGCTTCACCTTCCGTTAGGAAGTAGAGCCCTTAAGCAATGAAATTTGCTTAAGGGCTTTTTTATTGGCATTATAAATTAAGCGAATTTAAAAAAATCAATCTTAAAGCTAAGGTTAATAGTTTGTGATAATATCTAATAGTGTTCCTTAATGCCTAAAGATTCACTATTGACCAAATTAAATACAATTTCGTTTTTTGATGGCCCTACTTTTGAATTATTAACCTTAAAAGATAGAAATCAATTTTACGATCCGCATGGTCGAGCAAAGCGCCTGGGTATTACTTCAGCGCTTTGGCCACTATTTGGGATGATCTGGCCATCCGGGGTACTGCTTGCAGACAAGGTTCTGAACCAAGATATTGCTCCCCATACTCGAGTACTAGAAATTGGCTGTGGCCTGGCCTTAGCAAGTTTAGTTGCTCATGTTAACTGTTTGCAGGTTACTGCAAGCGATTATCATCCCAAGGTTCCAGAGTTTTTGCGACGTAATTTGCGTCTTAATAATCTTCCTATTTTGCCTTATCGCTATGGACGCTGGGGGCCAACTGAGCAACGTTTTAATATTAATGATATGGGGGCTTTACCGGTTTATGAGCGTTATGATTTAGTAATTGGCAGTGATTTATTATACGAACCTGATAGCGCATTTTTTGTTGCAGATTATATAGATAGTGTGGCCATGCCTCGAGCTGAGGTATGGGTAGTTGATCCCAATCGTGGCTATAAGAACCGTTTTATTAGAGAGTTAAAAAAATACGGTTTTACTCTTGTGCAAGAACGTTTAGTGGAGCGTCAAGAGGGCTATATGCTTAATGGACAAGCACAGCCAATACGAGGCTATTTTCTGTGTTTTAGGCGCTAACTTAGCCCATATAATAGGGATTGCTCAACTATTTAGATCTGAGAAAAAAAGCACCCAATGAGGGTGCTTAATATCGTCTGCACCAAAAACACCGTGACAGCGATAAGGGTTTCGTTATGATCTGAGGGTTAGCTTCCTTACTATACACATTATTTTAAGCTTAGACTAATTATCTGCTGTATTTATCTATAAGCTTATACTAAGTAATTATGTACGCTTCAATAATTACTTGGCTTTTTTAAAGTATTTTGCCCTTTAGCTGCAGCTATCTGTTTTTAACTAATGGTATGATTAGCTATTAGTATTTTCTTGGAGCGAATCATGCCTAAAAGGCCTGTGTTTTTTGCGACTGTGGCATTATTCAGTTTGTTTTTATCTGCCTGTGCCCAAACTCCTTATAGTTCTTCTTCTCAAGACCATTCTCGCAATAGCAGCACTCAGATAGAGGTGTATGGAACTATAGATGGTGGTGTGGGACAAAGTAAAATCTATTACTAAATTATCTTGAGTGTGTGAAGAGACACAGCGATTATGATGAGCAGGCGCCTTTTTTTATTGCCTTTACTGTTATTTTTAGCAGGCTGCCAATATTCTCCGTCTATTTATATTGCGGGTTCTTATTTTCCAGCGTGGTTGGTGTGCGTTGCTATTTCTATTCCTCTTACTATTCTTTTGCGAGTTGTGCTCATTTTTGTGGGCATAGATGATTATTTGCCTCTACGACTATTAACTTATATTTGTTTTAGTTTGTTGATTAGTCTGGCAGCTTTGTGGGTGTTTTTTGATTAACCGATGAGTACCAACACAACCTCTCATTCTTCAAAAAGCAAGAAAAGACTGGCTTACCTATTTGCTTTGGTCGTTTTTTTATTGCTTATCGTGTTTTCTTTGGCTCAGTGGGTGAAACGGATAGCCAACCCTCTTTCTGAGGATGCTGTTTTAGGTGCTGCTATTGTGAATATTAGTGCGGGGGTCCCGGGGAAAATTCATAAAATGTATGTGCGCGATGGACAGTATGTGCGTGAGGGGGAGGTATTATTTGAAATTGATCCGACTTTTTATCGGTTGCGTTTTGAGCAGGCCCAAGCTGAGTTAAAACTTGCTCAAGCAACTTTGGACAGTAAGCAGCGATTGATTAAAGCTGAAGAGCATAATGCACAAATTGCTCAAGAGCAGGTAGAACGTGCCCGAGCTAATTTAAAGTTAACTACACAGACCTATCAACGGCTAGCCGAATTGGCGCCAAAAGGGTATGTTCCCAAGCAGCAGCTTGATGAAGCGCGTACGCTAATGCGTGATGCTGAGATTTCATTAAGTCAGGCATTGGAGCAACAGCAAGCAGCAGACTCTTTAGTGGGCACCACCGCTGCCGAGGAGGCAATTGTATCTACCCGTATTAGTGGCTTAGCTATGGCTGAGTACGAGTTATCGAAAACTGAGGTGAAAGCACCTTTTTCAGGGCGGATAGTTGGTCTTAATACGCGTGAAGGAGAGCAGGTCTTACCAGGAATATCAGTATTTTCTTTAATTGATGTAGATAATGCTTATGCAACCGCTTATTTTAAGGAAACTGATTTAGAGCGGATTAGTAAAGGAGATTGTGCCACAGTATATATCCTTGCTGACAGCAGTCGGCCAGCTAAAGGAGTGGTAGAGAGTATTGGTTGGGGCGTGACAAGTGCAGAGCAAATTGATCTGCCTTTTAAACTCCCTTATGTACAAAAAACTTTAAACTGGGTTCATATTGCTCAACGCTTTCCTGTTCGTGTGAGCCTTATTGATGCGCCCCGTGATTTGCTCCGTGCAGGAGCATCTGCCAATGTTGTCATTCACAATAAGGAGCAGTGTGAATAATTTCTGGCACATGCTATGGACGCAGGTCAAACATGATTTGCTGCCTACTCCAGAGCGCGTTGATTTGAGCTGGCGAATTGCTCTTATCTGCGCGCTGATGGTTTGTGTGGCGATGATTTATAAGATTCCTTTTGTTTCTGTCAGTTGCTTTGTGATTTTTTTCGTGATGCGTTCTGACAGTGCAGAAAGTAACGTCTTAGCCACAGCTTTAATAATATTAGCTTCTATAGTGGTTTTTGTATTATTAGCCATTATAGAGATTACTTTGCCCAGCCCTGCCTTACGTTTGGCATTGATTTTAATTACATCTTATTTTTTATTATTTTTTGGTGCGTCGACCCAGTTAGGTCCTTTGGGTGGGATTATTGCCTTAGTCATTACCTTTGTATTATCAATATTAAATTATGTAGAAGTGCCAGAGATTGCTGTTCGGGGCACTCTTTATGCTTGGTTAATGGCGGCAACCCCCATGGGGATAGTGTTATTAACCAATTGGTTATGGGGCAGAAGACCTAAAAAGGTTCTTTATTTAGAGCTTTTCGAACGTTTACACCTTTGTCAGCAAGTATTATTACAGCAGAAAGGATTAAATGCTTTGCGCGATCTGTTGGCATTAGGAATGGAGGCGCAACAAAAAAGGATTGTGTGGTTAAGAGTATTTCGCTTGGTCCCCAAGCAGCAAGTGCGCTGGGCAGAGCATGCCACGTTGCATGCTTATCGCATGATGCTTGCAGTTTTAGCATGGGATAGAGAGGGCTGGTTAACAGATCCTCGTGCTGCACAATTAAATCAGCAACTTGCTGAATTATGCTTGCACGCAGCACATGCTGTGCATCAAGGGCAGCCTTTGGCAGCACAATTAATTCCTAGCCCGCAACAATTGAAAGCCAAGTTAATAGAAGGAGGGAGCCAAGCTGGACAACCAATAGATTTAGAAATCCCATCGCTTTTGCTTGATGAGTTTTATGCTGTGTTCAGCGCCCTAAGTCAACAGGATAATTTTAGTAAATTAGATGCAGAAAAAGAGCCTTTTGCGCAACCCGATATTTGGTCTAATGCACAATATAAGCATCATGCAATTAAAGGCACCGCTGCTGCCACGATTTGCTACATGTTATACAGTATTGCAGACTGGCAGGGCATTCACACAGCAATGATTACGTGTTATGTAGCAGCTTTGGGTAGTACAGCAGAAACCCTGCATAAGCTAACATTAAGGATTATTGGCTGTTTGATTGGGGCTGCCTTAGGTATGTTGACCCTCTTATTTCTAATGGTGCATATCACTGATATTGGCAGTTTAATGCTATTGGTATTTCTAGTGTCCTGGCTTGGCGCTTGGGTATTCACAGGTCCAGAACGTATTTCTTATATGGGCATTCAAATTGCGTTTGCTTTTTATTTAGTTGTATTGCATAGTTTTGGACCGAGCTTTGATTTTGATGCAGCTTGGGATCGTATTGTTGGGGTACTCTTGGGTAATGTCATGATGTACGTATTTTTTACGCGGATCTGGCCTGTGGGGCAAAAACCCGTTGCAGAGCGAAATTTAGACCAGGCCCAAGAGGTTTTAGAGCAGATTAGTGTGTCTTGCACCCATGATATGGATCAATGGGTGCAACAAGTAGCCCGAGTGGAGCTTAAGCTTGCAGCTGCTAGAACTAATATGCAAATGATGATATTTGAGTTAAAAAATATTCGTCCCAGTCCACAAGAGAAAAAAGATTTGGAGCGCCATCTGGCGCAGCTCAGAGAACGGCTTGATGAGGCGTTAATTCAACCACTACAGGCTCAGCAAAGGGCTGCACAACACTCAATCTAAGTGAGGCATATATTCATTAGCTTCGCCCATGGCAAAAGCTAAGCTAGCTGAGGCGATTTGCGCTGCGGTATAAGCAGCATAGTGGGCTTCTTTGGCTGCAGCAAGGCCACTAGCCGCTTCGCTTAGCAGGGTCATGCTGCTTAGGCCCACTTGGTAGGCCTCTAAAGCAGCATCATAAGTGGTTTGGGCGGCTTCAAGTAAAACTTGTGAAGCGCTATAGGCTTCTAGTGCCGTGCGTAAGGCATCCCCGGCGATATGCATTTCTTTTAAAGCATCATATTTATTTTTATGATGGGCTTCTTGAGCAGCTTTGGCTTCTAGTTGTGCTTGTCTGAGTTGCATGCTGCGAAGGCCTCCATCAAAGATGGGAATGCTGATGCCAAGTAATACAGCGGTAGAAGCTGATCGAGGAGATAGGGCGGGTAGACCTTGTATGTGCAGTTTAGAGTTTCCTCCCGCGGTAATGCCCATGAGGGCTACTTTAGGGTAGTAGTTAGCACGAGCAGACTCTATTCCGGCTTGTGCGGCTGCAACTGTGGATTGAGTGGCCTGTACATCAGGACGATGCTGTACAGCAGCTTGAAGCATATGCTCGGAGGGCAGGTCATCGATAGAGGGAAGGGCATATTCTTGAATATCAATATTGATTGCTTGGCTTGGATCCAGTCCAATAGCTGAGAGTAGTAACTGTCGGGTTGAATGTACTTCCCCTTTATTTTTTACGATGAGTAGTTGTGCCTGAGCGCGAAGTTGTTTGGCTTGTGCAACCTCTATGGTTGTTCCCAGGCCCGTAGCATAGTTTGCTTGGGCCGCTTCTAGGATATAGTCTGCATTAGCAAGGTTTTGCTGACTAATCTCTAGTTGTCTGAGTGCATTCGCATATTGAAAATAGCTCTGGGTCACATTAAAAATGACCGCCTGATGGGCTGCGCCTAAAGCAAAACGACTAGCAATTGCCATGTTCTCTGCGGCTTTTTTAATTGCGCTGCGTTTGCCAAAATCGAATAATAGCCATTCTAAAGTTAATGCAGGAATGACTCCCCGCACGCTGCTGCGTGTGGAGAGGTCGAAATTATGATCCAAGACCGAAAAACGGTTATCCTTGTGACTTTTTTGATATCCAGCAATAGCAATGGCAGAAATAAAAGGCAAATAAGTACTTTTGGTCATGCCTACTGAGGTTGCCGCCTGCTGAGCGTGTAACCAAGCAATACGTGTGGTGGGGTTGCTGCGCTGTGCAATATCTATGAGCTCGGCTAAGGTGTACTGGTGCTCAGGGTCAATGTTCAGAGTGTGATCAGCGATGTCCGGTGTTGTGTATTTAGTAGAAGCGAAGAGTTGGTTGTGGCGGGGCGGTTCGAGTTCAGAGCGAGGAGCCGTTGTAATGGAAGGGCTGGGAGATGTAGCACAGCCAGTACTCAAGGCTAAAATCAGTGTTAGAGAGTAAAAACGTAAGCGAAGCGGTACACAGCGATTTGAAAATGCCTGAATCATATGCCTGAATGGTGCTGCGAAGAGAGCAGCAATAGGTTGTTATAAAAAATATGAGGAGCGGATCCTTAACAGCAGTAGTGTAAGAGAGGCACTTGCTTTCGTATAGTATATGAGCAAAATAGTATTTTGAGTCATCTATAACAATAAAAAAACCATCCCTTGCGGGATGGTTAAACGGCTTGGAGGTTTCTAAGCCTATAGAAAGTTTAGTCTTCTTTATCTGCACCTCTATAGCGTTGATAAGGAAGAATATTCCAGGTCCGTGCAGCAAAGTCCTCTTTGTTGAGGCGTGGCGGAATTTCTGTGAGGAGGCGCTCAGCCACCTGTAATTCGCGCTCCACTTCAGCTTTGTCTTGGTACATAAACTCATCTGAGGCTTGTTCGGGAGCCAATTCGTATTTTTCTTTGAGATCAGCAATAATGCGTTTTTGTTGTTCGTATAAGTTTTGCCGTGCTTGGTCTTTCCAGACGGGACGCAGCGTGTCGTTGTGATCGAGTAGACTCCAGTACTCTTGGTAAATATCATCGTAGATCTTGGTGGCGGAGCTGCGCGCGTCGTAGCTCGCAAGCTCGAGATCGCGAATGGTGAGATCTTTGGGCTGTAATGGGGTCGTACGCTCGGTGCCGCCAAGACGGTTGTATTTGAGGTAAAAGGGGAATATCCCTTTGACTACGCTGCCAACATTAAGAACGGCTTCTTTGTTTTCATCAACCCCTTTGGGCTGAACCCCTTGGATGGCTGCTAAGGCGGATTCAGGGCGCACCACCTCTTTGGGAGGTAAAATGCCATGACGAAGCATTTCACGAATTCCTGTACCAGAGATGTTGATACGATAGCGCTCATCGTGGGGGCAGGTTTGGCTGGTGGCATGCGTCGCACAATGAGTGCAGTAAAATACTTCGTAAAAGAGGCGTACATCAATGCCAAGCTCTTGGGGCGTAAACTCATCAAAAATGCTGTGGCTCGCATACTTATCGTAATAATCACCAATCCCCGCATGGTCGCGGCCAATCAGAGCATGCGTGCAGCCATAGTTTTTCATAATGAGTGCATGGAGGACTGTTTCCCGTGGGCCAGCAAAGATATAAGTTACGCGCAATGGTGAGAGAATGGCTCGATCTTTGGGGTAATAAGTATCCAATACATTACGATACGCAAGGACGCGATATTCATGACGGACGTATTCACGCTTGGCCATTTCTACCAAAGGCTGTAAGAATAGCCCATCAATTTCTTCAAGGGCGTTGCGGTGAATATATTCGTGTCCTCGGTGTAAGGGGTTGGCACCAGTAATAAAGCCTGCTACAGAACGGAATTTGCGCTCTTGGTAGAATAGGCGCCAGGTATCAATGGGCTCGCGACGGAGTTTTTCAAAGGGGCCCCAATCTGCACGATTGAGCAGATGTAATGTCCCTCCTAGAGATGTGTCGCCCATACGACGGTAAATTGAGTCAACACCAGGGTGGTTGCGGTCTGTTGTCCCAAAGAGGTGCTTGGCTCGATGGGCTTTGTCATAAGCAAAGATATCTTCGATATCGAGAATGGCGATAGGCTCATTTTTGTCGTCAGTCAGGGCGACTTGATCACCAATTTTAAGTCCGGCAATGACTTCTTTATTGCGATCGCCAATGGGAGCAAAGCTCAGTGGAACAGGCCAAATAGTACCATCGCTAAGGCGGCCCTTATCTAAGACGGACATGTAGTCCTCTTTGTTCATAAAGCCCTTATTAGGTGATAATACCCCCGTAGCGATCATCTCTATGGTGATGATTGCCTCGAGATCAATACGTATTGAGGGCAGAGTTTTGGCCTTGGCTATTTGTTCGGCTCGTTGCTCCTCAGGGACTACCTGATTGACGAGAACTCCTCCATGGGGTTTTTGGGGGAGGGTATCAAAGTTTAATGTTGTATGTCTCATATTCCCTCTGTATAAATAGTTATTTTTGGTGATTTGGTATATTTGCTGGTAGGCAAATAGAATAAGAATTATTTTTTTAGTAGTTCCGTATCCTAGTGGATACTAATTAAATATACTCTCTTAAGTAAAATAATAAAGCTATACCAAAGTAGGAGACAACTAGATGTTTGTGGCCTGGGTGGTTTTGGCGTCTTTTTCCTATGCGGCGATTTTATTCGCTTTGGCTTGGTATGGTGATCGACGCCCCTTATACGCGCAACAACCATGGTTACGTCCAGTAATTTATAGCTTTGCCTTGGCCGTTTATTGCTCTTCTTGGACTTTTTATGGAGCGGTGGGAACGGCAGTTCGTTCTGGCTGGGGGTATGTATCCATTTATCTTGGGCCGCTGATCTTATTTATTTTCTTTTGGCGCCTTATTGAGCGGTTAGCCTTGGTCGTTCAGTCTCAAAATACGGTATCTATTGCTGATTTAATATCTCGTCGCTATGGGCGTTCTCAGCGCTTGGCCAGTCTGGTGGCTTTGATTGCAGTGATTGCTGGCGTGCCCTATTTGGCATTGCAGTATAAGGCTGTCACCCTAAGTTTAAATGTGCTAACGGGGCGAGAGTTGCAGCAGGGTTTGTTTGGAGATCCTGCTTTATATGTAGCCGTGATCATGGCTTTGTTTTCTATTCTTTTTGGGACTCGCCAAGTCGATGCAACAGAGCATCGCCCTGGACTGATGCTTGCCGTTGCCTTTGAGTCCTTTATTAAACTGTGGGCGCTCATAGCTGTTGGTGTATTTGCTTTATTTTGGGCTAATAAAAATGATTACTCAGTCGTTCATGCGACCCAAAGCTTACTGAGCCAGTCGCCAGCAAGAGGTTTTTTAACCCAAACTCTTTTGGCCTTTGCTGCTATTGTGTGTTTGCCGCGGCAGTTTCATGTAGCAGTGGTTGAATGCGGTGATGTGAGTGATGTGCGTCAAGCACGGTGGATTTTTGGTAGTTATTTAATCATTGTGTCTTTGATGGTGCTGCCGATTGCGGTAGTGGGGCAGGCTATTTTTGCAGGGGGAGGTGATGAAGTTGCTCCAGATACTTATGTTCTGGCCTTGCCCTTATCACAGGGTCAGATTGCTTTGGCTTTGGCAGCGTATATTGGTGGGTTTTCAGCGGCAACGGGGATGGTGATTGTAACCAGTGTGGCCTTGGCTACTATGGTGAGTAATGACTTGGTCATGCCCTGGTTTTTACGCCAGGGCTGGGTGCATCAACAAGGAAGTGTGTCCTCTACTGTCTTGTGGGTCAGGCGAATAGCTATCTTACTAGTAGCAGCAGTTGCCTATGGTTATTACTATGGCAGTCGCAGTGATACGGTATTGGCTGCTTATGGGCTGATGGCTTTTGTTGCTGTAGCACAGTTTGCTCCGGGTTTAATTGGAGGTCTGTATTGGCAAGGTGCCAGTCGACAGGGAGTAGAGGCTGGTTTATGGGTGGGGTTTGTAGTTTGGATTTATACATTATTGCTGCCAACCTTATCCGAAGCCAGCTGGTTTGACACGGCTTGGATTATGCATGGCCCATTTGGTATTGAGGCATTACGCCCGTATGAGCTATTTGGTCTAAAAGGGATGGATCCGCTCACTCATGGGACTTTTTGGTCGCTTTTACTTAATGTGTTTACTTTTTTATTGGTCTCAGCGTGGCGACGTCCTAGTTTAGGGGAGCTGTTGCATGCCGAGCCCTTTTTTACCCCCTATGCCAAACGTCGTGCTAGCGGTTCGATGTATGAGCAAAACTCAGTCTTTGTTAATGATTTATTGGCCTTGGCTGAGCGTGTTGTGGGAGCCAGTAAGGCCAAGCGCGCTTTTAGAAAACAAGCGCAGACAATGGGGATTAAATTACATCAGGATTTACGGGCGGATCAGGAGTGGTTGCAATTTACAGAATTGTTATTAGCCGCTGCTGTTGGTGCTGCTTCTGCGCGTTTGGTGTTAACGAGTGCATTACGTGGTTCTGGGCTTGAGGTGGCAGCCATTGTTTCTTTATTGGATCAGGCCGGACCAGAGTTGCGTTTCAATCGGGAAATTTTACTTGCTACCTTAGATAATTTGGATCAAGGGATCAGTGTAGTCGATGCAGATATGCGATTGGTGGCTTGGAATCAGCGGTATCAGCAGATGTTTAACTATCCACCAGGAATGTTATATGTAGGGCGTCATGTCGCAGACTTAATACGGTTTAATGCTGAGCGCGGAAAAATTCCTTATGAGCGCCCAGAGGATATAGAAAAGGCGGTGCAAAAGCGTATTAACTATATGCGCGCAGGAACCTCACATGTATTCCAACGGACGATTAATAATAATGCTCAGGTGATTGAATTGCGTGGTCGTCCTTTGCCGGGAGGGGGCTATGTGACCAGCTATAACGATATTACCGAGTTTCAGCGGGTAGAGGCTGAGCTATTAGAGATTAATGAAACCTTAGAGCAGCGCGTTGCCGCACGAACCAAAGAAGCAAGGCGCGCACAAGAGTCGCGGACATTATTTTTAACTGCAGTGAGTCATGATGTTTTGCAGCCCATTAATGCAGCGCGTTTATTTGCTGCGGCATTGTATGGGGCAAATGATATGGATGAGATGCGCCGTTTGGCAGAGCGGGTTGATACCTCTTTACGTGCTGCAGAAGAATTGCTTGATGGCTTGCTCGATATTTCTCAATTAGATACGGGTGCGTTAAAACCTGATAAAACTGTATTTGCAGTCACTCCTTTTTTGGACAAACTCAAAGAGCAGTATATGCCCATTGCGCGGCGACGTCAGTTAGAGATGAGGTTTTATAGTCGCAATGTGCTGGTGCATAGTGACAAGCGCTTATTGCGTCGGGTGCTGCAAAATTTTATTTCTAATGCGTTACGGTATACCGTTCAGGGGCGCATTGTAGTTGGAGTGAGAATCCGCGCTAGGCGTGAGGTGGAGTTTCAGGTTTGGGATACGGGGCAAGGCATCCCTGAGCATCATTTAGAGCAGATTTTTGATGAGTTTCGCCGTTATGAACAGCGTCATGTATGGGGGGAGCGCGGATTAGGGTTGGGGCTGTCTATATGTCAGCGTATTTCTAATCTTTTAGAACACCGTTTATCTGCTCGCTCTGAGGTGGGGAAAGGCAGTATGTTTAGTATACGGGTGCCTTTGGCCACCGAGCATGCAACATTGCCGTTAACTGTTACAGAGCGTCCATTTAGTATGGATCTGAACCGTCAATTAAAAGGCTTAAAGGTGTTATGTTTAGATAATGATGTAGAAATACTGTTCGGAGTAAAAACGTTATTATCACAGTGGGGGGTGGAGGTAATTACAGCGAGTACTGTGGATGAGGCATTAGAAAAAATGAATGAACAGCCGCATGTACTCTTAGTAGACTATCATTTGCATGACCGCTTAAATGGGTTGGATAGCTTAGATTTATTGCGGCGTGATGCAAAACATATACATGGAGCGTTATTTACCGCAGATGGCAGTGATGAGGTCAAGCGTGATGCACGTGAGCGAGGGTATTTGGTCTTAACAAAGCCAGTTAAGCCGGCTTCCTTGCGTGCTTTTTTAGCTGCCCAGTACAAGCATTAAGGGGCTGCGGCAGCATTGGCGGCGCAAGGAAGGCAAACAGTACCTAGCAATAAGGACTAAGAGTGGGGGTCAAAATTTAATTCGTTTGGATTGAGCTGTAATTGATTTGCAATGAGAACCGCTTGGGTTCGGTTATTTGCCCCAAGTTTGCGCAAAATTGCTGTCATATGGGTTTTGACGGTCGCTTCAGAGACATTAAGCTCATAGGCTATTTGCTTATTTAACAGTCCTGTACATACCATTTGTAGGACACGGAGTTGTTGTGGGGTGAGGCTGCGCAAGGCATTAGCAGCATTGCGCTCCTCGACACTGATGCTTGGTGCATCTTGGGCTGCAGCTGGTGCCCAAGGTGAGCCTTGTAAAATACACTCTAGGGCCAGTTTGAGGGTATCTTGAGAGGAGGATTTAGGAATAAAGCCAACTGCTCCGTGCTCTAGGGCGCGTCTCATGAGCTGAGGGGTCTCATGCGCTGAGATAATAGCAACGGGCAAGGCAGGGTATTCGCTACGCAGATAAATCAGGGAATTAAACCCTACCGTATCAGGCATATTTAAATCGAGTAATAACAAATCCGCATCAGGGTGCTGCTCTACAAGTTTATAGAGTGCACCGGCATTATCTGCCTCATAAATATGAGTATGAGGATAGTATTTACTTATAAAGCCCTTGAGTGCTTCGCGAAACAGGGGGTGATCGTCAGCAATCAGCAGTTCGTGCATCATAATATTTTTAAGGGGCTATTGCCACTACTAATAATAGTTTTTCATTTTATAGATAGTATACCCAGATTGCTTAAGAGCGCCTAAGGACGAGCAGACAAGGATTAGATCATTGCTATTGTGTTTTGACTAAAGGAATCCAGGGCCCGTAATGACGCGCTTGCATGTCCTCTAGGGGAATAAACTCTAAGGCTGCACCGTTGATGCAATAGCGCAAGCCTCCGCGTTCACGTGGTCCATCAGGAAACACATGTCCGAGATGTGAGTTGGCCAAGCGGCTACGTACTTCAGTGCGAATCATATTAAAGCTGGTATCGCGGTGCTCGGTTACTGCATGAGGGTGAATAGGTTTAACAAAGCTAGGCCAACCGCAGCCACTGTCGTATTTGTCCGCCGAGCTAAACAAAGGCTCGCCGCTGATGATATCCACATACAGGCCAGGCTCATCAAGATCATTGTAGGGGTGGCTAAAGGGGCGCTCTGTGCCATCTTCTTGAGTCACGTAGTATTGCAGTTCATCTAATTGGCTGCGTAAAAGCTCTTGGTCCGGTTTAATAAACTCGGGGCTGGGCTTGTGGAGTGGGGTGTTTAGTAAATTAAGATCCACATGGCAATATGCTCCGGGGTTTTTTTGTAAGTAGTCTTGATGATAGTCTTCGGCGAGATAGAAGTGACGCAATGGTTCATTTTCAATCACGATGGGCTTATCATACTGGTGTTGCAATAGACTTAGAGCATAGGCGACATGCGCTCTATCTAGGGCATTAGTAGTATAGATGCCACTGCGATATTGAGTGCCTACATCATTCCCCTGACGGTTGAGTGTGGTTGGATCAATAATTCGGAAAAAATGCCACAGCAAATCATCCAAGCTGATCTGACTGGGGTCATAGCGTACTTGTACTGTTTCGGCATGTCCGGTGTTGGCATAGATTACTTGTTCATAGGTAGGGTGTTCAGTGCGACCATTGGCATAGCCTGAGAGCACATTCACAACACCAGGGAGGCGCTCAAAATAAGCCTCTACGCCCCAGAAGCATCCTCCTGCAAAGTATATTTCTCGCAGTGCACTTCGTGCAGACTGGGCTTTATTGATGGGGGTGGCTGGGCTGGCATGGAGTTCAGTTTGGGCATCATCCTTGAGACGAAGGATTTGTTCTTTATTGAGACTGCCAGTTATTAAACGTACAAAATGACCTTGGGCATCAAATAAGGCCCAGCTTGGGTAGGCACGTATTCCTAAGTTGTTTATCCATTGACCGCTAGGGTCTAGGAGTACAGGGAGGTGAGGATACTCTTTTAATCCTGTAAACCAAGCAGTAAATTGGTCTTCAGGAAGTTCATTTAGGTGCCCTGGGGAGGCCAGGGTAAGAATGTTCACCCCTTGGAGATCGGGATCTTGAGCTAAGGCCTCGGTACTGCGTAGCTCTTGGAGGCACTGAGGACACCAGCTGGCCCAAAATTTGACCAAGGTGGGGCGTTGTGAAGTGGTAATCTGCTCGATATCAACGGCTTGAAAAGGGGTAATGCGAGAGAGATCGTTCATAGTGGTAGTCTTTGCTGCATAACCTGGATGGGAAAAGAGAATAACAAATAAAAAAACAAGCCAAATACGAAATGGGCTAGGGTTGCTCATGGCACAAACCTATTAAATAGGGAAGCACAGTCATTTTACTCCGATAGGCCTGCTGCACGAAATAGTGCTAATACTCCTAAGACTAAGAATACCAGGGCGGAGAGTCGATGTAACCAAGAAATGGGTATCTTTTGGGCAAATTTGTTGCCAACTAAAACTGTGGGGGCATTCACTATCATCATTCCAAGGGTGGTACCAAGTACCACTGCCCAATAATGCTGATATTCAGCGACTAAGCCCAAGGTGGCAACCTGGGTTTTATCGCCAATTTCGGCAAGTGCAACAATACCGGTTGAAATGAAAAAAG
>CALKIR010000012.1 GCA_937995985.1 uncultured Alcaligenaceae bacterium
TAATCTTTAGAACTGAAATTGGCTTTTAACTAATATTTACTTACACTAAAAAATAAAGTTGCATTTTGATATGCTTGCTAGCCGACTTGGACGGTAGCAAGGATCATTAGGATATATTGCGTCAGCTTTTTGCAATAAAATCGGTTTTGCTATGATAGTTTGAATGGTTGTGCAGCCGAGAAATGGGGCGAGTTAATTGAGGAATAATGATTTTATGAGTATTTTTTTTCGATTTCTATATAGTTTTTTCTTGGCTTTTATGCTGTTGATACAATCCTTTGTTTGGGCGCAGTCTCAGTTGGGCAACAGCGAGACAGGGGGGGAGGAGGCTATGTCGGTGCAATGGGCAACAGAGGATATTACTGGCGCTTGGGAGACGGTTTCACGTGTTTATTTGACCTTGCAGGAAGAAGAAACGGCCTCCCCGGATTTTGTTGCTGAAGTCGATGCATTAAATACCTTGCTGGCACAGAAAAGGATCATCGAGCGTTTCTCGAGTGAAGTATATAATCACTTTGATTCTGAGGTGGGAGGTGAAAATATCATTTATGATCGATCCGCTGATGCGTTATTTGTGTATGACACTGGCGACCCTGTAATTTACCAATTTACATTTGAGCGGTACCAGAATGATTTTTTGGACGATGGAGGTCATGACAGTCAGTGGGCGCACATGGAAACGACTTCTCAAGAGCATGATTCTATTTTGGGTTTTGAGATAGAACTGATTCGTTATTGGGATGAGAAAAATGACGAGGAGAATACCGCAGAGGCATGGTATTGGGTGAGCCCAGCGCTACCCTCATGGTTTTATCAACTCAAAGGCTTGGGAGTGTCGGGATATGCTGTAAAACAGTTAAATAGCGTGTCTATAGATGGACACCAATTAGGAGTTAACAGGGAGACCATCAGTATCCGCCCCATAGATCCTGCCACGTTATTACGTGCTCCTGAGGATAGTTTTAATGTGGTTCTTTGGGAGGAGGTGCGCGAGGAAGAGATGGCAGAGAGGGATGCTCGTGACATATCTATGCCTGATAGGCAAGGTGTGGCACAAGAAAATGCAGAGATTTCTGTGAATCGGGATGATAAAGCCGAGGTGTCATTGACGAAAGTAGAGCGTCAGCAGGCTGATTTTCTAGAAATGCTAATGATTAGCAACCCCAAGGTTTATGAAGCAGTATCAGTTTTTCAAGGTGGGTTGGCTCGTGCGGAACAAGCAGGGAAGACCTTTTATATTAATACACAAGGCGAGCGTCTGTTCGATCATAAAATAGATACTGTGCTGACTGCCCAGCAAACAGGCTGTTATCAGTTGAGCCCTTTTGATGAGGGTGTTATAGCGCACTATTTGGTGGCTCGGGATCAAAAAATGGGGCTGGTGGATCCGCGTACGGGGCAATGGTTGATAAAAGCTGACTATGATTATTTGGAAAAAAGGCCTTGTCAAACATTAAAGGCTCATAAAGATGGACTGGTGGGCTTATTCACTTTCGAAGGTGAAGAGATGGTTCCAGCTAAGTATCAAGACGTGCAGTCATTTGGTTTCCAAAATTTTTTTGCTGTACAACAAGGTGAGAAATGGGGGGTCTATGAAGGAGAATCACATGAGATGGTGATTCCCGCTGAGTTTGAACAGATCAGTTATTGTGGAGGGTGTGGTATAAAGCCGGAATACTTTTATGCGAAAAAGGACGGTTACTGGGGGTTGGTAGGATTTGACGGAAAGCTATGGCTGCCCTTTGAGTACGAGTTTCCTCAGCATTCGTATATGCGTGGCGATCAGTGGGTGGTAAATTTGCAGCGTGATGGTCAAGAGCTACTGATTCATTTAGGTACAGGGACACATTATTTCAATAAGGATTACGATGACGTTCTTGTGTTAAATGACTTTATGGCTCTTAAAAAAG
>CALKIR010000013.1 GCA_937995985.1 uncultured Alcaligenaceae bacterium
CGACATAACGCTTATCTTTATCTTGGTGCGACTCTTCGCCAGTGCATAAAGCTGCGGTAATGGCGGCCAGCACTATAGAAATGCCACCAAAGAATGCCGTGCCTATAGATACAAAACCGGTTACTGACACAATGGGGCGCGAATGTTCCTTATAACCAGCCAAACGCATGACTACCATACCTGGTAGATACTGCCCTGACAGGCTCACTATTAACAAAGGAATAGTAAAACTGATAAAAGCACCAAGACTAAATTCTGGCACAATAAAAATTGGCTTAGCGAAGCTAAGCTCGAGTGCTTCAAAATGAGTTAAGCCCATTAAGTGCGCCAACACAAAGCCAAAGACCGCAACAACAATAATAGTGAATGTGGGCATGATTCGCCGGCATAACAAATAAACTGCCAACATTGAAAATACTAATGCGGGATATTCGGAGCTCACCTGAAATGCTTGGATGCCAAACTGAAATAAAATACCAGCCATCATCGCGCCAGCAATACCACTGGGAATTAAACGAACGATACGCTCAAAATATCCACTTAGACCAATTACCACAGTCACTAAAGCAGCCAATAAATAGGCGCCCACGACCTCTGCTAAAGTGATCTCTGGAAATAAATTTATTAAAAGAGCTGTTCCTGGAGCGGACCATGCGGTAATAACTGGCTCCCGCAACCAAATGCTGAGAATAATACCGCTAAGACCACTACCAATAGAAACAGCCCAGATCCAAGAGCTCAACATCTCAGCCGACATGCCTCCGACCTGAGCAGCTTGAATAAATATTACTAATGGGCCGCTATAAGAAACAAGAACGGCAATGAACCCTGTCATCCAGGCCGTTATAGACCAATCCTTAAACCAGCTTCTCATAGCAGCCCCTCCTTTATCTCTTTTTAATTATTTCCTGAAAATGTGCGTTACACCGCGGAAGGGTGTGTAGCTAAAGGAGTTACCTTGATATCCATGTATGGAAACAAAGGCAATTGTCGCAATAACTCATGCAACTCTTCGTTATCCTTAACATCAAATATGCTGTAATTTGCATACTCACCCACCACACGCCAAATATGAGCCCATTTCCCTTGGCGCTGTAGCTCTTGAGAATACTGCTTTTCCTCTTCGATAAGTTTTGCTGCTTGCTCTTGGGGCAAATCATGAGGAATATTCACCACCATATGTACTAGATAAAGCATTATTTAACCTCTTTGTAAATTAATGTTGACTCAAAAAATCCA
Organism: uncultured Alcaligenaceae bacterium; assembly: GCA_937995985.1. Lineage (GTDB taxonomy): Bacteria > Pseudomonadota > Gammaproteobacteria > Burkholderiales > Burkholderiaceae_B > Paenalcaligenes. The sequence goes on from CALKIR010000013.1 coordinate 1,240, forward strand.
AAACAGTTTGGGTAAATGCTTGCTCAGCCTCAATATTTGAAATATGTGAGGCAGGCAAAACTGCTAAATGCGCCTGGGAAATTTTAGCTTTCATCTCCTCTGCATCTGCCACCGTAGTGACAGGGTCCTGATCCCCAGTCAATAACAATGTAGGAATCTTTATCGCTGCAATTTCGTCTCTTAAGTCAGATTGCCCCAAGGCGTCACAACATGCCGCATAGCCCTCTGGGTCTAATTGGGCTAAAACCTCTTGCATACGCTGAACCACAGCAGGCTGCTGAGCAATAAACTCTTTGGTAAACCAGCGATCAGGAGCAGTTTCTGCTAATTTTTTCATAGCTTCAGCACCGCCTTTGCGGAGTGCCTGAGCACGCTCTGCCCATGCTTGCTCCGTACCAATTTTGGCTGCGCTATTGCATACAGCGATAGCCTTGATGCGCTCTGCTGCATAGCGCCCCAACCACAGAGCAGTATGCCCTCCCATAGATACCCCACAGAATGCTGCTTGCTGAATCTGTAGCGCATCCATAATAGCCAGCACATCCTGGCTCAAACCTGCAAAATCATAAGGCCCTTTAGTAACCGGGCTGCCCCCATGACCGCGGGTGTCATAACAAATCACATAATAATTCTGCGCAAACGCTTCTATTTGGGGGGACCACATTTCCAGCACCGTACCCAAAGAATTACTCAACACTAAGGCAGGCGCTGCTTTATTTCCTGCATAACCTATTCGAAATGAGCCGCGCGCAGTATCTAATTGCTGTACCGTGATACTCATCTATTTCTCCTTAAGTAGACAACGGCATGCCTACTAATTGCTCTAACTCCTGATGGCTCAATCCATCAACACGGTCAATAACTTGTAAGCCTGCCTCATGGCAAGCAAAGGTGGCCAGATCTGTATAAATACGCTTGACACATTGCAATGCAGTGATGGGATACGTACACTCAGGCACAATTTTGCACTGTCCATCACGAGTCATAAGCGTCATCATGACCCAAGTTTCTTTGGCCCCTATGGCCAAATCCATAGCCCCACCCACAGCAGGAATAGCACCTGGCTCACCCGTGCTCCAATTCGCTAAATCACCCCTAGCAGATACTTGAAAAGCACCAAGCACACACACATCCAAATGCCCACCACGCATCATGGCAAAACTATCTGCATGGTGAAAAAAGCTGCCTCCGGGCAATAAAGTAACTGGCTGTTTACCCGCATTGATTAAATCGTAATCTTCATCCCCCTGCTCAGGTGCTGGCCCCATGCCTAGAATGCCGTTTTCGCTGTGCAAAACGATTTCAACCCCCTCTGGCAGATAATTGGATACCAAAGTAGGCATCCCTATCCCGAGATTGACATAAGCCCCATTAGGCATATCTTGGGCTACTCGCTGAGCAATTTGCTCTCTACTGCGCCGTTGATAGGTACCACTCATAAATTTGCTCCGCTAAATGATGACTTAAGACTGGAAAAATATGGGTTTAAAACCCCCCTGCAACAGTTTTGCGGCGCGGCACACGCACAACCCGATCAACAAATATGCCTGGCGTCACCACACACTCGGGATTAATTTCACCAAGCTCTTTGAGCTCAAAGACAGTTGCTATAGTGAGATCCGCTGCCATTGCCATCACCGGACCAAAATTACGGGCTGCCATTCTATAAGTTAAATTTCCCCAACGGTCACCGGCTTCAGCCTTAATCAGTGCGACATCACCATGAATAGGGGTCTCATAAACGTGCCAACGGCCGTTAATTAAGCGAGTCTCTTTCCCCTTTGCTAGCTCAGTACCGTAGCCTGTTGGAGTAAAAAAACCGCCGATTCCCGCCCCAGCCGCACGCAATCGCTCGGCCAGATTACCCTGAGGAACCAATTCAAGCTCTATCTTTCCACTGCGATACAGCTCATCAAACACATAAGAATCAGCCTGCCGAGGAAAGCTACAAATAATTTTTCGTACCCGACCTGTTTTTAACAATGCTGCTAAGCCATGATCCGCATTACCGGCATTGTTATTAACAATAGTCAGATCTTTTGCTCCTTGCTCGATCAGACCATCAATAAGCTCTTCGGGAATTCCAGCAGTGCCAAAGCCACCAATTAAAATGGTGGCTCCGTCTTGAATTCCTGCTAAAGCTTCTTGCACAGTATTAACTGTTTTATCAATCACGCTTTAGAATCCTATGATGAAATTGCTACAACAGAACGCTTGACTGCTGCCTGATGGCGCAAAGTCAAGATGAGAATACCTATTGCTCCTGCGGAGATAAGACCAGGGACCGCAAAGGCATAGAAATTCATTTTTAAAGGCAGTGCCATGGCCATTAAAGTACCTCCTAAGAAGGGCCCCGCGATGGCACCGAAACGGCCTATCCCAGAAGCCCACCCCAAACCGGAAGAACGCATGACTAAAGGATAGTACTGCGCCGCATTGGCATATAACAGAATTTGGGTGCCAATAGTGGTAGCACCGGCTATGATAATCAAGCCATACAAGATAACCATTGGGCTCTTAAACCCGAGCAGGCCAATTGATAAAGCTGAGAGAACAAAGAACCCAACCATGACCCGCGGCAGGCCCCAACGATCCCCTAACCATCCTCCCACAATGGCTCCGAAAATTCCGCCAAAATTCAATGCGACCAAAAAAGACAAACTAGAACCCAGGCTATAGCCTGCATTAGCCATTAGCTTAGGCAACCATGAGCCCAGTGCATATACCATCAATAGACAGCAGAAAAAGGCAAGCCAAATCATTAAAGTGCCTACAAAGCGGCCCTCTTTAAATAAATCTAATACAGGTACCGCACTAACCTTGGCCTCTTCTTGATAGAGTTCTACGCCATCCAAATCCTCATGGGGATTGGCCTTTTTCAACATTTCACGTGCTCGCTCCTCCTTACCCTGGCGCAGCAAAAAGCCTACAGACTCAGGCAATTTCCAAAGCAGTAAGGGTAAAAGCAGCAAAGGAACAGCAGCAGAAAAAAACATAGACTGCCAACCAAAACGGGGCAACATATAAATCCCAAGGCCAGCAGAGACCAGTCCACCTAAAGAATAGCCACTAAACATCAAGGCCACTAATGTGCCACGCGAACGACGAGGCGCATACTCATTCATCAGAGCCACAGCATTAGGCATTAATCCCCCGCAGCCTAAGCCTGCAATAAAGCGATAAATGCCAAATTCCGTTACTGAAGTTGCAAACCCATTTAAAAATGTAGCAACACTAAAAATTACGAAACAAATCACGACCCCACTTTTGCGGCCAATACGATCCGCTACAGGACCAAAAATAAGGGCCCCAAACATCATGCCAAATAAAGCGTAACTGCCCAGAGCCCCTGCTTGTACTGGACTTAAACCCCATTCATCCATCAGTACAGGCAAAACTACACCATAAATAAACAGGTCGTAGCCATCAAAGATCAATAACAAAGCACAGATCCAAATAATGGACCAATGAAATTTATTAATACTAGACGAATCTATTACATCATTTATATTAAGCCTTTTCACAATGGTCTCCTCCGAACCCAGGGAAAATTATTTGTGCAGATTTAGACTTGCTAGCCTTGATCCCCACCCCCAACTGGCAGTACTGTTCCAGTAATATAGGACGCTTCATCTGAAGCTAAAAATAAAATAGCGCTTGCTTGCTCTTGCAAAGTGCCATAGCGTTTCATTAATGTGCTATCAATAGTCTGTTCAACAATCTGTTGATACCACTGTTTTTCTTGCTCATCGATCTCCTCCTCGTTACGAGGGATACGACGTGGAGGAGCCTCTGTGCCACCTGGTGCAACGGCATTTACTCGCACCCCACGCTCTGCGGTTTCAAAAGCCAAGCAAGCCGTTAAAGCATTGACTCCCCCTTTGGCTGCTCCATAAGGAACACGATTAATACTGCGTGTTGCTATTGAAGACACATTGACGATGGCACCACTAGATTGCTCAAGCATATATGGCAGTACAGCGCGGCAGCACCATAAAGTAGGAAATAATGAGCGCTGAATTTCTTTTTCAATTTGCTCAGCACCATAATGCTCGAATGGGCGCGTCCAAATAGTCCCTCCCACGTTATTTACTAACACATCAATACGGCCGAAGGTCTGATACGCCTGCTTGGCCGCCTCTTGTGCACCCTGAAAGAGCTCTAAATCAGCCGTTACTGTATGAATACGTGTTCCGTTTAGCTCATCCTTTAACTCGTGAACCAATTCCGAACGATCAACAGCGACCACTGAGGCTCCTTCGGCATGCATCTGTACTGCTACCTCACGACCAATACCTTGAGCTGCCCCCGTAATTAGAGCCACCTTTTCAACAAAGCGTTTATTTCTGTCTATCATATGAGTCCCCCCTTATTGACTAGGGATAAATCGCTCATAGTAAAAACTTTGAGCTTTAAGACCACGCTCTTTCATAAAGCCATCAACTGCCTCTACCATTGGGACGGGACCACACAAATACACATCGACATCTCCCCCATGGAACATGTCATCAGTCATGTGATCCATCACATAACCCTTGTGAGGATGGCTCGATTCAGCATCTAAAACACTTGCGATATAACTAAATCCTGGGATTTTTTCTACATAGTGCTCCAGCTGCTCTAATCCGACTAAATCCTGATCACGGGTCACCCCATAGATCAACTGTATGGGCAAATTACAAGGCTCTTGGGCGAGCACTTCCAACATGGATAAAAAGGGAGCTAATCCAGTCCCCCCTGCTAAAAATAATAAGGGGCGTACTGGCTCTCGCAAATAAAAGCTCCCTAGTGGACCAGTAAAGCTAATTTCCTCACCAGTCTGTGCCTGAGACAGCCATGTGCTCATCAAGCCACTGGGTATCTGCTTGATAAGAAAATTAATCTCGCTTTGACCCGGAGCGGAGCTAAAGGAATAGGAACGGTGTTGCCCACTTTCAGGAACATTAATATTCACATACTGCCCCGGCAAAAATGCTGGAGGAGTGCCGTTCACATCCAAAGTGAGCTCATAGACCGCATCGTTATGGCATGTGATATCTGTGATTGTTCCTGCAAAATCTTGTGCGCCAATTTTGCACATAGTTGAAGGTACTGGCACACTGATCACACAATCAGACTGAGGCAGCATTTGGCAGGTAAGCACCAACCCACTGGCTGCTTCTTCGTCGGTCAATGCCTCTTCGATATAATCATCTTGGAGTTCATAGGTACCGCTTTCCGCGCGGCATTTGCAAGTCCCACACACTCCATCAGAGCAATCCATTGGCAGATTGATCTGAGCCTTGTAGGCGGCATCTAAAACGGTCTCAAAGGGCTCGCACTCTATAAAGCGAGTAACTCCGTCCTCAAAGTTCAAAGCGATTTTGTAGCTGCTCATGTGCACTCCGTACTGCTCTAGATGTGATAAATGTCAATCACCTGACGAATGTAGTCATTTTTGAGCACAATTTTCTTCTTAGTGATCTTTAGTTCGCCACTGGCCTTGGACAAAGTCACATAAGTAGTGCCAAAAAACATATCTGTTTGACGGTAACGGTGATTCATGGTCAAAAAGTTATAACGAACTTCTGCCTCATCACCCTCCTGGCTCAGCACTTCAATATTGCTCAAATTGTGACTGGTCCGCGGCTCTGGAGTAGAAGCACTGGATCGTTCAGTTTTAATACGAAACACACGATCCTCAAGACCGTTTCTATTGGGATAATAAATCAACGAAACCTCTGTTTTTGGATCCTCGGTGGGCTGATCATCATCGCGCCATGAGGGCATCCAGTACTCAACATGCTCGTCATAGCACTCTAACCACTCATCCCACTGCCGGTCATCGAGGTAACGCGCTTCTTTATAAAGAAAATTGCAAATTTCCTGATAATCCATGGTTTAAGCTCCCACCTTTTGCTGCTCTGCTTCAAGTAACTTTTTTTCCTCTTCAACAGCTGCACGCATCACATCCAACCAGTACTGATGTTGGCATACGTACAAACCCTCATCTTCGCTGCGCTCACCACTCAGCAAAGGATTCATACCCATTGCTTTGGCATTCTCATCAGGCCCTTTGATCCAAAGGGGAGCACCACGACTTAAATCATTCCATTTAGCTGCACTGCCGTTGTAGCCCTCTTGACAGGCGCGAAACTCCTCTAAGTCATCAGCCGTACCCATTCCAGAAACATTGAAGAAGTCTTCGTACTGACGCAGACGAATCTCACGATTTTCCGCGCTCTCTCCTTTGGGGCCAAAGCAATAAATAGTCACCTCAGTGCGATCAACGCTTAAGGGTCGGGTTACTCGAATCTGTGTAGAAAACTGATCCATAATGTACACATTTGGATACAGGCATAGATTTCGAGTCTGACTGACAATATTTTCGGCACGCTCCTTACCTAAACGTTTTTCTAATTGCTCTTTTTCACGATAGATAGGACGTACTTCAGGGTTCAGTGTTTTAGTCCAAAGCAAAATATGACCATAGTCAAAACCATAAACACCGCCTTGACTTCTACTCCAACCACGCGCATCTACTGCTTGTGTCCCCCCCTCTTTTCTGCGCTGCATGGTAGCTAAATAGTTCCAGTGCACACTGCTTACATGATAGCCATCAGCGCCATTTTCCATTTGCATCTTCCAGTTACCTTCGTAGATGTATGAAGAGGTACCTGGCAACACTTCGATGCCTTCAGGTGACTGATCTGCAATTTGATCTAATACCACCTTGGCCTCGCCTAAATACTCTTCAAAATCAGGCGCATTCGGATTCAGACTACCAAACAGAAAACCCTTATAGTTTTTGAATAAAGGCACGCGGGTTAAATCATGAGACCCATTAGTGTTGAATTGCGCCGGATATTCAGTGGTACGCTCGTCTTTAACTTTCAACAAACGCCCATCATTACTAAATGTCCAACCATGGAAAGGACAGGTAAAGGTGCCCCGATTACCTTTGCGACGGCGACACAAAGTTGCGCCTCGGTGCGCACAGGCATTAATGAAGGCATGCAGCTCATTATTTTTATCTCTGGTTATCACAATGGGCTGACGACCAATGTAGGTAGTAAAATAGTCATTGATTTCCGCAATCTGACTTTCATGCGCCAAGTATACCCATCCGCCTTCGAACAAATACTTCATCTCCAACTCGAAAATGTCTGGATCGGTAAAAATATCGCGACGGCAGCGGTAAATGCCAGCGGACTCATCAATTTGCATGGCGTCATTTAAAACGCTTTCAACTCTGTTGAGATACATAACTCGCCCTCTTTTTGCATAAGCTCGCGCATGCCAATGCTAAAAAGCATTGGCAGACGCGACAAAATGGATGGAAATAAATGCTAGAACCTAGTCTTAAGCGGCTCCAACCTTGCGCTCACGCTCAACAATCTGGTTGTCTTTACCATCTACCAATGGAGTCAGGTGTATATCAAAGACAATCTCAGAGAAAGGTCCTTCTAGCCCCTCAGCTTTGATGCTTTCCTCATCTGTACGCTTCACCATGGGAGGAATCAACCCTTCACGCGTAGCAAAAGCAAAATCATCATGCACCAGCGGATCGTCCTCAATATTGATCTGAGTGGTCAACTTGCGGTGCCCATCGGCGCTTACAAAATAATGGATATGAGCAGGGCGATTACCATGACGGCCCAAATGATTTAATAGCTCTTGGGTAGGACCATCAGGGGGACAGCCATAACCTAAAGGCACAATAGTACGGTACTTGTAACGGCCATTTTCATCAGCAATAATGGTACGGCGCATATTAAATGGTGCCTGCTCCCCAGTGGGATCAAAGTGAGAGTAAAAGCCCTTGGTGTTGGCATGCCAGACCTCTACTTGAGCGCCAGGCAAGGGCTGACCATCAGCACCATAGACCGTGCCATGCACAATCAATGTCTCCCCTTCGTCCGTACCATCATCCAAACGAGCATAGCCATGCTCTACAGGCGCCCCTACCACATATAAAGGCCCCTCAATGGTTCTTGGCGTACCACCTTTAATGCCCAACGCCTCATCTTCAGCGTCCATGCGCATGTCAAGATAAGTATCGAAACCTAGCCCAGGTGACAACAACCCGGCCTCTTGTGCAGTTCCCAGACGGTTTAAGTAAGCAATGCCCGCCCAGAACTCCGTGGGAGTGATATTGAGATCCTCAATAGCCTTATACAAATCAGAAACAATACGGTGCACGATCTCCTTAACGCGAGGACTCCCCCCCTCGTGATCCAGACCTGCCACCAAGCGCAGGAAATCCTGCACTTTATCGGTATCGAATAGCTTTATATCCATGCTTTCCCTCTCCTTATTAATTAGTAAAAGCTAAATTACCTATCTAGGACATGCTTACTACGGTGCGCTCGCCACCTTTTTTTCTGGTATAGAAACGCACCTTGTCCTCATCAAGACAAATCCCAAGCCCCGGAGCATCCGGCACATACAGACCAAAATCCTCATAACGCAGGGGCTCTTGCAAAATCTCCTCGGTTATCAAAAGCGGACCAAACAGCTCGGTCCCCCAATCTAGCTGCCCAAATGTGCTAAAAACATGAGCAGACGCTATAGTGCTGACTGCACCCTCTAGCATGGTGCCACCATACAAGCCAATTTCCCGTGCTTGCGCAATGGCCGCAATGTGCTGCGCTGCGCGCAACCCACCAGCCTGTTCAATCTTGACCGCAAACACATCCGCACAATACTCGGCAGCCAAATCCATTGCCGAACGCGGTCCTTGCAATAACTCATCTGCCATTAAGGCAATAGGAAACCGACGTGCTATGGCCTTCATCGCCGCCTGTGTCCGCACCGGCTGCTCAACCAATGTGCACCCTACATCCGCCAAAGCAGCCATTCCTTCACGAGCCTCGAGCTCAGACCAGGCCATGTTAACGTCAACACGTACCTCTCCTCTATCACCCAAAGCCTTTTTAATTGCGGCGACATGAGCCACATCTTCGGACACAGAACGGCGCCCAATTTTTAGTTTAAAAATACGATGGCGACGCTCCGAGAGCATGCGCTCAGCTTCCTCAATATCCTTTTGAGTATTACCTGAAGCCAGGGTCCAAGCCACCTCTAAGTGACTGCGCACACGCCCACCAAGCAGCTCAGATACAGGCATGCCACGGCGCTTGCCCAAAGCGTCATAAAGAGCTGTCTCTATAGCACTTTTAGCAAAGCGATTACCCGTAATATCACGATTCAATATGGCCATTAAGGCCGGAACATGATTGGCATTAGCACCTATTAACAATGGGGCAATATACGTGTCTACCGTGAGCTTCATGCTTTCTGGCGATTCCTCGCTATAAGCCAAGCCACCAATGGTTGTCCCTTCACCAATCCCCACGGTTCCATCTGAACAATACACCTGAACCAGCATCAATGTTTGGCCGTGCATGGTGGTCATTGCTAACTGATGGGGACGAATGGTAGGAAGGTCCACCAAAAAAGTTTCAACTCTCTCGATTGTCGCCATTTGCTTTTGCTTAAAAACCTTGCTTGTTTGAAATAGTTTCTATTGCTATTGAATTTATGCGCTTCGCCCTCGACAGACCAATTTAGAATAGGTATGCTCTTATATAATTAATGTATAAAGCTTTTTTTATCCTTGAAAATCAATAGCTTGCTCAAACATAGAGGAAAAACCTATGGTTTTCCCTAGAGGCTTCTTAATGCCCAAATATTTACTAACTAACAAACAAAATGGCAGTGAGACATGTCATGGATTTAAAACAATTAAGATATTTTGTTGCAGTAGCGGAGGCCGGCAGCTTTACTGCTGCCGCGGAAAAACTGCATATTACCCAACCCCCTCTGAGCCGACAGATTCAATTATTAGAAGAACGCCTGCAGGTCAAATTAATTGAACGTAATGCGCGCCCTATCTTCCTCACACAGGCGGGCAAGCTCTTTTATGAGCAAGCCTCACAACTACTGCATCGACTCCAACAAATAGAAGAAGCCACAAAAAAGCTAGCAGATAGCGAGCAACGCACTTTACGCATTGGATTTGTGGCCTCGACTCTTTATGGGGGTCTACCCATCTTGGTGCGCAAATTTCGACACGCTTATCCGACCGTTAAGCTGAAATTTTCAGAACTCACCTCTCTGGAGCAAATACAAGCTCTTAAATCTGGGCGTATTGATGTAGGTATTGGGCGAGTCCGTGTGTATGACCCGACCATTGCTCGTATTGTTCTTAGAGAAGAACCCCTTGCCCTGGCTTATAGCCCACATACTGAAGTAGGAAAAACCATCACTGATCCAGTAACCCTAAACTGTCTCCATGATCAGGTCGTTATTGTGTACCCCTCCGATCCACGTCCTAGTTTTGCCGATCAAGTGCTCAATGAATTAAATGATCAAGGCATTTGCCCAGCAGAAGTGCTCGAGGTGCGCAGCCTACAGACTGCTCTGGGTTTAGTTGCGGCAGGAGAAGGCTTGTGCCCTATCCCCAAGCTGGCAAAGATACGCGATGATATACGGTACAGTGCTCTCATCAATACGGAACTCACCTCTCCTATTATTTTCAGCCACCGCCTTAATGATAAAGAGTGGTACATAGAGGCGCTTTTTGAACTAATTAAAGACATGTATCGTGAACATGCTGATTATTTAGGCACCGCACATGCTCAGCTCAACCTCTAATGATGAGCAGAAATGATAGGATGCCCTGAAATGTGAGTGATTTACCACAAAAAAACAACAAACCCCTCATCAAGCCCAATAAAAACGAATAAGGCTTGCATTTTCTTTAAAAGTTGTGTACTATTTAAATTGTTGACGCGGGGTGGAGCAGTCTGGTAGCTCGTCGGGCTCATAACCCGAAGGTCGTTGGTTCAAATCCGGCCCCCGCAACCAGATTTATAAGGCCTTGTCAGATTATTCTGACAAGGCCTTTTCTATTTCTTAAGCCAAGCAAAAAAGCGCTGCCTCTTAACGGTAGCGCCTCTTCTATTGCTATTACTGAGCTAAGTCTAATAATGCTCCGAGCAATACCTGTGCTCCATTCGCCAAATCTTCTGGAGCGGCATACTCTGCCTCATTATGACTGATCCCATCTTGACAAGGAACAAAAATCATCGCTGTAGGCACTACCCGAGATAAATGGCAAGCATCATGTCCTGCACCTGAGATCATTTTTTTATAAGACAAACCTAAAGCTCGGGTATTATCCTCTATTACCTGCAGGCAACGATCATCAAACTGTACTGCAGCAGTGCTGGAAACAAACTCTACCTCAGCACTACATCGTGCTGCAGCCGCCGCCTGATGCACAACATCATGAAGCTCAGCTTGCATCTGATCGAGCACCTCATCACTAGGATTACGCATATCAACCGTAATGGTAGTATTACCCGGAATAGTATTGTGAGAGTTGGGCTCATTATCAATGCGCCCCACTGTCATCACCGCATCAGGAGCATGACGTAATGCTATTTGTTCGATGGCCACCATAGCATGAGCTGCTGCCAACAATGAATCTTTACGTGCGGGCATTGGAGTTGTTCCAGCATGGGCATCCTGCCCTTTAAAATGCACACGGAACCAACGGGCTCCTTGAGCCTTAGTCACCACCCCAATTAACTTATTCTCAGCCTCTAATATGGGGCCTTGCTCAATATGCACCTCTAAAAAGGCACCCATTTTATTGCTGCCACAAGCTAATTCCCCTTGGTAGCCAATGGCCTTAAGCGCATCAACAAAGCGCACCCCTTCGGCATCAACACGATTGTAGGCATATTCTAAATCATAGCTCCCCGCATACACCCCTGAAGACAGCATAGGAGGTGGAAAGCGCGCTCCTTCCTCGTTCGTCCATACACAAAGCTGTAATGGAGCGCGAGTTTGAATATGATGCTCATTGAGGCACTCAAAAATCTCTACCCCGGCAATCACCCCATACACACCATCAAACTTTCCTCCCCGCGGTTGAGTATCTAAATGACTTCCACAGGAAATGGGTAATAAATGAGCATCCTGGCCTGGGCGTAACGCAAATATATTCCCCATATTATCAATAGTAATTTCACATCCGAGCTCGCGGCACCACTGCACCAATAAATCGCGACCCGCTTTGTCTTCAGGGGTTAAGGCAACCCGGTTGCTGCCCCCTTTATCGGTAGCGCCTATTTCCGCCATACGCATCATGCGTGACCACAGACGTTCTGTATTAATCTTGGGTTTCATCCATACTCCTATAAAAATAAATTATTTTGCCAAAAATCATACCTAAAAAATAGATACTAATAGTTAAATTAACTTCGATTAATAGGCGTAAATACCAATATATTGAAAGATGGTGACACTATTTATGCAAAGTAGCAATGTAAATAATGCATAAATTTAATTTGATAATAGGATTCTTCTTCAGCTTAGGGTGCTAAAATGGCCTGCATTATTGGCATCGTGACACAGGAGAATATATTTATGATGCAAGAGCTGATACAGCTAGCACAACTAGTCAGTTTAGGATTCGTTTTATTATTACCTCTTGCGAATCCTTTGACGTCCATGACACTCTTGCTATCACTAGGTCGCCGTATTCCTTATGCAGAAAGACAAAAGCAAATCACCCAAGCAAGCTTATATGTATTTGGGATTATGATTGTGACCTATTATGCCGGGGCTGTAATTATGCGCTCCTTTGGGATTTCTATTCCTGGACTGCGCATTGCCGGAGGGCTAATAGTAGCATTTATAGGCTTTACCATGCTGTTTCCCACCTCATCAGTGGATGATATTGTAGAAGCCGATGCCGTCTCCGATGAGCTTAAAAAGAAAACCGTCACTAATATTGCCTTTGTTCCTTTGGCCATGCCAGGCACCGCGGGACCAGGCACAATTGCCCTAATTATCAGTGCTGCCTCAACAGTTACTGAAAAAATGGCCAGCCAATACCCTCATTGGGTGCTGCTCCTTGCCCCTGTGCTAGTATTTGCATTAGTGAGTTTATTATTCTGGATCTGTTTACGCTCTGCACAGCGCATAGTTAACTTTATCGGTTATGGCGCTATAGAAGCCATTTCACGCGTTATGGGTTTTTTGCTGGTATGCATGGCCGTACAATTTGTCATTAATGGAATTTTAGAAATTATTCATGACCCCAATCATTTTATCGTCGACCATATACACGACGCACCCTAAAATAATGCATAATGCGCCCCAATAAAACAGGGGCAAATAATACGACTAGGGGCGGATGAACAAGAGTACATGCAATCATAACGATAGTTAGCAAAGGGTTCTTCATCATTCGCTCCTTACGTTTTTGCTTACCAAAAAATATTTTTTATTATTATATTCACTTTATCATTATTTATATCCTTTTTACCTAAAGTACTAAGCATTTTTTATTCTATCTATAAGAATATTTTTTATTGGCCTGCATTAATAATTATTCCTACTATCAATCAATAAGATTAATACTTTTGATTCATCGCTAGGAAATGAACAATGAACTACCGCAGGCGTTCTTTTATCACACAGTTAGGTATTGCTGGCCTTTCTTTTACTCTGCCTCACTGGGCACAAGCAACCAAGCCCATTACTGCTCCCCTCATTGAACATAATGGGCAACGTACCGTAACCATTTCATTAAACCCCGAACCCACAACTCTTACCTCCTTTGCAAATACTGGGGGAACTACCGTTTTAGTCAGCTCAAAAGTATTAGAAGGCTTGCTCGAATACGATCATGATTTAAGGCCACGCCCCCAACTCGCCAAGGAGTGGTCTATTAGTGAAGACGGGCTAACCTATGATTTGATACTGCGACCTAATGTAACTTGGCATGATGGCACCCCCTTTACTGCCCGTGATGTGGCTTTCTCATTAACCGCTGCACAAAAATTCCATCCGCGGGGTTCTAATACCTTTGCTCAACTTAGGGATATGGAAATTATTTCCCCCGAGCACATTCGGCTGCATCTGGCTCAACCTGCCCCCTTTCTTATCCTGGCGCTGTCTGCAGCTGAAACTCCCATGCTCCCAGCCCACCTCTATGATATCGAAACAGCTCTTACCAACCCTCTCAATAATGCTCCTATTGGCACAGGCCCTTATAAATTTAAAGAATGGCAGCAGGGCAGCCACATCATTTATGAACGTAATGACCATTACTGGCAAGACGGGCGCCCGGAAATAGATAGACTTATTTTCAGGATCTTACCGGATAGCTCCTCACGGCTAAACGGTCTACAAAATGGTCAAATAGATATTGGCAGCAGCAACCCTATCCCACTGAGCGAAATTCCACTTATTGAACGCACTCCGCACTTAGCGTACACCACTAAGGGCTATGAAGATAATGCTAATCTAGCCATGCTGGAATTTAATTTGGAGCATCCTATTTTGGCAAATAAAAAGGTGCGACACGCCATTGCCCATGCAATTAACAGAGAGCAAATACAAAAAATTGCTTTTTATGGCTATGCCGAAGCTGTCATTGCCCCTATTTCCAAACGGAATTTCCCGGACTTCCATCTGCCTATAGAGAACCCTTATCCCTTCGATATAAAAAAAGCCAATCACATCTTGGATGAGCTTGGATATAAACGACAAAAGGACGGTCATCGTTTTACTCTAAACTTACATGCCAATCCTTTCAACCCCGGCTATAAGCGTACAGCAGCCTATCTACGTTCTGCCCTAGCTCGCATTGGCATTCAGGCACTGCTCCATGACGAAGATCCTGGCTCTTATATTCGTAGCGTATATAACAATAGAAATTTTGATATTACAGTAAGTGGAGTGAGCACCATGTTTGACCCAACTGTCGGGCTACAACGAGTGTATTACTCTAAAAGTTTCACCCCAGAAGTGCCTTTCTCAAATGCGACCCGCTACCATAACCCAGAAGTGGACCGCCTCCTAGAAGCCGCAGCTGTAGCACATCATCGAGAACAGCGCGCTCAATTATTTAAGGAATTTCAAAAAATAGTTCTGGATGACATCCCCTCCCTTCCTTTAGTACAGCTATTTAATGTGACAGTCTATAACAAGCGTATCCACGGGGTCGCAACCACTGCCGCCGGCATGCGCGGTAACTTAGCAGACTTGCGCATCGTACCCACTACCTAAAACCTTTTCTGGCGCTTTTCTTTATGCCCCTCTCTTGGTACGGCTTGAGGGGCACTATTAGTAATGCCGCTATATAGTCTAGAATTACAGCTTGCTCAATGCACGCATGAAGAGTACTGCTATCACCCGTGATGGCTTAGCCCCCTCATGACTGTGCTGTAATCGATCCAGTGAAAGGAGAACACTATGCAAGCTGTTGGCACGCAGATCACCAGTATGTTTGTGATCTATATCGTCGGCATGTTGCTCATTGGCTGGCTAGGCTATAAGGCCACGAGCAACCTTTCGGATTATATTTTGGGAGGCCGACGACTAGGCGCCTTTGTTGTTGCGCTGGCTGCCGGGGCATCAGACATGAGTGGTTGGCTACTCATGGGTCTGCCTGGTGCGGTATATAACGAGGGTATTTCGGCTTCATGGATTGCTATTGGCCTTACTATTGGCGCCTATCTTAACTGGCGCTTTGTTGCTGCACGTTTACGTGTCTACACAGAGCAATCAGGAGATGCCTTAACATTGCCAGACTTTTTTGCCCACCGTTTCGAAGACCACGGTAATATTTTGCGCATTGTTTCAGCCATTGTTATTTTAATTTTTTTCACTTTATACTGCGCCTCAGGTGTGGTGGCAGGAGCCCGCTTATTTGAGAGCATGTTTGGCTTTTCTTATCCAACAGCTATTTGGCTAGGGGCTTTTTGTACTATTGGTTATGTATTTATTGGTGGTTTTTTAGCCGTTAGCTGGACTGATACAGTTCAAGCCTCACTGATGTTCACCGCTTTAGTCATAACTCCACTGATAGTCATTCAACAAGCAGGAGGCTTGGGAGAGGCACATACAATAGTACAGAGTATGAATCCAACCTTATCTAACTTATTTTATGATATGTCTGCAGTTGGTATTGTATCGCTGCTGGCTTGGGGATTGGGCTATTTTGGTCAACCTCATATCTTAGTCAGATTTATGGCAGCCGACTCCGTGCATACCATACCTAATGCGCGCCGCATCAGCATGACCTGGATGATTCTCTGTCTTGCAGGCGCTGTGGCCGTTGGCTATTTTGGAATCGCTTATTTCGCAGCCCACCCCGAGCAAGCCGCCGGTGTGACCGCTAATTCAGAACGTGTCTTTATTGAGTTATCCATATTATTATTTAATCCTTGGATAGCCGGCATTTTACTCGCTGCCATTTTAGCAGCGGTTATGAGCACCTTATCGGCTCAACTCTTGGTTTGCTCTAGCTCCTTAACCCAAGATATTTATAAAACCTTCATACGTCGCGATGCCTCGCAGAGCGAATTAGTATGGTTTGGGCGCCTCATGGTGCTCTTTATTGCCCTTATTGCTATTTGGTTAGCCTGGAACCCAGAGAGTCTTGTACTGTCCATGGTGAGCTATGCGTGGGCTGGTTTTGGAGCTGCCTTTGGCCCAGTCGTCATTCTCTCTCTATTTTGGTCTCGAATGACACGCAATGGTGCATTAGCCGGTATGATTGTAGGTGCTGCGGTAGTATTAATTTGGAACCATTATGCTTGGTTCTCTCTTTACGAAATAGTTCCTGGTTTTATCTTAGCCACCTTAAGCATTATCATAGTGAGCCTACTCGATAAACAACCAAGCTCCTCCATACAAAACATCTTTATGCGCGTCCAAAAAGAAGTCACCACCAAGGGTTATCCCCATAACCTGTGAATAACCTTGGGGAAATTATCTGAACACTTGCAGCAAAGGCTGAGCCAATGAGCCTTAATGGTTCATTGGCTAATTTTTAACCAGACTAGAGGCATCCTATACCACCTTAACGCCACGATAGCCTCCTATTTGTGAAACGCATTTTACGTAAAAAACGAGGCAGCTCTGTATGATGTAACAAAAACACATTGGTACGCTCTGCCAGATCGATGGCCGCTGCAGTATAAGTCGAGTTCGTAACCACACACGCATGGGTACAACCGTAATAACTCTTAGCTGCAAAAACCTGTTGTACAGCCGAATTCCCCACCCGACCTGAAGATACCCACTTACATTGAACAGCTATCTTGATACCAAAGCCCTTAACCAATAAATCTGCCCCTTGGTCGCCTGACTGTCCTATGCGTTTTACTTTCCACCCCTCCTGCTTAAGGATCTTTTTTTGGACATAAGTTTCATACCTACGCCCAATTACAATACGGCTGTCTTCATCCCAATACTCAAAATCAGAACCAGTATTTAATCTGGTCCCCCTAATACCACGATACCTAGAAAAAAAACCTGCCCTATAAGCAGCAAATCCTGCTATGGGCAAAAAAATTAATATCCCTCCTAACCCTTCCTCTAATACAGCAATTAGGATGGGTAACAAGATAATCACTGCCACAAAAAAGGGAATGACCCTCAATGTAATCATTTGCCAAATACCATAAGAAGCAAAACTAAAAGCCCGCATTACATAACGCACCCCATAGTAAAATATTACTAAAACCAACAGAGAAGGCTCAACAAACAACAAAAAAATAATTAATAACCACTTCATCCTAATTTTTTCTCTGTCTTACAAATCAATAAATTCTATTTAATAGAATAACAACTCTTAACAAATGCCTCATGCAACTACAGCTATACTCGGTTGATGCACCTACTAGTCGGAACCACAGCACAAACATACTATTACCCACACCTCTGATATCAAAAAATCAAGCCCGCCTAAGCGGGCTTAGTATTCCAACCCAATTACAATTCACCCAAACCACTTGTGATGAACTGAATTGACTTAAGTAGATGCCACATTATTTTTTATTTACCCCTAAGAAGATACCAACACTATGCACAATGATCCCTCATCCCCCCCTAACCGCCCAAATAACACTCCTGACACCATTATAGATAGCACCCCCACTAACCAAGAGTTTATTAATTACGCAGCTGCTGAACGAATCTCATCTTTACGTACAGTTGCTATAGTAGTTTATATTTTACAAGCCCTAAGCTTTTTTACTATTATTACCGGTATTGTAGGGCTCATTATTAGCTACATTAAACGCGACGAAGCTAAAGGCACCTGGGTCTCCTCTCACTTCAGATGGCAAATTAGAACTTTTTGGTATTTTTTGCTGTGGGCTCTTATTGGGGCGATCTTGCTCTATGTTGTAATTGGTTTAGGGGTTCTTTTTATTGCATCCGTCTGGGCTATTTATCGTATTGTCAAAGGCGCATTATATGCCATTGAAAAAAAACCTATGTACTACTGATTAACCAATTCTTATTTATAATTAGGCCCACTATTTCAGTGGGCCTATTTTTTTAAGTATTTAAATTTTTTTATACGACAAGCAAACTGATTGCCCAGATTGCGACGAGCACAAAAATAATTAATAACAATAGTCGCACCATACAACCCATAGACCAAAATGCGCCACTGGCTGCTCCTTCAGCAATATCCTTTGGTCGTCCCCCTGCTAAAAGGGCCCCCAAAGCGCCTAAAATAGCGCAAATAATAATGATAGTTAAAATAGTATTCATAGGAACCCCTTTAGAAAAAATTACTACTTGAATAATCTACTGCGGTCGTGTGTCCCCACTCGTCTCTTTGGCCATGATCCCAGCTAATAACTGCTGCCAATAAGACGCTATACGTGTGGGGTGAAATCGCTGTGCTTCTGCATAAGCTGCTTGAGAAAATTGAGATAAATGATCGGCATGAGAAAAATAATTAATAAGGATTTGCGCTGCGGCTTCCATATCCCTATAAGGCACTAACCACCCACTTTGTCCATGAGTAATTAAAGTGGCAGGACCATATTTAATATCATAAGCTAATACCGGGCAGCCATGGGCCAAACTCTCTAATATGGATAAGGAGAAACCTTCTGCTCGACTAGTTAATAATGAGACCGCTGCTCGAGAAAAAACTCCCGCAATATCATGGGTATAGCCCTTTAAGCGAACTACTTGCTCTAAGCCCAATTCCTCAATAAGCCTTTGAAGCGCAACTCGCTCTGGCCCCGAACCATATATTTCTAACCGTTTATCTGGGTATTTTTTATGTAATAAACTCATGATTTGAATCGCATCCTGAACCCTTTTCTCAGGCGAGAGGCGAGCCACCATAACTAACAGATCCTGATCTCTTTCTATTGTTGTGGCTACTTCTGACCCCTCATAGGCATGAGGGATGCAATGCACTTCATAGTCTCGATTGATAAAGCGCTGTTTAAAATCCTCCTGCTGCTCCGCAGTTAATACCACACACTGGTTAACCTTAAATTTATTATTTAATACCCCGCTATAATTACGATTCAGATCCCCTGTTTTAAGGTCTTGATTAAGAGAACGCAAATGATAACTATGAATCACTGATATTAGTTGCTGAGGAGTATCCTGATTCAACTCATGCAAAGATTCTGCCCAAGTTCTATTTTTATCAATAATAAAAACATTATGAGGATCATTGTGAAATTTTTTCTTTAGCCAGGCAGATCCCAATCCCACCTCTGAATCAAAACAGAGATACGCTCCCTGATCCGCATCAAACCACTGTATCAATCTAATGCGGCCATTCTGATCAAAGCTTCTACTCATACAGCGCTGACCCTTAGGCGTATAACAGTCTTCCTTTAACACTCGCTCCTTGTCTCCTAAATACTGGGTCACTGCAAGTTGGCCAAACCGATTGAACTTATCCCTCTGTATTTTTTTGCCCGCATAAAAATAATTAATATAGTTTGGTATTGTTTTTTCATTATCACGCCAAACTATATACATACGCATTTCCCCATTAGGATGGCGCACTCTTTGATGAGGGGTTGGCGTATTAGGTACATTACTTACTTTCCAATTGTGATCATACTTAATCTGAGCAGCGGGAAGATGTGCGCCTAAATTAATCTGCATGACCTCTTCATAGAGATTCAATAAAGGAATTTCAGGGCGAACCAAACCTATTTTCTTTAGGTTCTGCCAAATTATCTGAATATCCAAATTTAAGCTCATAGTGAGCATAGTTGGCACTATATTTAAATGCTCTACAAACAAATTAGCACGATTAATGGATGCATGCTCCACCCCTGTCAAATAGCGACTAAAATTAACATTACAAAAATAATAATTTTTCTTTTCAAAAGCTTTATTTTCTATATTTTTATTTTTTTCTTTTTGCTGCTCTGTCAGCATTTTCCAATAGGCTATATAACCAGACAGATAGTGCTCCACATCATCAATACGCACTCGGAACGCATGATGACGAATAAAAAAACTGCCGACGATTTGGGATGGACGGCTATAAAACATCGCAAATTCAGGCCAAAAAAACCCATTGAGTAAATAATGCGCCCGATGATGCAATGCTCGATAAAACTTCTCTTCATCAAACCCATCTAATACATGAATCATTTCAGGCATGCCCTTAATGCGCTCAAGCATATTCTGAAACGCCATTGATAATTCAAGTAAAGTTGGGAAAGTTGTGATGCGCTCAATAATAAAATCTAAATACCCTGCAATATTTTTTACGCCAAATCTGAAATATTTTTCTTCGGGTTTATACAAGGTTAATTCATTGGCGCAGTAAGACAACCAATGATCATGCGCCTTCCAGTGCTCAGCTGCCAAAAAATACTCAAAACCTTTTTCAACTATTACTAACCAACGCGGGTCTTGAGTCAGACCATAGAGCCGTATCAACCCAAAAGCCGCCTCCCCGTCATAATAAATAGTACGATATTCTTCTTTAACGCTAAGGTCTGCTGCATTTAAAACATGTACAAATTTTCCTGTGACACTATCTTGCATACGAGCAATGCCTAAGGCTAAGCTTTCCATCAAGGAATAATACTGATCATCTTGAGTAACCTCAGTATATTTGACCAAGGCCAGCAGACTCACAGCATTGGCGCCTAGTTTAATTTCATCGCCAATATCAACGTTATAGGCCACGGTGCTGCCATCTTCTTGGGGGTAGTGACGAATAATATGTTCTGCCAAATAATTCAAAGCTCGCTGTATGGCTGCAAATAATGTCGGGTCACGGGTAAGCTCATAGGCTTCAACCATAGAATATATGGTACTGGCGTGTCGGAGCGTATTGTAGGTGGGGATTGTTCGGCCAAAACAAGGAAAATAACCGTAAACAAACTTACCTGTAGCATGAACTTGACGCGCTAAAAATGTTGATGCACTAACTATTAGGTCATAAACCTGATCGGCATTTAATTGCTCTATCTGTCGCCTACCTCCATCACGCCCCGGCCCACTTAACCACTGCGGCTGCCCATGGCCGGGAATATGAGCCAAACGCTCATCATTTTCTACAAAAATTCCTTGGGTAGCAAACATCCATACAGACGTAGAGGGACCAAAATCAACCTCTGTGTTGGCACCGTATTTGATGCGAGCATAGCGCAAAAAATTATTTTCATTCAGCTGTGCTACTGGAACCTTAGCGCCTTTATAGAGCATGGCATTACCATTTAACTCCTGCTCTAAAAAAGCATATTTAAATTCCGCATCTAATGAAATTCCATACCTGAAATAACTGCGCTTACTCTTAGCTAAGTAATGACGTCCTAATTCTGCCCAAGTCATTTCCTTGGCACTGGTCACCCAATCAATTCTGAGCCATCGTACAGAAATTTTATTTCTTTCTGCAGCCCGCTGCGCCCATGCTGCACCTTTGGCCCACACCTCTGAAAAGCCCTGCCCCGTTACTTGGCCAACCTTTGCCCGACGCTTACCATCAGAGATTGAAAAAAACAAAATAATTTTTTTGCTCGACTTATCTGAAGCAACAAATAATTTTTGTGTTTGAGGAGCCAATTGCTCGTGCGCTTGTATTAATAATTTTGAAAGTGCCATTGATTCTTAAGACCTTAATAATAATGTAGGCGCCCAACTCTGATGAGCATTAACATGGCTTGAATTTATATCAACTATTAGTACTAATCAACAAATTAACCATAATTAAAGAATTAAAAATGAAAAGAGACTATTCTGTAATTAGCACGCAAAAACATTATATAATAATCTAAAATGAAATTTTTTATAAACAGAGAGGTATATTATGAACGTCACAGCCGCCGTTACCTTGACCCAAGGTCAAAATTTTGAACTCAAAACTATTACTGTCCAAGAGCCCAAAGATGATGAGGTGCAAATTGAAATTGTTGCCACAGGGGTTTGTCATACAGATGCCGTGGCACGTGACCTTGAAGGTGTGGTGCCATTACCCGCAGTGCTGGGCCACGAAGGTGCAGGGATTGTCCGTCAAGTCGGCTCCGCAGTCAAAGATGTGCAAATAGGAGATCACGTAGTATTGAGTTTTGCTAATTGCCATCACTGTGAGCATTGTTTAACAGGTCATCCCACTGTATGTGAGGAATTTAACCCTTTAAATTTTGGTGGTCGGCTCAGTGATGGGCACACCCCTTATTACCTTGATGAGCAGCCTCTATCTGTATTTTTTGGCCAATCCTCCTTTAGTGAGATAGTGGTAACCAAAGCTAAAAACGTTGTTGTTGTAGATAAAGAGGTGGATTTATCTTTGCTTGGTCCACTAGGATGTGGCATTCAAACAGGTGCAGGAACAGTACTGAATCATCTGCGGCCTAAGGCCAACAGCGCTATTGTCATTACAGGTGCGGGCGCTGTGGGGCTGAGTGCTATTATGGCAGCTAAAATCGTTGGTTGCTATCCCATTATTGCTGTTGATATTCATGACCACCGTTTAGAACTAGCCAAAGAATTAGGCGCCACTCATACCATTAATGGCCAAAAAGAAGACACCGTTGCAGCAATCAAAAAGCTTACTGGTTCGGGTGCCCTGTATGCCATTGAAACGACCGGGGTTGCTCCTGTAGTCAAACAGGCTCTTGCTAGTGTCAAGCCATTGGGAACAGTGGCCATAGTCGGCTTTACTGGAGAGGTGTGCTTTAATATCCAAAATGAGCTCATGGCCGAGGGCAAACAACTTGTTGGGGTTATTGAAGGGGACAGTATTCCGCGTATCTTTATTCCTGAGCTCGTTCGTTTATACAAACAGGGGCAATTTCCCTTTGATAAACTCGTGCAGTTCTACACCTTAGACCAAATTAACGAGGCCTTTGCCGATTCAGAAAGCGGCAAGGTTATCAAGCCTATTATTAAAATGCCACGGCATCAGAATTAAATAGCAAAGCAATCTTGTCTGCACTTTAAGCTACTTTGTATGCCCCTCTTAGAGGGGCTTCCTCTTTCCCCGCATAGTTATCTCTAGGCTGATTGTGAATACGATGACTGTTTTCACTACTATTTTTCAATCTTTAATGAGACGTCTATATATTTTGATTCTCTTGAGTACCTTAATTGCCGCTTGTGCCCCCTCAGGCCAAGATACCACTCCGCCCATTCCTGATCAGGTCAGTTTTTATATCAATAAATTGCCCGATCGCAGTTTTGTCGACTCATATGGCGATGAGGAGCAACCTAAAGTATGGTATACCGCCGCAGAACAACTCGGCGCACTTGGTGCAGATGCCATCCCAGCACTCGCGCAACGCCTCCATACTGATGATGACTATGAGCTCATGTTAGTTGTATACGCGTTGATGCTAGCCTCCCAAGATCCTCAAGTCATGCAAGCAACCCAAAATCATTATCTGCAGCTTGATACCGTTCTAACCCCAGAAACAAACTCACTGAATAAAAGCCGAGCATTACAATGGTGCCAGAAATATTTTGATATTTGCTCCGGACAGTTTCTGCTGAAATCCAGCCCTCCTCAAAATTAATGAATTATCACTTTATTCTACTTAAGCACTTTTAAAACAACACTTATACATATAAATCTACAAATATAAAATAAAAAATTTTATTTATAATTAGCCTGTATAATAATCATATTATCTACTATTAATAATTTTATAATCTTTTACTATGCCTATCGTTAATATTCAAACAAACCTATCTCTCAGTGCGCACCAGCAAGAGCAATTATTAACGCAAACCGCTCAGGCTACCAGTCAAGCGCTCAATACTGATTTAACACGTATTGATGTAGCGCTTCAGCAGTTAGCAGCCGAACACACCATCGTAGGGGGTGTGGCTCAACGTCCTTTTGTGCGCTATACCATTCAATTACTAACTGGGCGCTCTATTGAAGCCAAACAAACCTTGGTTAAGCAATATTACGAGGTGGCTCAATCCATTGCTCAGCAAGCAAACCTAGATGTTAAAACAATTATTCATGACTTGAGCCCCTCTGATTTAGCCTTAAGAGACTCATTGGTCGGCTGAATAGTTTCCATGGCTGCTTACTAGCGACCATAGATACAACAAAGGAGAGTCGCATGCTGTACTCATATCTCATAACCTTTGTGTTTTGTGTGGTTCCCTTTTTTATTCTTCTTGCATGCGGCTTTTTATTGTTGACCCTCCCCAACCACTCCTTAACGGCCTTAACAGCGGCTACATCGGTGGCCGGCCCCGTCACACCATCTATTTTTCAGCGCCCAATAGTTTTAATTGTTATTTCCTTAGGCTGTGTTTTTTCTATTGTTTTATACCTACCTATTAATGCTCAGTCACTTGCTTATTTACAAAATAAAAGTTTTTTATCTTCCTGCCAAGTTGACACCGCCCACAGCCTTGCACGGTATAAAAATGATGCGATACGCATAGTCACATTGCAACACGCGAGTCGTTTTTGCAGAATAGGGTTTTGCGCCTTAGGCTCTAAGGCCTGAGCAACTCTGCTCTTTAAGGGTTAAAAAACATATTTTTTAACCCCAATAACCCATCTGAATTTACTCGGATAATTCCTGCCCCTGGCATATCTATTTCTGCTATCAAATAAAATGCTCCTGTAGTTAGTAAGGGCAATAAAATAATCAACCAATTCTCGCCTTTAATGCCGCGAATGTTATAACCAATTAGCGC
>CALKIR010000014.1 GCA_937995985.1 uncultured Alcaligenaceae bacterium
AAAATTGACTGTTTGTGCATTTGTATTGATTTAGCGCAACAAAATGATATACAGTTAAGGTTGATATATATTAATATTATTTAAAATGATATGGACTGAAATTGCTGTGCTCGCCATGGGGCGGGTACGGAGGGCGTTTCCATACGTCCGTAGCAGGAGTTGATATGAAAAAAGATGACCCAATCAAGTTCTCACGTCGGGAAGTCTTGGGTCTGGGCTTGGCTGGCACGGTTTCAATGGTCTTGGGAACGTCACAGCCAGCGTATGCACAGAGCAAGATTAAAACTAATGCACATATTGTCATTATTGGGGCAGGTGCCGCCGGTATTACGCTGACCAATCGATTGGTGGACCGTTTGGACGGCGCCAAAATCACCCTCATAGACAAGCGTGTTGACCACTACTATCAGCCTGGATTGTCTTTGGTTGCTGCGGGGTTGAAACCCGCAGAATATGTGGTTTCAAAAACCAGCGAATGGTTGCCAAAAGGCATCCATCATATCGCCCAGATGGCGACAGAGATTGACCCAGAGTCCAAAACAGTGACCACCGAGTCCGGCGAGAAATTGCGTTATGACTACCTGGTGGTAGCCCCCGGACTGGTGCTGGATATGGATGCTATCGAGGGGTTCTCACTTGACTTGGTCGGCAAAGAGGGCATTGGTTGCCTTTATGCGGGTCCAGAATATGCCGTCAAAACCTGGCAGGCAGCTGAGCGCTTTGTGAATCAGGGTGGGGTGGCCGTATCTACGCGTCCTGCAACAGAAATGAAATGCGCAGGAGCGCCACTCAAGCATACCTTTTTGATTGATGATATTGCCAGTCGCGGGCCCCGACCCACCGGCTTTGAGATGCATTATGTTTGCCCTCAAAAGACCTTGTTTTCGGTGCCTATTGTGGCTGAAAAAGTACGTATGCTCTATGAAGAAAGAGGGATAGAAAGCCATTTTGAGCGGACCCTGGTAGCGGTCGATGCAGGCAAAAAGGTAGCGACCTTTAGTCGGCCCGAGTTGGATGTAGTGACTGGAGAGATTGGTACGACGACTGAGGAAATTCCCTATGACTATCTCCATGTCATCCCCCCGCAGCGGGCGCCCGAGGTGATTCGTCAATCCGGTTTAAGTTGGCCCGATCGGTGGGTGGGGCAGGGCTGGGTTGAGGTTAACCCACAGACGTTGCGTCATGTGCGCTATCCGGAGGTGTTTGCTCTAGGTGATGTGGCCGGGGTACCCAAGGGCAAAACAGCGGCATCGGTCAAGTGGCAGGCGCCTGTAGTGGAGGCGCAGCTTATCGCTGCCTTGCAGGGGCATGAAAGCAGTGAGCTTTATAATGGGTATACCTCTTGCCCTCTCATCACCCGGGTGGGGCAGGCCATGCTGGTAGAGTTTGATTACCATGATAATTTGCTGCCGTCATTTCCGGGCTTGATCGCTCCGTTAGAGGAGTTGTGGTTTAGCTGGCTGATGAAGGTCTGGGCGCTAAAGGCCACCTATAATGCCATGCTGCGCGGCAAAGCCTGATGGATGCCAGGACAAAGAGCAAAGGATGAACGATGAAAGAATTGACCTTGGAAACTTTATTTGCCGTGCTGGAGGAAATGTTCGGCGCCGGCTTGTTTTGGACCTTGCTGATTGTGGCCATCATCATCACCATTGGCTATGTTTATGTACTTATCAGGGACCGGGCGGTATCGATGAAAAAGTTCCTCTGGGCGCAGATATGCATGCCCATTGGTGCCGTGCTTGCCGTGTGGTTTGTGATGGCGAGTACAGATTCTGCATTTATTGATCTGGGCGGGCCAATAGATTATGTCGTGTTGTTGGGGGTGGCCGTTGTAGGTGCGGTAGGGTGTGCCATCTTGGTCTACACCCTACAGTC
>CALKIR010000015.1 GCA_937995985.1 uncultured Alcaligenaceae bacterium
GCACTGTTAATAACGAAGCCATTAATCAATGGCTGTTGACCCCAGCCCAAAGCAGCAAGGTCCAACAAGAACAAAAAATAGTGCGAGAACATTATTTATTGGCCAGAAGCACTGCCGAACAGAGACTAGCGGAATTGAGTAATCAGTATCTGATACCCGAGAGTATTGAGTGGTTAGCGGCGGCTTGGGTGCACAGGCATTAAATAAAATCGATGCTGTTGTGTTTATTTTGCTTTATTTATAGTGGCAAAAAATAAGGTTATATAGAGCAATGCGGATACTAAGCTATATAGAGCTACTGCATATAATGCGCTTGAAAAGAATATTGCCCCGATCAAAATTGCGGCTATTTTTAATAGAGTAAAAGTAATTTCTATGATTAAAAAAAAGCCTTGAAGATTGATGACTGGGATGGTAGCAATGACTGGGCGCGCAGCCAGTGAAAACAATATCCAGATGGCCATCCATTGTGCATATGTTCCTGCTGTGTACCATTGTTCACCAAAAACAAAAGAAAATATAGGCCCCCCCCGGGTCATAAGAATTACAAAAGGTATGACGGCTATGCCCAGAGCGCCTAAAGTAGCGCGATAGAGATAAGGTTTGGGGCTTTTTCCTGCATTGACAGCTTCTGCAATTTGAGCAAAAAAAACATTGCCTATTGAGTTTCCTAATAAGCTGGCTGGAGCACTAATAACAGAGCGGCTTAGGGCATAAAATCCAGCGGTAGCGGGCCCAAAAAAACTGGCTAAAATCAGTACTGGGAAGCTCTGCGAAAAGGCATTAATAGTGACCTGTGGGGCTCGATATAGAGGGAAGTCTCGGTGTTGATGGGCTAGCTTTTTAAGCTTCGTAAGTTTTTCGCTTGGTCTGTGGATATGATCTTTGGGTTCAGTCCAGCGTCTGGCTCCTAGCCAAAGCTGCAGGGCATAGAGCGCATTACCTAGGGTGGCCAGTATGATCAGAGCTGCTCCTGCGGGGTGGACAAAGCCTACGCCTGTTTTGGCGCTATTCAGGATGAGAGATTGGGAGATAGCGATACGGGCAGAGACTGTAAATTGCTTTTTTCTAATTAACCATTGCTGCATGATTTGTTGTAGGGCGCTTAAAAACATCGCAACTGGGATAAGCAGCAAGTAGGGGGCGATGGCTTCTAAGTTTAGCCATTGAGCAATTGTTTGCTCGCCGATGAGTAGCAAAATGGCAAAAACCACGCTTATACATAGCGCCAAGAGGAAGCTGAGTTTGGCAATGGCGCGGGCATCATCGTCTTTTTTGGGCAAAACAATAGCAATTGGATAAGTAAGCGCTGCAATGGGGGTGACGACTGCAAGTGTAGCGGTAAAGGTGCCGAGCATCCCAAATGCATCTGGTCCATAGAGTCGTGTAATGACCGGAGAAAAGGCCATGGTAATGGCCTGTGCCCCTGCGGTGCCCGTAGCAACCAAGGCAACATTACGTACAAACCGGCTGTTTAATAAACGTTGGATCATGCTAATCAAAGAGCAATGGTTCTTTGTTTAAATAGTGAATGCTAGCACATTTCATTAGTCTGCGTGTGTCGTATCACGTGCGCAACTAGGCTAAAA
>CALKIR010000016.1 GCA_937995985.1 uncultured Alcaligenaceae bacterium
TTTAATCAAAACATTGTACATCCCAAACATAAAGGCAGTGATAGCAACTAGAAAATAGAGCATCTTATTGGATCTAAAAATGAATTATGGTGTATACATTAGCGCAATCGGCGCTCGTAGAGATCTTTAAGGGCAACCAGAAACGATAACAATATGATTAATAAAATCGCTCCAAAGCCAACCACTACAGCAGTAAACCATGAGCTTTGAGGCTCAATAATAAAGACAATAGCAGTGATGACAGCTATGCCTATAGAGGTCCCAATGCGCTGTCCTGTTTGCATTACAGCACCTGAACTGCCTGCATAATCTAAAGGCACCTCAGCAAGTGTTAAAGCTTGGTTAGGGCTAATAGTAGCTCCTTGGCCAATACCAAAGAAGGCCAATGATAACAAGAGCCACCAGATGCTAATAGCATGATACTGATGCAATAAAATTACGGCGATAGTTGCACTGACCCCAAGCATAGCAAATAATAATCCGCCAATAACTACTGAGCGCCCATAGAGGTGAACACGTCGTCCAGCCCAGTTTGATGCATACGCAGAGCATAATGCGGAGGGAATACCAATAATGCCAGCCTCAAAAGCGGTAAAACCTACAGCGGTTTGCACAAAGAGCGGAATTAATACCCAGACACTGGTCATGCCAAGAAAATATAAGGCCATAATAATGATGCCATTTCTAAAGCTCGGGATTCTAAATACGTCTAAATTGACCATAGGGCTAAAACCACGCCGAGCATAGAATCGCTCCCATCGCACCCATAAATACATTAATAGCATGCTGGCCGGAATTAAGAACCACACATAATATGAGAGTTGCGATTCCACAAAAGGAAATAATAAGGCTAAAACGGCTATGCCAAGCAAGAGAGCCCCAATGGGATCTAATGAGCTTAGACCTCCACCTTTTAAGGTGCGATTGTTATTGAGTTGTGTTCTGGGGCGGTGCATAAGGGGCCGAGGAAACCATTTAAATGCTAAATAAATGGTGAGTAGACCAACGGGAACATTGATTAAAAAAGTCAAACGCCAGCCTATATCCGCGCCACCTAATTGAATAAGCAAGCCTCCCATAATGGGACCTACCGCTACAGATAGGCCAACTGAGGTTCCAAAAAGACCAAATGCACGACCACGCTCAGGACCGCTAAAGTATTGTTGAATCATGCCAATACCTTGGGGGTTTAGCAAACCTGAACCCACCCCTTGGAGAAAACGGGCTCCGTTTAGCCAATTAGCATTGGGTGCTAAGCCCGCGGCAATAGAAGCCAAAGTAAACAGTGCTGCACCAAGAATAAAAAAACCTCCCCGTCCCATTAAATCACCTGCGCGACCAGCACTGACTAATACTACTCCAAATGTCAGCGCATACCCCGATAGAACCCACTGTATATCAGAGTGAGAGGCATTCAGTCCTTTTTGTATTGAAGCAAGAGCCACGTTGACCACACTGACACTCATTAAGGTCAGAAAAATAGCGGTTAACAGCACAAAAAGAATGCGCCAGCGATTGGGATCGGGCTGGGTATGACTAGGCGGAGATAATTGGGTGCCTTGATGTTTTTTTATTTGGGTCATAGAAAGCGTTTAAAGAAAATGAGGGGAGGTTATTATTGAAGCTTGTATGAATAAAGTTATATCAACAACATATAGGATACGGTTATTGTGGAAAGTAGGAAATAAGTCATAAAAACCTGTTAGTATCATTGTAGCGTAACTACTTATTGTGCCATGGATTAGCAATAAAACTATGGATGTGTATTCTTCTTTACAGCAGCAACGGGCCGTTCATTTACAAGGTGCGTCAAATTTTAGGGATATTGGAGGGTATCGCGCCCACAATGGTCAAACCATTCGCCGTGGCTTACTGTATCGCTCAGCTGAGTTATCCCAATTAACTGCTCATGACCAGCACACACTGCAAGCACTTAAGGTGGTTAATAGTATTGATTTGCGCAGCCACTTTGAGCGTCATCACGCAGGCTATGACTATTCTTTTTTGCAGGTGCACTTATGCAGCATAGAACCTCAAGTTACTGATTCAGTGGTCATCGCATTGAAACAGCAACAAGAGGTCACTGCTGATATGGCAAAAAAATTCATGCATGAGATGTATCATGGTTTTGTTTATGAGCAGCAACCACGTTTTTCACAATTTTTTGACCTTATCTTAAATTTAGATGAGGCCATCGTGTTTCATTGCACTGCGGGAAAAGATCGTACTGGCTTTGCGTGTGCCATGCTGCACGCAGCATTAGGAGTGCATCGTGATGATATATTGGCTGATTACTTACTCACCCAGCGTTATTACCACATTCCCATAGCAGAAATTAATACCCGCTTTAAGCTTTCTGAAGAGGTCATTCATATTTTGTGGGGGGTTGAGGCAGAGTACCTAGAGCGAGCGTTAGCACTCATTGATACAGAGTTTGGTGGTATGGCCCAGTACTTAAGAGAGCAATTGCAGTTGACCACCGATAAGCATCAGCGTCTCATGGAGCTTTTTTTAGAGAATAAATGAGGGTTATGTGTTGGGTGCATTAATCGCTTTAGGGGTTCTTGTTGCAGTCCAATTACTTGGACACTATATCGTGCAAGGATTGCATTTGCCTGTTCCAGGAGTGCTCTTTGGAATAGGGCTCATGCTTATCGGGCTTATTTATTATAAAAAACTACCTCAAGCATTAACCCGCGTGGCCCAATTTTTATTAGCTCATCTCATGTTGTTATTTATTCCCAGTGTAGTTGGGATCATGACTCAGTTTGAGCTGATTGCTTCTGAGTGGCTGCCTTTTATGTTGGCTTGTATTGTAGCAACCGCTGTGACAATGGTAGCCACGGCTGCCACCTTTAGATATATGCTCAGAAAACAGTCCAATCACCTCAATCGCAGTAGTGAGCACGGTGATGGTTGAGTTTTGGTCTATTATTTATCGTTATTTGCCCCAGACACTTGGTCAGTGGGGGTTGTTGAGCATGACTGTGGTCCTCTATATCTTGGGCCGTTATTGCTATTTGCGCAGCGCATTAAACCCTCTATTAATACCGGTATTAACCGTAGTGGTTGTGATTGTTGGGGTGTTGTTGTGGTGGGGGGTTCCTTATGAGCTTTATGCGCAGTCAACAAGGGGCTTACAGCTCTTGATTGGTCCGGCCACAGTAGCGATGGCAATCCCTCTCTATATGCATTTACCCGTGATTAAACGCCTTTGGAAGCCCTTACTGGCTGCTTTAGTCGTAGGCAGCGTGGTTGCCATACTCTCTACCGTACTAATTGCATGGAGCTTTGGCGCTAGTCACACCACCATAGCCTCAATAGTAGCCAAATCAGCCACCATGCCCGTTTCTATTCCAGCCAGCGAGGCGATAGGAGGGATTGGTTCGTTAGCCGCTATTTCAGCAGCACTGACTGGTATTTCTGGGGTCTTGATGGCGGGGCCATTATTTGCGCTACTGCGAATCAAAGATAAGCATGTGCAAAGCTTTACATTAGGGTTAGCCGCTCATGCCATTGGCACTGCGCGGGCGGTGCAAGATGGCAATGAGGCGGCTGCAATGGCTGCAATAGCAATGGGCCTGACAGCCCTTTTAACTGGTGCTTTGGTACCCTTTGTACCTTGGTTACTGGTCTTACTGGGCTGATCTACTCCCTACCAATGGGCTTGTACATGTTGCGTGACCAGCTCTTCTATGTGTGGCCATGCCTCGGTAGCCGGTGTATAGAGAACATGAGCGTAGTGACGCTCATCAATATACGGCGAAGGGTCAAGGTTATTTAAAATTTTTTGCCCATCGACCTGCGCCAGTAAAGAATCAATAGGCACTACATTGCCCTGGGTACCGCTGACAATAAAAAGGGACTGAGGATGATTGGCCTGCTCTAGCCATTGATACATTGTTTGATAATGAGGGGCAGGCCCTCCAAAAAATACTATATTAGGGCGCACGCATTGGTCATTATCAAGACAAGCCGGGCATTGCATGTGCGCTGCATTGGCTATGTTGACCTTATCATAGCCTATAGACCAAATATGACCGCATGCGGCACAACATAATTCTGTAAGACTGCCATGGAGGTGTAATACCTCAGTGGCTCCAGCGCGTTCGAGTAAATCGTCAACATTTTGTGTGACTAAGCATACCGCATCGCCATAAGTCTTTTGGATATTGGTGATGCTATAGTGGGCTTGATTAGGCTCTGATAAAGCCAAGCCCTGGCGCAAATCATTGTAAAAATCATGCACTAACGCATAGTTTTGCCGCCAAGTAAACTCATTGCAGACCTCATCAATAGAGTGATTATTCCACAGGCCATCACTGCCTCTGAAGGTGGCGAGGCCAGATTCTGCAGAAATTCCAGAGCCAGTAAAAATAAAAATTTTAGGTTGCATGGAGTTATATTTCATTATTAATCGATGGCATAGCCCAGATATTCTGGTAACCATAGCGCAATACCGGGGAATACCACCACCAAGAGTAAGGCGCTAAACATGGTAATTAAAAACAACATGGACCAGCCAAATGTGTGCTCAATACGGATATTGGCAATTTTTGCTGTGACCAGTAAATTGACAGCCACAGGCGGGGTGAATTGCCCAATAGCTATATTCATAGCTAATAGAATACCAAACCAGATAGGGTTCCAATCAAAATGCTGAATTAAGGGGATAAATATGGGAGTGAGGATGAGATAAATAGAAATAGCATCCAAAAACATACCGGCAATGAGAACCAAAACCATAACCAGCAGTAATAAAACCCATGAATTATCAGAAATAGCCAAAATAAACTCAGCCATTTTGGTAAAGGTGCCCAATGTCGTGCCAGTCCACGCAAAAATCCCTGCCAAAGAGATAATGAGTAACACCACCCCTGAAATTTTGGCAGACTCGCTAAATAGGAACAATAAATCAGATATTTTTAAACTGCGATAGATAAAAATACCGATAATTAGCCCATAGCTGACAGCAACCACTGCTGCTTCGGTAGGGGTAAACAAACCACTGCGTAACCCACCAAGAATAATAACAGGGGCAAATAGGGCAGGGAGGGCTTCAATAAAGCTATCTTTTAAGGGCGGTCTTTTTTCAGTGACCGTTCCTTCCCAGCCGTATCGCTTAGAAAAGAAAAAACTGGGCACTAATAAAGATAATGCAGCCAATATACCGGGAAAAAGACCCGCCGCAAATAAAGCGCGCAGATCAAGCCCTGGTAGCATAACTGAATAAAGAATTAAAGCGATTGAAGGGGGAATTAAAATAGCAGTAGAAGCGGCGGCCGAAATAAGCGCTACCGAGAATGGTTTGGGATACCCGGCGCGCATCATGCTTGGGAGCATGACCATCGCAACAGCTGCTGCATCTGCGGGGCCAGAACCACTCATCCCGCCCATGATGATACATACCAATACGGCTACTAAGGTGAGCCCTCCATGTCTGGGACCAATAATGGCCTGAGCAAAACGCACCAGACTGGCGGCCACTCCAGCACGCTCAAAAATTAACCCAGTGAGGATAAATAAAGGAATAGCAATTAATGGGTACTTAGCAACACTGTTATAAGTATTGGTCCCAAGCGTAGCCAGCATGCTTGGAGAAAGGCCGGTAAGTATGCCTACAATCCCACCAATGCCTAAGGAGAAAGCAACAGGGACTCCTAATATCAAACAGCCAATAAAGGCAGCAATCATCCACAAATCTGGACTCATGAGAAGTCCTCCAACGTATCATCGCGCATTCGTTGCCACCAGTTTTGAGTCAAACGAATCATAATTGCAATGCTAAGAAGAGGCAACCAGATTAAATAGATCCAAGTAGGATAGCCCAAACCAGCCGATAAAGAGTCCCATTGATACTCTTCAAGAGCCAGCAAGCTGCCATACCAAGTCACCGCAGCTAACACAATAAGACCAATGAGCCATTGCACGGTGTAGAGGATTCGTCTACCAATGGGACCTACTTTATGCTCTAAAAAAGTGATACGAATATTTTCATTGGTTCGTGCTGCCATCGCGGCGCCCGCAAACGTCAGGACTACCATTAGAAAAACAGAAAACTCTTCAGTAAAAGCAAACGATGCTTCGGTGGTATAGCGCACGATAACGTTAGCGAGACTGATAATACAGATCGCTGCTAAAGAAAACACCGCCAAAGCGGTTTCTATTCGAGTCTTTGGTTTTTTTGGACTGGACATGACAAAGAATATGAAAAGAAGCGGCGCCACCCAGTAAGGTGAGCGGACGCCGCCATTCACAATAAGAAACAACTAAAAATTAACGATTGGCTATGGATTCCTGAGCAGCTTGTACCAGCTCTTCACCAATACGTGGGGTCCATTTTTCATATACGGACTGAGTTGCCTCGACAAAGGCCTGATGCTGTTCAGGGGTGAGCTCAATCACCTCTACACCGCGCTCTTTAATACGCTCTAATGTGTCAACAAGCTCAGCGCGGGATTTTTCAATCTCCCATTGTCCTGCGTCAATTGCAGCCTGACGCAGAATCTCTTGATCGTCAGGGCTGAGCGTATCCCACAAACGCTTGCTCACACCGAAAATCAACGGATCGTTCATATAGTGCCATAACGTCAGATATTGTTGATTGGCGCGATCGGCGCGGGCCGCATCAAATACTGCAATCGGATTTTCTTGACCATCTACTGCCCCTGTGGTTAAAGCAGGCAGGGCATCAGTCCAGCTCATTTGGGTTGGGTTGGCTCCGAGAGCATTGAAAGTATCGAGGAATAGGGGAGAACCTACGACACGAATTTTGAGACCTTTGAGATCTTCAGGGCTGCTAATGGGGCGTACTGAATTTGAAATTTCACGGAAACCATTTTCGCCCCAAGCCAAAGGCACCACGCCTCGGCGTTCAATAGCCTCAAAAACCATTTCTCCAGCCTTACCATTGGTGATGGCATCAACAGCAGCATTATCAGGCATTAAAAAGGGTAGGGAGAATAGGTTGGCTTCAGGGACTTGAGGGGACCAATTGA
Source organism: uncultured Alcaligenaceae bacterium (assembly GCA_937995985.1). Classification (GTDB taxonomy): domain Bacteria; phylum Pseudomonadota; class Gammaproteobacteria; order Burkholderiales; family Burkholderiaceae_B; genus Paenalcaligenes. The sequence goes on from CALKIR010000016.1 coordinate 6,999, forward strand.
TGGTTGATCCTACAGCCATGTCAATAATGCCACTGCGCATGGCGGAAAACTCTCGGGTTTGATCGCCAGAAACCAACTGAGAGTTTGGATAGACTTTGAGCTTGATACGTCCATTGGTACGCTCATCTACTAGCTCAGCCCATTTTTCTGCTGCTTGCCCCCAGGGGAAATCAGCTGATAGCACCGTAGAAACAGAATACTCTTGAGTTTCTTGGGCCCACGCATGGGGAGCAGCAAAGGCAAAACAGGCTGCGCCAATGGCTAGCCATTTTTTAATGGTCATGAAAAGGCTCCTATAAAATATCAAATAGGTAGTTTAAATGATTTATTCAAAGGTTGCGGCTGCAACAGGAGTGAGCGGTGCACAAATGCTTACACAAAACTTTTATATTAGCAGAACCACAGTGACAATGAATCAAAATCCCCATAATGCTTCTATAATGGGCATTTTAATTGTAAACACAAAGAGACTTTCATGACTCACAGGCGGCTTATCGCGTTTAATAAACCTTATGGAGTATTGAGCCAGTTTACCGATGCACAGCAGCGGCCTACTTTAGGGGATTATATTAAAATTCCTCATATTTATGCCGCAGGCCGGCTAGATAAAGACAGCGAGGGACTGCTTGTACTCACTAATGATGGGCGGTTGCAAAATAGGATTGCGCACCCGCGCTTTGGAATGATTAAGACTTATTGGGCTCAAGTGGAGGGCAGTCCAACTGATGCACAGATAGCTTCATTGTGTCGCGGGGTCAAGCTACGCGATGGATGGACTAGGCCTGCTCAAGTACGCGCCATAGCTGAGCCCGTGCTGTGGGAGCGTTATCCGCCTATACGTTATCGAGCCCGCATCCCCACCCATTGGCTAGAGATAAAAATTAGCGAGGGACGCAACAGGCAGGTGCGCCGAATGACTGCTGCTGTAGGACTGCCAACATTGAGACTAGTACGGGTGCAAATTGGCCCATGGACCTTAGGCTCATTGAAGCCTGGGCAGTGGGCAGAGCTTTCGACAGCCATGCTCACCCAAAAAAGGACCAAGCGCTTTTAGTAATGGCAACGCCCACTACATAACAATAAATGAGTATGGCGACAATTGCGGCAAACAAGCGGCTATGAGGCGTGCGCCCCAAACGAACAGCATAGACCCCAGCATAAATATAACAAAGTAAACCGATGATCTTGGCAATTAACCAAAAATGGGTAAAGCCCAGCATAAAAGCCATGCCTAGCCCAGATAATAAGAGCAACGTGTCTAGCACATGCGCAGCAATTCGGACAAAACGATTATGCAAACAGCTGCGCTCAAGCACCGACCAATAGGCACGGATAATAAAAAACACGATGCTCAGCACTGCAAAACTAGTATGTAGGTGCTTATAGGCGATATAGCTCATGGTGTACAAAAATCCTAAGAGGGCCAAACACCCTGCTATGTTTGACTACTATCAATAGATTGTCAATTGTAGTGAAGCTTTGTGTTTTTTGCCATTACATGGTGAGCAAGGATATTGGTACACTAGTTGCAAGTAACTATTTTAAAGGGGGTCTTATGTCGGTTACCCAAAAAGTAGAGGTTGCAATTATTGGGGCAGGTACTGCTGGTTTGTATGCGTTACGTGAGGTGCGGCGTGCGCAAAAAAGCTTTGTGCTTATTGATCATGGCCCTTTAGGCACCACATGTGCACGCGTTGGATGCATGCCCTCCAAGGTTGCTTTACATGCTGCGGACTTATGGGCAATGCGCCAAGAACAGGCAGCATTTGGAATTCAAGGAACTGAACAACTGAATATTGATCGGGATGCCGCATGGGCAAAGGTACGCTCAATGCGAGACAGTTTTGCATCAGGGGCAGCAGCCGGAGCGCGTAAAGCCGCAGGTGAGCACCTTTTAATGGGGCAGGCGCGCTTTTTAAAACCTAATTTATTAGCTGTGAATACAGAACAGGGGGAGCGTTATGTAGAGGCCAAAGCCGTGATTATTGCTGTGGGCTCACGTCCTGTGGTACCAGCCTTTCTAGAGCCGTATCGAGCTCATATTATGACCACTGATGAGCTCTTTGAACAGCCTACATTGCCCAAGCGCCTTGGGGTGATGGGGCTAGGAGCTATTGGCTTAGAAATGGGCTTAGCCCTATCCCGCATGGGAGTTCAGGTGGCAGGAGTAGATATGGCTGAGTCCATTGGCGGCATCAAAGATCCTGATATTGCTCAAGTAGCCATGGAGACTTTAGGAAACGAGTTTCCCATGTATTTAGGGGCGCCGGCCACGGTAGAGGCAGCAGCAGATGGAATTTATCTACGGGCCGCAGAGCACCAGATCGAAGTCGACAAGGTATTAGTTGCCTTGGGTCGACGTTCCAATCTGGATCAGTTAGACCTGGCAAAAGCAGGCTTTGCTGTCAATGAAAAAGGGCTCTTGGATTATGACCGCCATACTTTGCAGGTAGGGGACTGGCCGGTATTTGTAGCAGGTGATGCCAATGGTGAGCGCACATTGATGCACGAAGCCGCTGCCGAAGGAGCGATGGCTGGTTTTAATGCCGTGCGCAGTGTGCCCCAACGCTTTGCGAGAAAAACACCTTTGGCAATTGCTTTTACTCAGCCTGATATTATTTCTGTTGGCGCGCAATTTAGTGATTTGGATTTAGCCCATACGGTGATTGGCCAATCCCGTAGCCAAGCGAACGGGCGCAGCCGAATTCTTAGTCAACAGGATGGGTTATTGCGTATTTATGCACATAAGCATACCGGGCAATTGTTAGGCGCCAGCATGATTGGAGTCCGAGCAGAACATATTAGCCATATGTTGGCCTTAGCATTAGAGCAAAAAATGACTGCCCATGAGTTACTGAATGGGCCGTTTTATCATCCCGTAGTTGAAGAGATGATACAAATGGCACTACAAGACATTGTCCGCCAAATGCCCGCTCACCCGTATCCATTGGGGCTCAAGCCGCTTTAATCTAGCGCGCATGAATTAAAGCTAAACACATGGTGCGGCTGTCCTTATTCCGTATTGAGTAACAACGAGTGGTATTGTTGCCGACGTAGGCTAAACAAAAATGGCGATTATCCAGGCTGCGGATAGAGTGACAGCGAGAAGAGCGATTTTCTACTATGGCTAAACACAGGTTTTGTTGGTCTTTGTCGTCTATTTGATAGCAACGTTGACCGGCGGCATGAACAGTGTTTAGCCTAATATCAATAAAAACAACGCTGAATAAAAGAGTGCTCAAAAGAACAAGAAAGAAGTTGCGAATTTTTTTGTTCATTG
>CALKIR010000017.1 GCA_937995985.1 uncultured Alcaligenaceae bacterium
GGCGCAACAGGGCATCTTGGGCAGTGTTTGTTACACACTGTGCCTCAATCAATTGAGGTGGTGCCGGTTTATTCGCGGGATTTGGATTTACGCGAAGGATTATTAATACAAAGACAGGTACAGCAGCTGTGTGCCCGCCATTCAATTCGAGCAGTGATTAATGCTGCTGCCTTTACCCGAGTGGATGAGGCAGAGCATGCTGCAGCGGAGGCTTTTGCTGTCAATGCTGAGGGGGTATATCATCTCGCCCGAGCTTGTGCCCATGCGCAGGTGCCGTTATTACATTTCTCTACTGATTATGTATTTGATGGTCAGAAGCGGGCTCCCTATACGGTAGATGATAGGCCTCGTCCTCTAAATGTGTATGGGCACAGTAAATTAGCAGGGGAGCAAATGGTGCAGCGTCATTGCGCTTGGCATTGGATTATCAGGGTCAGTTGGTTATATGGGCCCTATGGGCAAAATTTTGGCCGTCAGCTTATAGATAATGCGCGCCAAGGCCGGCGTATTTTTATGGTTTGGGATCAGGTGGGGAGTCCTACAGATAGTATGCAGTTGGCACGAGTGGTGTGGCGGCTTGTAGAGCGTACAGTGCCTTTTGGTCGGTATCATTTTTGTACTGCTGCGCCTTGTACACGGCTACATTATGCGTGGCAGTTGTTGCATCAGGCCCATCAACAAGGAAGGCTGATGCGCCTTCCTACTGTGACTCCGGTTCGTTCAGTGGATTTTCCTGCTGCTGCACCACGGCCGTTGTATTCGGCATTGCGGTGCAGTACGGAGTTATTAGCTCTGCAAGAGTGCGGATCTAGTTAACAGGAGGGTGCTTTTGTATATACCGCCAAGCATCCGCACACATGCGCTCCAGGTCAAGTTGGGCGCGCCAGTTTAATACCTGCGCAGCATAATCGGTGTTGGCCCAGCAGCTCGCGATATCACCGGGGCGCCTTTCGGTAATGGTATAAGGGATTGGGCGCCCGGTAACCTGCTCCGTGGCTGCAATCATTTCTAATACTGAGTATCCTCGCCCGGTGCCAAGGTTGACAGTAAGCAGCTCACCAGATGCATGGGGGGTGTGGAGTAAGCGCTGTAGGGCAGCTAGATGGCCGGCTGCGAGATCCATAACATGAATATAATCGCGCACTCCTGTGCCATCTGGTGTTGGGTAGTCATTGCCAAATACATGTACTGTATCGCGCTGACCTGCGGCTACTTGCATGATATAAGGCATAAGATTGTTAGGAATGCCGCGTGGTGATTCTCCTATGTGGCCACTGGGGTGGGCGCCAACAGGATTGAAATAGCGTAAATTACAGATGCGCCAGCGCGGATCACTGTGATAGAGGTAGCCCAGCATTTGCTCAATGACTAATTTGCTGTGTCCATAGGGATTTGTGCTGGATAAGGGGTGATCCTCGGTCAGGGGGAGTGTACGAGGCTCTCCATAGACCGTGGCAGATGATGAAAAAATGAGTGTAGTCACCCCAGACTGTTGCATGGCTTGTAATAAGGTGTTGGTGCCATGAATATTATTATCATAGTAAAGCAAGGGCTGAGCGACGGATTCGCCTACTGCTTTAAGGCCAGCAAAATGAATAACGGCCTGTATAGAGTGGGTAGAAAATATGCTTTGCAGGAGCTGGGCATCACGAATATCACCTTGGATAAAGTCTGGGGCTTGTCCGGTAATGCGCGCTATGGCGGGAATAACCTGAGCGTCGCTATTAGACAAATTATCAAGAATCAATACGTGAAAGCCAGCTTCTTGTAGGAGCACAGCAGTATGGCTGCCGATGAACCCAGTGCCCCCAGTGACTAAAATGGTTGAGGCCATAAAATTACTCTTGTTGGTCGGTTGAATGCCTGGGCAGATGCCCATAATTGTAACGGATTATGGGCTTATGTAATGCCAGCCCTGTTGTTGTCGTTCGACTATCCAGACCATAGCGCTGGGTACTGCTGTGATGGAGTCTGGGCAGGATAGGGTGAGGCGTTCTAGAGTGTTTTGGCACAGGCGTAGACAGGCGTCAGTAGCGTGCCGCTGTTCTAGAGCGGCACGTACTGCATCGGCATTAACCACAATTTCCACCTCTGAGTTTGGCCACTGCTTGGCCAAGTTAACCGCGTTATTACGCGCTCGTTGTAAGGCTTCTGCAGTGGAGGCATGTAGCAGTACGCGAATGCCGTGACCCATTTCTTGTTCGTTCATTAGTCACTCCTATTTATGGGACTAGTCTCAAGTATGCCTTATTTGAGATATTCACGCAGAAACTCTTCGCTGCGCTGTTCCGCTAATTGGGCAGCGTCTGCGACGTAATGGGGACTGTTGGGGCGTGCAAAAGCATGATCACAGTCTTCGTAAATAGCATATTTCCAGCCCGTACGCTCGCTGACATGATTGACTATTTGGGAGCATTTGGGCTCTTCGACATATTTGTCTAAGGCCGCTATATGCAAATAGGCTGGGGCAGCAGTTTCAGGGATCTCGGGAAGTATTTGTTCTAGGTTCACTCCATAATAGCTAACGGCTGCCTTGATGGCGCCTTGAGCCCCCATTTGAATGACTAAACGACCTCCTAAGCAAAAACCAATAGCCCCAATATTACTGTGGCCAAGCATGGTGGCTAAATGCGCGCGGGTGCTTTCCAGATCATTGAGTGTGTGGTCAAGATCCATGCCCTGCATGAGTTGTACCCCTTTTTCAAATTCTTCGGGCTTGGTGGGGTCTAAGGATAGGTTTGGCTCTTGACGGAAAAATAGATCCGGACATAGAACATTAAAACCTTTAGCAGACCAGATGCGACAAAACTCCTGCATGGCTGCGTTGATGCCAAATATTTCTTGGATTAGGACAATACCTGGAGCATTATTTGGCTGCTCTGTTTGAGCGGGAGCATATAAACCACGCATGGTTTTATTGTCTTGTGTGGTGATATCTAAGTAGTGCATAGAGGCTCCTTTAAGAATAAAAATATTGTTGCTATCAAAGCGTAGTGAAAGCAGTAAAAAATACGTTGTGATTGATTCAATCTGTGTTATTAATAAAGACTAGTATGTTTTATTTGCCTTGGCAAAAAATCGCAGGATCAATTAATAATCAGGAGGATTATGCATGGAGCAGTTACAACGCAAGGATCTTTTGCGTCAGCAGGCGTATTTGGGGGGACAATGGGTGGATGCCGATTCAGGAGAGCGTATTGAGGTCACTAATCCAGCAACGGGTGCTGTGTTGGGGACGGTGCCTAATATGGGGGCGGATGAAACGCGCCGCGCTATTGAGGCAGCACAAACGGCTTTTCAAGAGTGGCGCCATCGTGCTGCTAAAGAACGAGCTGTGATTCTGCGTCGTTGGTTTGATTTAATCATGCAACATCAAGAGGATTTGGCCATCTTGATGACTTTAGAGCAGGGCAAGCCGCTGGCTGAGTCGCGAGGTGAAATTGCTTATGGGGCGTCTTATATTGAGTGGTATGGCGAGGAAGCCAAGCGTGCATATGGAGATGTCATTCCAGGGCCTGGACCCGATCGCCGCATTGTCGTGACCAAAGAGCCTATAGGCGTGTGTGCTGCCATTACTCCTTGGAATTTTCCTTCCTCCATGATTACGCGCAAAGCCGGTGCTGCATTAGCCGCTGGATGCTCTATTGTGGTCAAGCCCGCGGCACAAACGCCGTATTCTGCTTTGGCTTTGGCGGTATTGGCAGAAGAGGCAGGGGTGCCTGCAGGGGTGTTTTCTGTGTTGACTGGGTCTGCCTCAGCCATTGGCGGTGAGATGACTGCTAATCCTATCGTTCGTAAGCTAAGTTTTACTGGTTCTACCGAGGTGGGGCGTTTGTTGATGGCTCAATGCGCGCCACAGATTAAAAAGGTTTCGTTAGAATTGGGCGGAAATGCTCCGTTTATCGTTTTTGATGATGCTGATTTAGATGCTGCTGTAGACGGGGCAATTGCAAGTAAATACAGAAATATGGGGCAGACTTGCGTGTGTGCGAATCGCATTTATGTGCATGATGCCGTATATGATGCATTTGCAGAAAAGCTGGCCGCAGCAGTGCAACAGCTAAAAGTAGGTAATGGCCTTGAGGAGGGGGTATTACAAGGACCGCTTATTGATGAGCAGGCAATTGAAAAGGTACAAGCGCATATTGAGGATGCAGTGAGCAAGGGGGGCAAGATTGTGACCGGTGGGAAACCGCATGCGCTGGGAGGCTTGTTCTTTGAGCCCACTATTATTACTGGGGTGACCGCACAGATGCGGGTGGCCACAGAAGAGACCTTTGGTCCCTTAGCGCCCTTATTCCGTTTTCAGACAGACGAAGAAGTGATACAGCAAGCTAATGATACTATTTATGGTTTGGCTGCTTATTTCTATAGTCGTGATATTGGGCGTATTTGGCGTGTGGCTGAAGCCTTAGAGTATGGGATGGTGGGCATTAATAGTGGAATTTTATCAAATGAGGCCGCTCCATTTGGCGGGGTCAAGCAATCTGGTATTGGGCGTGAAGGCTCTTATCATGGCTTAGATGATTATATGGTGACCAAATATATGCTTATGGGTGGTATTTAAGCATATTAGGTTGCATGGTCTAGACCCTCCTAGTAGGTCCCAGGGCTCCCGATTGGGGGCCCTGTTTTGATTTGGAAGGCTGTTGTTTTTAAAGCGTTGGACACGCGTTAGAGGGCGATGAGGTGTTGCTTAAAGTCTTGGGCGCGTTGGCAATACGTTTCGGCATTACGACGCAGAGCCGCAACCTCCTCGTCGGTGAGTGTGCGTACCACTTTTGCGGGGCTACCAAGGATGAGTGAGCGCGGAGGGAAGACCTTGCCTTCAGTAACGAGCGCGCCCGCACCGACGAGGCTCTCTTTGCCAATTACTGCACCGTTTAGGATCACTGCCTGAATGCCGATGAGGGCACCATCCTCGATAGTGCAACCATGCAACATGGCCTGATGACCAATGGTGACCCGTTCCCCTATGGTGCAGGGGTAGCCGGGGTCAGTATGCAGTACCGCACCATCTTGGATATTGCTGTCTGCGCCTAGAGTGATGGGCTCATTGTCTCCTCGAAGGACTGCACCAGGCCAGACACTGCTATTGGGTCCAAGCGTGATACGACCAATGATGACTGCCTCCTGTGCCACATAAGCACGGTCATCAATGTGAGGTATAAAGTCCTTAAATTGGTAAATTGTCATGGTGATGCTCTCTAGGTAGTAGTGGTGTGAGCGGCGCCGCTCAGTGAATGGAATATATTCTGATAATAAACCGCATGATTAAAAAATAAAACCCAAGCGGTATGGGAGGGAACTGCGGACGCTTAGGGGGTTTTTCTGTAAAATGAGTGCAGCTTATTGTTAATGGTGGTTGCAGTGCTGTCTACAGATAATCGTTCTCCTTTAGATTTTTCCCCTTCTCCGCCCCTGGCTGAAATCATGCAGGTGACCGCTGAGCATATTCGTGAGGTATTGGCGGGCACGTCTTTGACGCAATGTTTGGCAACCACTCCTGATTCCTTGCATGGGGCGGTGCTCGCGCATGATAGTTATGTATTGCGTCAATTAGGCTGGGCGCAGGCGGTGTGTCAGCAATTGGTGCCCAAGAGACCCAAACCGTTGTTGTATGCCCATCTTTTGCATAGCTTGGCGCTATTAGAGGCTGCGTATCGCTGGGGGGCTGATCAGGCCCAAGGCCGCGCAGTGTGTGCTCAGGAACGACCTGCTGAGGTGCCTTTATATGCCCCGCATACTATTGTGGATCAGGCGGTGCGGGCGGCCAGTCGTTTGCGATTGGGTTTTCATAAACGGTTGATTAACGGTGTTTTGAGGCGTTATCAACGCGAGCGTAAAGCGTTGCTCACACAGGTTGCCACGCAGGCCAGTGCAGTATGGAATTTTCCGCTGTGGTGGGTAGAGAGCATACAGCAGGCTTACCCGCAGCAGTGGCGCTCTATTCTATTGCATTCCAATACACCGGCACCTTTAACGTTGCGCATCAATCAAAGACAGTGCTCGGTGGTTGATTATTTGGCGCATTTAAAAAAAGCAGGCATTGCAGCGTACTCCCCTGGACAAGAAACCGTTGTGTTGCATCAAAATGCGCGGGTTACTGCTTTGCCAGGCTATGCACAGGGATGGTTTTCTGTGCAAGATGGGCATGCGCAGTTAGCGGCTCATTTATTGCCTGTTCAAGATGGGGATTATGTATTAGATGCCTGTGCTGCTCCGGGGGGCAAGGCAGCGCATTTATTAGAGCGGCATGATATTGAGTTAGTCGCTATCGATGCTGATGAACAGCGGTTACAGCGTGTGCATGATAATTTGCAGCGTTTGCAGCTGCAGCGTGAGGGGGTTCAAGTGTTGGTGGGGGATGCCGCGCAACCGCAGCAGTGGTGGTCTGGGCGTTTATTTGATGCCATTTTAGCTGATGTGCCTTGTACTGCTTCAGGAGTGGTACGGCGTCATCCTGATATTCGTTGGTTGCGGCGCCAGAGTGATATTCAAGCCACTGCTCAATTGCAGCATCAAATATGCACGGCTTTGTGGCCGTTGTTGAAACCAGGGGGATATTTTTTATATGTAACGTGTTCTATTTTTCCTGCAGAAGGAGAGCAGCAGATCCAGACCTTTATGCAGCAGCACGCTGATGCCCGTCGTCTTTCGGCACCAGGGCAGTTACTGCCCACGCCAGAGTCTGTGGGACAGAGGGGGGGAGATGGGTTTTTCTACGCATTGCTAAAAAAGGAGGGCTAAGTGCTCAGGTTGTGGAGCTTATGTCGAGTTTGGAGAGTACTGGCTGCCTGCATATTGGTGGGGATGATGACGGTGGTGGGCGCTCAAGATACAGTTGAGCAGGCGGTGATTTATGCCGTGACTGATGCCCAGCATTCTGCTGCTGTAGAAGAGCCTGGGTTATATCTTGATGCAGCGGTAGAGTTTTCTTTAAGTCCTGAGTTACAAGAGGTCGCAGCTAAAGGGGTGCCGTTATACTTCACCGCTGATGTTGAAGTTTATGAGCAACGCTGGTGGTGGTTTGATAAAACTGTGCTCAAGGCAGAGCGTACTTGGAAGTTGGTCTATAGTCCTTTAACGCAGCAGTGGCGTATCGGGACGGGGGATTTGTTACGCCCTGAGGAAACTTTAGAGGATGCATTATTAAGCCTGAGGCGTATTCGCCGTTGGCGTATTGGTGAGGTGGCATTGCTGCGTGTTGATAAACCGTATTTAGCACGATTTCGTTTGCGTCTTGATTCCTCTTTATTGTCTCGCCCTTTTCAGGTGGATTTATTAAACCGCACGAGCTGGTCTCTAGAAACTCCATGGTACGATTTTCAGTTTTCAATTTCCGCCGCAAAGCCCCACGATTAATTCGTTGGTCTTTGCGCATTGCATTGGTGGTTGCGGCATTCAGTGCTGTGGCTTTGTTAGTGTTACTTACTTGGTCCACCGGCAATGCGTCACGTTATGCCCAGCAGTATGACATGCTGTTGCTTCTGACAGCAATTTTAGCCTTTGCCTTATTGACATGGGTGCTGATTCTCAGTTTTCGGCTCTGGCGGCAAGCTCGACGCCGTCAATTTGGAGCGCGCATGACAGCACGTTTTGCTTTGTATTTTACTTTTCTCGGGGTGTTGCCTGGCATTTTGATTTATGTGTTGTCGGTGCAGTTTATGTCTCGCTCTATTGAGTCGTGGTTTAATGTGCGGGTGGATTCAGCTCTAGAGGCAGGGATCAACTTAGGGCGCGAGGCGTTGCATGCTCAATTAGCTGATTTGCAGGTACGTGGAAAAAATTTAGCTCGGCGATTGGGACGGGAATCCGGAGAGCTGTCTTTGCAGCTGGGAGCCTTACGGGAGCAGGCTGATTTGCCAGAAGCGCTGGTATTTACTAGCGGTGGGCGGTTAGTGGCTTTTTCATCCGCTTCATCACGCTTGGATGCATTGCTGCCTGAATTGCCTTCGCAGCAGGTACTTAATCATTTACGGGTTAGTAATGAGTATCAAGGCATTGAGGTGGATGAGCAGGCAGATGGACAGGAGGTGCAGCTGCGCTTACGGGTAGTGGTACCTCTGCCTACGGGGGACCATGCGCTGGGTGCCTTGGGTAAGGCGATGGATAAGCGCTGGTTGCAGGTGACTGAGGCTGTGCCAGAGGCGTTGGCCCGACAAGTAACTTTGGTGCAGGAGGGGTATAGCGATTACCAAGAGTTGGCGCTATCACGTGATGGCTTACAGCGTTTATTTAGTATTACCCTTACTTTGGCTTTGGTAGTCACATTATTTGCTGCGGTAGTGGCTGCTATAGGGTTATCGCGTCGTTTGGTGCGGCCGTTATTAATTTTAGCAAGTGGAACTCAGGCGGTGGGGGTGGGAGATTATCGTCCGTTGCCTGAGACTCCGCGTGATGATGAGATTGGCCAGCTGACGCGTTCATTTAATGTGATGACGCGCCAGCTAGATGAGGCGCGCCGTCAGGTAGAAGAAAATCGAGCCCAATTAGAACGTACCAATGTATATTTAGAGGCGGTGTTACGTAATCTTTCAGCAGGGGTGCTCGTATTTGATGAGCATTTTAGACTGAGTTTATATAATCATGGGGCAGAGCAAATTTTGCAGCTCAAACTAGATCAATACCAAGGGCGGGAAATTACCGCTGAGCACGGGGGGTTTAGTTTTGCAGCCCAAGTGCAGGCGGCGTTTGACAGTCATCTGGCGATGGGCTCAGAGCGACGCCATTGGCAACAACAATTCGAATTACCCATCTCCGCCCATTCTGTGCTATTGGGTGAAGAGCACTCAGTGACTTTACTGGCTCGCGGGACAGAATTGTTAATAGAAGGGGTGCCTAGCGGTTATTTAGTGGTTTTTGACGATATTAGTGATATTATTTCAGCTAATCGGCTAGTAGCATGGGGCGAGGTAGCACGACGTCTCGCTCACGAGATTAAAAATCCGCTCACCCCGATTCAATTATCTGCCGAGCGTTTGGCTTTGCGCCTTGCCGATCGCTTGGATGACAAGCACGCTGCAATGCTGCAGCGCTCAACCCAGACCATAGTGAATCAGGTTGCTTCGCTAAAAAAAATGGTCGAGGATTTCCGCGAATATGCACGTAAACCGCCAGTTGACATGCAGTTAGTGGATATCAACGAGTTAATTAGCGAGGTGCTGAGTTTATATGGTTGGGATCCAGATGAGCAAAAGGTGGTCAATGCCTTGCAAAAAGTTAATTTGCAAGTTAGTTTACAATCTGATTTACCCTGTATTGTCGGGGATCCCACTCAGTTGCGACAGGTATTACATAATTTACTCAGTAATGCCATCGAAGCATTGAGCGATGGGGCGCAGCCGTGCATAGTGGTACGTACGGCTTGGCGTGCCGCTCAGGGCGGCAGGCGTACCGAGGGGGTGCGTTTGGTTATTAGTGATAACGGCCCAGGTTTTGATGAGCAATTACTTGCTCGGGTATTTGAGCCTTATATCACGACCAAAGCCACCGGTACTGGTTTAGGGTTGGCGATAGTGCGTAAAATTGTCGAAGAGCACGGCGGGCGCATTGATATCTCTAACCGAAAAGAGGGTGGAGCGCGCATTTCCATCCTGTTTACACGTTTTGAGCATACCAAGATAAACACCGAAGAATTAGACCAAGGCGAGACCATTGCCTGAACAATTAGGAATGATGTATGGCCAGAATTCTGGTAGTAGATGATGAAATAGGAATCCGTGAATTATTGTCCGAAATCCTGTACGAAGAGGGGCATACCGTTGAGGTCGCTGAGAACGCTGCTCAGGCACGTGCTTCGCGACTAGAGCGCCGTCCCGATTTAGTATTATTGGATATTTGGATGCCTGATACTGATGGGGTGAGCTTATTAAAAGAATGGGCTGCCCAAGGGTTATTGGATATGCCTGTGATCATGATGAGCGGGCATGCCACGGTAGATACGGCCAAAGAGGCAACTCGGATTGGAGCAGTCGACTTTTTAGAAAAGCCTATTGCCATGCAAAAGCTGCTTGAGGCAGTCAAAGAAGGGCTTGAAAAAAAGGTAATACCGACTCAGGCGATTGCCCAAAAAACTGCTGCCGCGCCGACTCAAAGCAGCGTGACCGCATCGCCGCAGACGGGGTCTTCTGGAGGGGGGGCTGCCCCCTCAGAGGGAGTGGCTCCTCCTGAGAATATGCTGGTGCAAACCGATCAAAATGAGTCTTACTTAGGGACCATATCTTTGGATTTGCCCTTACGAGAGGCACGTGATGAGTTTGAGCGCATTTATTTTGAGTATCATCTTGAGCGCGAAAACTATAGCATGACGCGTATTTCCGAGCGAACAGGATTAGAGAGAACTCATTTATACCGCAAATTAAAGCAGCTCGGTATCGATGCCTCGGCCCGTCGTCGTGAAGCCCAAAAGAGGCAGCAGCAAAAGTCTTAATTTGCCCGCGTTCCTAACCCTATTACACGCGCCCCTATCAATAGCTCTGCTGTTGTACTGGGGGCGTTTTTTTATGGGTCTTTTTTTCTTCTAGAAATACTCGAAATAGGAATGCTCACCGCACCACTTTGATGGCGAAAAGAGGTTGCTCGCCAAGCATGTCCATAGGCAACTTCAATACTAAGATGAATAGTGCCATCCATATGGCGTTGGGCATTGAGGGCCTGGTATAAATGATGAAGCTGCTGACGGCTTAAGCCACCGCGGTATCTTGGCAAGACGGGATTACCTCCCAAGAGCCATACATCTTTGAGTAGTTTTTCTGGGGTGTGATAAGTCAAAGTAATGGTTTCTTGATCCATGACGGGATCAGCAAATCCATTTTCTAGCAGGAGATCACCATAATCGTGCATGTCTACAAAGGACATACCGGTTAGGGGCAGCTGAGCTGCTTGTATGGCTGTGCGTAACTCTTTAAGGGTGGCAGGCCCAAAGGTGGAAAACATCAATAGACCCTCGGGAACGAGTAGACGCCGCCACTCGGAAAATACCTGATGGGGCTCAGGATGCCAATGTAAGGCTAGATTAGACCAAATAAAATCTTGGCTTTCGGGGGGGAGGTTGGTGTGAGCCAGGTCAGCTTGAACGAAATGCAGGGGTAAGGAGGGCTGGCGTCGTAATCTTTGCCACAAACTAGGCTGTTGGCCATGACGTTCTTGGGCAATGTGCAGCAGTTTAGCATTGTGATCCACTCCGGTATAAATCATGTCCGGATATTGGCCGCGGAGCAAATCAAGGGCATGGGCAGCCCCACATCCTGCGTCTAATATGCGTTTGGGTCTATATTTGATGTAATTCAAGCGAGACAGCATACGGAGGGCAATTTCACCATACAGAAACTGTTGTGCATCTAAGGGAGCACGGCGGTTAAATTGCTGAATCACATGTGTGCGTTGAATGGGTAAGGGTTTGGGCTGAGACATGAGGGTAAATCAGTTGACTTTAAAATAAAGGCTCAGAGAGTGTTTGGGCTGCAAGTGCGTGTATTGTAATCAAAGCACACGCTCTGTCCATATTAATCATGACATAAATATTGGCAGGAGGTCATGCCTATGCAGCGGCTGACTGCTTTAATGAGACAGGCCACAGATAGACTAAGCACTGTGTGTGCATTATGTCGTTTAGGCAGTGATAAAGGGTCAGTATGTAGTCATTGTCGTGCCGCAATGGAGGCGGATTGGCAAGCATGGTTACGGTGTTGGCGTTGCCAGCAGCGCCTGCGCAAGCGCAAAGAGAGTAATGCTAAGCGTTTAGAGTCTATTCCATTTCTATTGTGTTTAGATTGCCGACGCCGGGCAGGGGGATGGCAGCGTGCAGTTGCTGTGGTGGACTATGAGCCTCCCTGGTCTTACTGGATACACGGGTTAAAAATGCAGCAGAGGTGGCACTGGGCACGACCTATGGGGCAGTTATTGGGGCAGGCATGGAATCGTTTAGAAGCGCCTAGGCCTGTTGGCCCCACTGTGTGGGTGCCCATTCCTGCGCGCCCTCAGGCCTTGCAACAGCGAGGATTTAACCAAGCGAGTGAATTGGCACGTTTTGCTGTTGCAGAGGTGCCTCAGGCGCGCTTGGTTCATGCATTGCGTTGGCAAAAGTCCGCAGCCTTAGTTTCTGGCGCACAAAAATGGCGCACCCGACATCAACGGCGGTATGATCTGCAGCGGGCATTTTATGCGAGCAAACACGTGCGCCATGCACAGGTGGTATTAGTAGATGATGTCCTGACCACAGGCTACACGGTGCGTGCAGCAGCGTTAGCCTGTCGGCGTGCTGGGGCTCATTCTGTTTGGGTTGCTGTGTTTGCACGGGTTCCGGTGCCGGTGGTGGCCACTGAGTAGCAGTGGGTTTATATAATACAAAAACAATCAGGGTAGGACTCATGAGTGAGGATTTTCATATTATTCTGGTTGCTCCAGAAATCCCGCCTAATACAGGCAATATTATTCGGTTAGCAGCAAATAGTGGGGCTCACTTACATTTGGTCGAGCCTTTAGGGTTTAGGCTTGAAAACAGCAAATTAAAACGCGCTGGATTGGACTATCATGAATGGGCGCGTCTACAGGTGCATGCAGATTTGGACAGTGCCTTGGCCGCAACCGGCCGTCCGGCTGCACGGTGTTTTGCTTTGACTACCAAGGGGTCAGTACGCATCGACGCAGTACATTTTCAGCCTGGCGATGTATTTGTTTTTGGTAATGAAACAGCTGGTTTAGGGGCACAGGACTTACAGCGATTTGGGCCTGGGCAGCGTATTCGATTGCCCATGCGGCCCAAACAGCGTAGTTTAAACCTGTCTAATGCGGTTGCAATTACTATTTATGAAGCGTGGCGGCAGCAAGGGTATGCAGGCAGCATATAATGCTGCTTTTGATAGAGGTCTTGCTGTCGCAGAAAATACTGAGGCCTACTCAAGGGTAAGTTGTAGGCGTTCAATCACTTCGTCCCATACTACTTTTTCTGCTTGAGCGCGTTCGTTCATGGCCTCAGGCGTGGAGGATTCTGCGGTAAAGTACAGGCTATTTAAGCGTGCTTTGACCTCTTCTTTATGCAGAATGTCTTGAATATGAGTGTTAAGGCGCTCAATAATTTCATCTGGGGTGCCGCTGGGCACATACAGGGCGTTCCAAGAAATGGCTTCAAACCCATGAAAGCCGCTGTCGTGGACAGTGGGCAAATTGGGCAGCAAGGGGCTGGGTTCTTTGCTAGTGATGGCAAGGGCCCGTACTTTTCCTGCCTCTACTTGGGGCATAGCAATGCCTGGCACCATAAAAGAGGCTTGGATATCACCTGCTAAGAGCGCATTTAAAATTTGTGGAAAGCTGCTATATGGGACGTGAGTAAGGGTGATATCGGCCGCATGCTCAAGCATGGCCATGCTCAGGTGCGAGGCGCTGCCTGCGCCCACAGAGCCATAATTTAAGGCATTAGGATGGGCACGCGCGTAGTCCACAAACTCCTCTAAGGTCTGGGCAGGAACATCATTAGAAACGACTAATACATTGGGGCTGGTGCCAATGAGGCTGATTGGTTGTAATTGAGTATACGGGTCATAGTTCAGGCTGTTTTGATACAAGGTGGGAGCCGTTACAATGGGTCCATTGATGGTAATGAGTAAAGTATATCCATCAGGCTTGGCTCGAGTGACATAGCTGGTGCCAATATTGCCTCCCGCTCCTGGACGGTTTTCAACGATAACATTTTGTTCTAGCGCCTCAGAGAGGTGCTCGGCCAAGGTTCGGGCTAATAAGTCAGGAGAGCTCCCGCCAGGAAAGGGCACGACTAAATGGAGGGCACGTTCAGGCCAGTGTTCCGTAGCATGGGCCTGCGCTCCCCAAAAGGATAGGGTGGTGAGAAGAAGGGCAAATAGAGTGCGACAAGCGCGTTGTCCGATTCGATGCCCAACCTTGGATGTAAAACTGTTCAAGCAAGTCACTATAAATAGAGTCATGGTTATGTAATTGATTCGGTTCTGTTAGAGCATCAGGCCTTCGGTGCGCGCTGCTCGAGACAACAGCTGCTGAACGGCCTCCTTTGGGGGGGTACGCTCAAAAAGTACCGCACACACCGCATCGGTAACTGGGGCCTCGATTTGATGGGCGCGTGCAATATTTTGTACTGTCTGGGCACAACGTACTCCTTCAACGGTTAACCCAGACTCTAGCAAGCGTTGATAGTCACCGCGCGCCAGAGCCAGTCCGACTTGGCGGTTACGGGATAAGTCCCCGGTAGCGGTTAACACCAGATCGCCTAGTCCCGTCAGGCCCATAAACGTTTCGGGGGCGCCTCCCAAAGCAGTGCCGATACGTTGGATCTCAGCCAATCCTCGGGTAATTAGAGCAGCGCGGGCATTATTGCCGAGATGCAGTCCATCGCTCACACCACATGCAATGGCCATAATGTTTTTTAAAGCACCGCCAATCTCTACCCCAAGCACATCATGGCTGCGATAAATACGTGCCTGTACTCCATGTAGAGTAGCGGTACAGTATTGAGCCAGGGCATCACTAGGAGTAGCAATGGTTAAGGCAACGGGCAATCCTTGAGCCACCTCTAGGGCAAAGGAAGGGCCTGAGAGCGTGCCGGTTTGTAGCCAAGGGGCATGAGGCAGCAATGTCTCTGTCAGGGCTGCGGGTAATGCCCCATTTTCTGGGTGAAAGCCCTTGCTGGTGCGAATAATAAACAAAGGGTGGCGACGGGTTTGGGGCAAGTGTTGAGCCAATTGCTGACAGACTGGTGCTAAGCCCGCAACAGGCACCCCTAAAATAATCAATCCCGGTTGGCTGTCATCGGCGCATGCATGAGCGACGGCTTGAGCCATGCTGGTCGTTGCGCGCAGATGAGTAGGCAAACGTACTCCGGGGAGATAGTGTTCGAGAGAATGGTGATGAGAAATTTCATGGGCGCGTGCAGCATTGCGTGCCCAAATAAGGGTGGGGCTGCGCTGACTGGCCAGCGCAGCCAAGGCCGTTCCCCAGCTGCCCGCTCCCAAAACACTGACGGGAATAGCAGGGGTTGGGCGGGGCGCGGTTGTATGTGACATAGCCTGGTTAAGGGTTATTCTTGAGGTTGCTCAGACGCACCTTGTTGCGCTTGTTCGGCCTGGGCGCGTGCCTCAGCAATACGTTGCTCATAGAGGCGTTGGAAATTAACCTCAGACAGATGCAAGGGGGGCAAAGAGGTACGGTTGATGGCGTCGGCAACAGTAGCGCGCAAATAAGGATACAGCATGGTTGGACAAACAATGCCCAATAGTGGATTGAGCTGCTCATCGGGGATATTAGCAAGCTCAAAGATTCCAGCCTGAGTCGCCTCAACGAGGTACATCACCTGATCATTGATGCGCGTTGTCACTGTTGCTACAACAGTGGTTTCAAAAATATGCTCGGCAAGGCGTGTGGCGCCAACGTTGATATCAACATTAACGGAGGGTGCCTCTTGCTCGAGGAAAATCTGCGGTGCATGGGGCATTTCCACAGATAAATCTTTGACATAGACGCGCTGCAAGTTAAAGGTAGGCTTGCTATTTTCTGATTGGTTAGCGGCGTTTTGCTGTTCGTTTTGTGGTTGCTGTTGGGCCATGAGTAAAAAAATCCTTTAAGAGTCTTGTTCAAGTAGAGGGATGAGACCGCCCGCTTTATCTAGCTCAGCGAGGTCCGAATAGCCCCCAACATGGTGATCGTTAATAAAAATTTGTGGTACGGTGCGCCGGCCTGTGCGCTCTATCATGAGATCCCGTTGAGTGGGGTCACGATCAATGTAAATTTTTTCAATTTCAGTGACCCCGCGTTGTTTAAGCAACATTTCTGCACGGGTGCAAAAGGGGCACACCGCAGTACTGTACATGATAACCTTAGCCATAACGCTCCTCGAATATCTATTTAATCCTTTTTGGTGGGCAGGCCAGCTTGAATCCAAGCATTAATGCCGCCCTCCAGTGAATATACAGCAGTAAAGCCTGCTTTGCGCAATTGTGCCGCGGGAGCAGCGGTGCTACGTCCGGTATCGCAGACCAAAATAATGGGAGTATCCTTTGCCCAGTTAGCTGTTTGTTCGCTAATATTAGGCGCTGGTATATTGCGTGATTGCGTAATATGCTGTTGTTTGAAGCGCTCGGCGCTACGGATATCGATGAGACGGGCACGATCGCGATTCATCAATTGCACCGCTTGGGTCGGTGAGAGCAATTGTGCGCCGCGGCGGGTAAGTGCAGGAAAAAGCAGCATCGCCCCAGATAAAATGGCGATGACGAGCAAAATCAAGTTGTTTTGACTGAGCAGAAAGTCCACGGTAGTTCCTAAAAATAGCCAAGTGATTCAAAATTGAACAATTTAGAACAGTGCTGGGTTTAGTTAATATTTGCAATCTGACAAAGTCAGATATTATAAATTGGACCAAACTTAATACTAGGGGTAGTGTTTATTATGTATAAACTTGTACTGATGCGCCATGGCGAAAGTGAGTGGAATCGCGAAAATCGCTTTACTGGGTGGTCAGATGTTGACTTGACCGACCTGGGTCGCCAGCAGGCCGAACAGGCCGGGCGCTTATTGCTTGAGCATGGGTTGCAATTTGATGTGGCGTTTTCATCTGTGCTTAAGCGTGCCATTCGAACCTTGTGGATAGTGCTGGATACCATGGATGCCATGCATATTCCTGTGATCAAGAGCTGGCGTTTGAATGAGCGCCACTACGGAGACTTACAAGGACTCAATAAGGCAGAAACTGCCGCGCGATTTGGCGAAGAGCAGGTACTGATTTGGCGTCGCGCTTATGCAACAGGGCCTGAGCCTGTGAGCATAGATGATCCCCGTCATCCTATCCACGACGAGCGATATCGCCATTTGGATCCCCGTGTATTGCCTGCCGGTGAGTGTCTCAAGGAAACCGTGGCCCGTGTAGTACCGTTTTGGAATGATTCCATTGTCCCCGCACTGCGCGCAGGTAATCAAGTATTGGTAACCGCGCATGGCAATAGTTTACGGGCCCTGATCAAGCATTTAAAAAACATTTCCGAAGAGGATATTGTTGGGCTGAACCTCCCAACTGGGCAGCCCATGGTATTTGAATTAGATGAAAATCTGGTTCCCGTGCGTGATTACTACCTAGGGGATGCAGAGCACATTGCGGCTCAACTTGAGGAAGTAAAAAAACAAGGTAAGGGCAGCTAGACAGCGTTGCCAAAGGAGACTGTGTGCGCGTTAAAGAAATAGCCATTCTTGGAGGCTTATGTATCCTCTTATTAACAGGGGGAGCAAGCTGGGCGGATGCTGCGTTACAAGAGCAGCATGCGCGCACACAAGCGCAACGTGAGCAATTACAGCGCCGTGTTCAGCAGCTACAGCGTGCTATTGAGCACACCATGGGGCAGCGCGATGATGTGCGCGAGCAATTGCGTACAGTTGAGGCAGCCATTTCCAAGCGTGGTCAGACTCTTGAGCAGTTAGCGACGCGATTGACCGCAACAGAGGAGCAGCTGGAGCAATTAGAGGCGGATTATGACGCGCACCAAGAGCAAAAGGAAAAATTGCAGCAGCGCTTAGCGAGCCAATTAAGAGCCCAGTATGCAAGTGGGTTATCGCCTTGGGTAGCGCTATTATCAGCACAGGATCTGAATGCAGTGCAACGAGAGTTGCATTATCTGGGCTATGTCACAGAGGCGCAGGCCCAACGGGTCCAAGAATTAAATCAGTTGCTGGCACAGATGCAGCAATTGCAACATCAGACCAAAGCGCTCCGCCAACAAACCATGCAACTGCAGGCACAGGTAGAGCGCGAGCAGCAGGCGTTACATGTAGAGCTTGCGCAGCATCAAGAGTTGTTGCAAAAAATAGAAACTGAATTGGCCGCCCAACAGGGACAGGCCGAGCAGGTGCAGGCAGATGAGGCGCGTTTAGCCGCGCTTATTCAAGGCTTAGAAGCTGAGATACAGGCCCATAGGGCTGCTGAACGCGCCGCTCAAGAGGCCGCACGCCGCGCTGCAGAGCAGGCGCGCTTGCGCGCCGAGGCCGAGGCACGAGAAAGGCAGCGTCAAGCCGCACAACAAGCCGAGCAGGCGCGACAGGCTGCAGCGCCTGCACCCGCTCAAAAAGAGCGCGAGGCTGCTATGCGGTTGGCTCAGCAGTTACGCATTAGCGAGCATGGGATACGAGAGGGCGATTTGGCGCACACTCCAGCAGTGCGGACTCAACCCTTGCAGCCAGAGAGTGCCCCCTCCCGTGCACCTGAGCCTAAACCACCCGCCCCAATTGTGCTAACGGGCTTGAAAAAAGGTGCTCCGATGCCCGCTCAAGGTCCGATTCAAGGGCGTTTTGGAGCACAACGTCCCGATGGAGGGGTATGGCGGGGCATTATCATTCGTGCTGCAGAGGGCAGTCCCGCCTATGCTATAGCTCCAGGGGAGGTGGTTTTTGCTGGCTGGTTAAGTGGTTTTGGCAACTTGCTCATTATTGACCATGGACAGGATTATCTAACGGTCTATGGGCATAACCAAAGCCTACTTAAACAGGTCGGAGAGCAGGTCCGCCCCGGAGAAATTGTCGCTCGTGTCGGCGCCACAGGGGGGCAGGTGGAGCCAGGGCTGTATTTTGAGATTCGTCATCGTGGCGAGCCGGTTAACCCACAACTTTGGTTAAAAGCGTCTTAGGGAAATAAGACGTGCTAGCCCCTGTTGATTAAACCATATTACAATAGGTTTTCTTTTTTATTCTTTCATTGCTGAGATAGGTACGTGCATGAGCACTCGCAGATTCCGCGCAATTGGTCTCGTTTTTACTGGTGTGATAGCTGGATTACTCATTAGCTTGACGCTTAGCGCAATGGCTCAGCGGGGCACTGTGCCGCTACCACTGCGTGAGTTACAGCAATTTGCTAATGTTTTTTCTGCAATTAAAAGCAGCTATGTCGAGCCAGTATCCGATGAGCAGTTAATTAATGATGCCATCAAGGGGATGTTTGCTGACTTGGATCCGCACTCTGCCTATTTGGATGCTGAGGCATTCAAGGATATGGAGAACATGACCCAAGGAGGCTTTGGGGGATTAGGTATTGAAATTGGTTTGGAAAAAGGGCAGCCCAAGGTTATTTCCCCTATAGAGGATACGCCTGCTGCTCGTGCTGGAATCATGGCGGGGGATATCATCACCCATATTGATGGTGAGTCAACCCAAGATATGGGCCTAAATGAGGCTGTTAAACGCATGCGTGGTGAGCCTCAGACTGCAGTTACGTTGACCATCAAACGTGTTGGTATAGAGGAGCCTTTTGACATCACAATTGTGCGCGATCATATTCGTGTACAAAGTGTTCGAGGGCATGCCTTAGATGATGGGTTGATTTATGTACGTATTTCACAATTCCAAGAGCGCACGGCCAGCGATTTGATACGACAGTTACATGAGCTGGCTCAAGGGCAGGCGCCCAAGGGCTTGGTGCTTGATTTGCGCAATGACCCTGGTGGCTTGTTAGAGAGCGCTATAGGGGTGTCTTCAGTGTTTTTGGATAAGGGCGATTTAGTGGTATCTACCAAAGGCCGCATTCCTTCTGCTAATAGAGAATATTATGTGCGTCCATTGGCCCAAGTGTTAGGGGTGAGCAATCAGCAGATGACCCTTCTTCGGGACTTAGATTGGGTACGTACTGTGCCCATGGTGGTGTTGATCAATGCTGGCTCCGCTTCGGCTTCCGAAATTGTAGCGGGGGCCTTGCAAGATCATGGTCGCGCGACCGTGTTGGGGAATCGCAGTTTTGGCAAGGGGTCGGTACAAAGTATTTTGCCCTTGGACGATGAGTCGGGGATTAAATTAACCACCGCTTTGTATTACACCCCTAGTGGGCGCTCCATTCAGGTGACTGGGGTTGCTCCGGACATTTATGTGGATGATACAGCGGAGGGAAATTTATTTAGGATTCCTCGCGAAGGTGATTTGCAGCGCCATCTGCATAACGAAAATAACCCAGACAACATCGAAGAAGAGGAGAACTACGTCAAAGAGCCGAAAATGTTTGAGTTTGGGGGGGCAGATGATTTTCAGTTGCAGCAAGCAGTGAATCATTTGCTAGGGCGAGAGGTGAAAAAATCTGATCCCGAGTGGGTAGCGGCGCAGGAGCAGCGTTTGGCTGCTGAAGATCAGGCAGAAAAAAAAACTAGTAACAGACGATCATCTTCCTTAACACCGACTAAAGAGCGCCGATTCCGCATTACTCCTGAGGGAGTCACGCCTGTAGAGGTAAATTAGGGCGCTGACTATGAGCATAGAGTTGTCCAATGAGCAGCTAATGCGCTATGCGCGGCATATCCTACTCGATGAGTTTGGAATTGAGGCGCAGCAGCGAGTCAGTCAGGCACAGGTGCTGATTGTAGGAGCAGGCGGGCTAGGGTCGCCTGCTGCCTATTATCTTGCTGCTGCTGGGGTGCGGCAGCTCACTATTGTTGATGATGATGAGGTTGAGCTAAGTAATTTACAGCGGCAAATCTTACATAATAGTCAGCGGGTAGGCTGCAACAAGGCAATCTCAGCACAACAGACTTTAGCAGCACTCAATCCCGAGGTGGTGGTGCGGCCCATTGCGCAACGTCTTGAAGGAGAGGAGTTTGCGCCTTTGGTCGCGGCGCATGATGTGGTATTAGATTGTACGGATAATTTTGCCACGCGACATGCCATTAATCGAGCCTGTGTACAGCACAGAAAGCCGTTGGTGTCTGGGGCGGGGATTCGTTTCGCGGGGCAAATGAGTGTCTTTGATTTGCGTGATCCCAAAGCACCCTGTTATCACTGCCTGTTTCCAGAGGCCAAGGATTATGAGGAGCTGCGCTGTGCCACCACAGGAGTGCTCGGGCCATTAGTAGGCATTGTGGGCTGTGTGCAAGCAGCCGAAGCATTAAAGGTGATTGGGGGCTTTGGCGAGGCCCTGGTAGGGCGATTATTGACTCTAGATGCCCTCAGCATGCAGTGGCATACGGTACGTTTTCGTAAAGACCCACAGTGCGCGGTGTGTGCCCCTTTTAGGGCTGATTAGGCTGTGGCCCTCGGGTTCAGCGTTCCGCTGGGCGACGTTGCTCCATTTCTATGCCAACTGCAGCGCAATCTGCAAATGCTTGTGGTTTGCTAATGCGTATTTTGAGCCAAATAATACTGGGAAAACGCTCAAATATAGTGCTGCATAATTCATCCACCAAGGTTTCTAATAAATTGACATGGCGGCTGGTGCAAACCTGAATAATATGCTGTCGCAGCAAGCGGTAGTCAAGCACACTATTGATGTCTTGGTCGTCACTGGGACCTTGGAGGAGGGTATCAAATTGTGCATCAACATAAATGGGCTGTGTGCCTTGTCGCTCATGTTCAAGGATGCCAATATTGGCTTCTAAAGCCATGCGTTCAAAAAAAATGCGCCGTGTTGCCGGTAAATAATGCGCACACATGATGGGTTATTTCCTAATTAAAGTAGACTGAAATCACGTTCAAAGCCGACTAAATGCTGCCCTCCATCTACCAAGATGGTGTGGCCAGTCAAGCTAGGAGTGTGAGCAATATACAGCACTGTTTGGCAAATGTCTTGTGGTGTGCTGCTTTTGCCTAGCGGCGCCATTTGATGAGTGCGTTCAAAATCTTGTGGGCTTTGCATATGGCTCGGCAAGGTCAGGCCAGGAGCAATCCCCATGACTCGGATCCGCGGCGCTAGGGCTTGAGCATGCATGGTGACTGCTGCGCGCAAAGCTGCCTTACACAAGGTGTAAGAAAAAAAATCGGGATTGAGTTGCCAAAGCTTTTGATCCAACATGTGGATGATGACCCCGTGCTGTACAGATGGGGAAAAGTGCTGCTGCTCACTAAAGAGCTGGCTAAGTTGTAGAGGGGCAACCAAATTGGGCCCTAAGTGCTGTTGTAGTTGGCTTGGAGAAAAAGCTGCTGCGCTGTCGTATTTAAAAAGCGATGCATTATTGATCAGTAAATCAATGCTCGGCACCTGCGCACAAGCTGCCTCAAAGAGAGCTGTTGCTGCGGCAGCATCGCATAAATCGAATTGCAGTAGATAGCAGTTTCGTCCTAATGCACGGATATGAGCGGCCGTTTGGTTGGCTTCTGCTGCAGAGCGGTGATAATGCAAGACAATATCCCAGCCTGCTTTGGCAAGGCTCAGGGCAATGGCTTTGCCTAAACGGCGAGCCGCACCTGTAATCAGAGCCGTTTTTGGGGCCGTTTGTGGCTGGGCCGTAACGGAAGGAGAAGGAGTGGGGTTATTCATGATTAATGGGTGCTGTTTCAGTCAGTACACATTGGTCTTGGGGAGCAGGGAATAAGCGTAGCTTACAGTCCTGTAATACCCCATCACGGAAAAAGTGAATCTGTAGCTCTTGATCGGGCTGGCAGCGCTCAAGAATTTGTTTCAGCGCTTGACGGTTATGCACGCGAAGGTGGTTGATGGCAACGAGCGCATCACCGGCTGATAAGCCTGCTAAATGAGCTGCTCCATGTTCATCAACACTGCGTATGATCAAGCCGGCAGCAGACTCATCTAATTGTGCATTGAGGCTAGGTATTGGATCACGGGCGCGCCAGCTCATGTGAACGCCTTGGGTGCTTAATAGCTGAGGTAAAGGCAAGTCTGTACAGCCATACACATAGCGTTGAATATATTGGCTGCAGTCTACTCCTACGGCCGCCTGGATAATTGCAGGCATATCGTCTTCGCCAATCCCCACTGCCTGGCCCTGATAATAATATTTACCATAGTGTTGCCACATATAGCGCATGACATCATCTAAGGAGTAGCGGCCGTTGGTTTGCTCTTGTATGGTGAGATCCAAACCAAGCGCTACCAAAGCTCCTTTGGTGTAATAGCTGACAATGGCATTAGAAGCGTTCTCATCTTGTTTATAAAAGCGCGTCCACGCATCGTAAGAGCTTTGTGCAATTGATTGTTTAAAACGGCCACTGCCTCGGTACACATGCTCTATGATTTGTGCCAAGCGGTCGAGATAGGCACGGCGTGAAACTATGCCTGCACGCCAGACTAATAAATCATCATAATATGAAGTAAAGCCCTCAAAGACCCAAAGCAAGTGGGTATGGTTAGGCTCTAAGAGGTTATAGGGGCTAAAGGCTGCAGGTTTGATGCGTTTTACATTCCAGGTGTGGAAGTATTCATGACTGACGAGCCCCAAAAAGGATTGGTATTCTTTGCTCACTGTTTGATTGGCTTGGGCGCGGGTAGGCAAGTAGTGTCGCGGGATCATCAAGGCTGTAGAGCTGCGATGCTCGAGGCCGCCATAGCTATTTTCAGTGACAAGAGTGATAAAGGTGTAGCGATCAGCACTATCAAGAAAGGGAGCGTGGCAGTGCTCGGGATCAAATAATTCGATTTGGGTGGCGCAGATCTTTTCCACATCGCGTTGAATCCGGTCTAGATCAATATCAGGAACCGGTGTTGTAAAGACTAACTCGTGACGAGCGCCATGCACTGTAAATTCTGTCACTAGGGGTTGGCCAATTAGAATGGGGTGATCAATCAAGGCATCATAGTTAATGGCTTGATAGGCACCAAACTGGTGCCGTTGGGCTGCTTTGGGGTGTGTGCAAGCACAGGGTAAGCTGGTATAGACCTGCCAGTTTGGATGATGGGCGGGAGCTTCGATGCATACAGTATGAGGGTGTTGTTCGAAGCCACGGGCACCTAAAAAAACACTGGTGCCATTTAAAAAGGCATAGTTCTCATCAACGCGTGCAGTGCGTACGGACAAATCCCAAGCATAAATAACATACTTTAGTTGGAGGGGGCCTGAACAAGGGGCGCAGACCCATTCGTGATCACCACGCTTGCTAATGTCCACTGGGTGGCCGTTTGAGTGCGCGTGTATGGTTTCAATTTGTCGTGAAAAATCCCTGATCAAATAGCTGCCTGGAATCCAAGCAGGAAGAAACAAGACTTGCCCTGTAGGGTCTGGTTCGGCGATGGTCATTTGCACATGAATGCGGTGACCAGCAAGATCAGGAAAGGAAATCTCGTATTCTATAGCAGTAGTGTGCGAATGTGTCATAAACTATTTTGCAAATGAGTAATGAAGATAACTTTTAATATCTATTGTAGGAGGTCTCGTGAGCGAGCAAATGATTCAGGTTGAAACCCACGGCCGAGTGGGCGTCATTCGCATTGATCGGCCCAAAGTAATGAATGCCTTAAACAATGAGGCGGGTCGTCAGATTTTAGCTCAATGCCAACAGTTTGACGCAGATGAGGGCATAGCTGTTATTGTACTTACTGGTCATGAGCGTGCCTTTGCTGCCGGAGTAGATATTGCTGCGATGAAGGACTGGAACTATACAGATGTCTACAAGGCGGACTATATGGGAGGGCATTGGGCGGCTTTGCAGCATATTCGCAAGCCAATTATTGCGGCGGTGAGTGGGTATGCGCTTGGGGGGGGCTGTGAACTTGCCATGTTATGCGATATGATCATTGCCGCCGACACAGCTAAATTTGGCCAACCCGAAATTAATCTGGGCATTATGCCGGGTTATGGGGGGACACAACGTTTGCCCCGTGCCATTGGCAAAGCTAAGGCCATGGATATGGTGCTTACTGGACGAATGATCACTGCGGCTGAGGCAGAGCAGTGGGGGCTGGTGTCCCGTGTGGTGCCTGCCGAGGATTTGCTTGAGGAGACGCTCAAGGTGGCTCAGCTCATTGCCAGTAAGTCCATGGTGGCTACAATGATGGCCAAGGAAAGTGTGAATCAGGCCTTTGAGGTAGGGTTGAGCGCAGGAGTGTTATTTGAGCGGCGCAATTTCCATGCTTTATTTGCCACCCATGATCAAAAAGAGGGCATGGAGGCGTTTGTAGAAAAGCGTCAGCCCGACTTCAAGGATAAATAACACCACACAGCACCCAGTTTGTTGTTGTTTGGCAACAGTTTTGGGGTGACTGACAGGCAGTATAGGTTTTTTTATATTTATTTGCTTGTAGTAATAAAAAAACGCTATACTTTTTTGGTTTGGCACTGGCGGTTTTTACAATGCGAGATGATGACATCGGACAAGGGCGTGTTAGGCTGAGTGCGCAAGAGCGGGTACAGTTGGCTCGGCGTTCGCAGCAGGGCATTGTTCAGGTGTTAGGTGCCCAAGGGGTGCTTGCCATTGTTGCCATACTGATTTCTTATGGGGTTGCGGGAGTGTCTGCAGCCCTTTCTGCAGCAGTTGGAGCAGGGGCATATTTTTTGCCTAATGCTTTATTTGCTTTGCGCCTTTTAGCAGGTTTGTGGCGTGGCGCTCCCGCAAACGCAGCGACGTTTTTGGTGGGCGAGGCCTTTAAACTGGGAAGCGCTTTAGTATTGCTTGGTTTGGCTGCTTGGCAGTATCATGCTTGGCTGGTTTGGCCGGCATTGTTGTTTGGCTTGGTAGCAGTACTAAAGGGTTATGTGTTGTTGCTTGCCATGGGCAGGCTGCCATAGGGCAGGACTCTCTGTGGTATCACTGATTTCAAGGGTTGATTACAAATGGCTGCAAATGAGGTTTCAGCACAGTCAGCTTATATACAGCATCACCTTGTGCACCTAAATAATACGGGTGCCAAGCAAGATGTTCTGGCGGACTTCAGTATCATCAACTACGACTCGGTGTTTTGGTCGTTGTTAACAGGTATTCTTACGCTGTATTTTTTATTGCGCGCATCACGGCGTGCCACTCCAGGAGTGCCAGGGCGTTTTCAGGTGGCTGTGGAAATGCTGGTTGAGTGGGTCGAGGATCAGGCCAAGCAAATTGTGCCCAGCGCAGAGACCCGTCGTTTTGCCGCTCCGCTGGCGTTGACGGTGTTTTTGTGGGTGGTGGCGATGAATACGCTAGACTTGTTGCCGGTAGACTTGCTGCCTTGGGTGTTTTCAGTCACGGGATTAGGGGCAGAGCATGGGGATGTACTGTACTTCCACCGTATCTTACCTACTGCGGACTTAAACATTGCCATGGGGATGTCCCTTGGGGTGCTGCTGCTAACACTGTATTATGGCATCAAGATTAAAAAGCCCTCCGGTTTTGCCAAGGGGTTACTCACTGCTCCATTTACCGCAAGTGGTATTGCAGTCGTGTTCTTGGCGCCTTTTAACATCTTATTGAATCTTATCGAGTACGCTGCCAAGACAGTTTCGCTGGGCATGCGACTCTTTGGGAATATGTTTGCTGGTGAGCTTGTGTTTATGCTCATTGCCTTGCTAGGTGGGGCTTGGACAGGCTTTAGTGGTGCTAATCTGGGCTTAGGTCTGGGGCACATCCTGGCAGGTTCTGCTTGGGCGATTTTCCACATTTTAATTGTTCTCTTGCAGGCATTTATTTTCATGATGCTGACTTTGGTCTACATTGGCCAAGCACATGAAACCGAATAACGTTTTCCTCCTGCTCGGGTCGGTCAACTCGGGCGGGGTTGCAGATTCATCTGCTTCGTTGTTTTTTTAAACTTTAAACTCATAAGCTTTTTAACCAAGGAGTTATCATGACCAACGTTGCTTTAGTTGCCCTTGCTTGCGGTATTATCGTCGGTCTGGGTGCATTCGGGGCCAGTATCGGTATCGCGATTATGGGCGGTAAGTATCTCGAGGCCTCTGCACGTCAGCCCGAGCTCATGAACGCGCTACAAACCAGAATGTTCTTGTTGGCTGGTCTGATTGATGCTGCCTTCTTGATTGGGGTCGGTATCGCCATGTTGTTTGCCTTTGCGAATCCCTTTACGGGCTAAGACTTGCATGGCTTCACCGTGTAGTTAGACATGGTGAGCAAGGAGGCCAGGCGGTGTTTTAATTAGAAAGCGCCGCAGTTGGCTTTGATTCACAAGGCATCCTGCTGATTAATAGCCTGATGCCAGTGGTCAAACAAAGGAAACAGACGTGAATTTAAACGCGACTCTCTTTTTTCAGATGATCGTGTTCTTCATCTTGGCGTGGTTTACGATGAAATTCATCTGGCCACCCTTGACTAGAGCACTGGATGATCGTCGTCAGAAAATCGCAGATGGGCTGGCGGCAGCCGAAAAGGGTAAAGCCGATTTGGCCCAAGCGCAGGCGCGTATCAGCTTGATGGAAGCATCAGCAAAATCTGAAAACCATGCGCGTATCGCCGAGGCAGAAAAACAGGCGGCTGCAATCATCGAACAAGCGCGTCAAGAGGCAGAGGCCGAAAAGGCCCGCATTATGGCTCAAGCTCAAAGCGAGGCTGCCCAAGAAGTGCAACGTCTGCGCGATTCCTTGCGTAGCGAGGTTGCAGTTTTGGCAGTCAAAGGCGCTGAGCAGATTTTGCGCCGCGAGGTCGATGCTCAGGCCCATGCCAAGCTGCTTGACGAGCTTAAAACAGAACTTTAAACACTAAAGGCAGGCTATGGCTGAACTTTCAACTGTTGCCAGACCTTACGCCGAGGCGCTCTTCGAGCTCGCACGCGACGAGGGCACGCTGACGCAGTGGTCAGAGCTATTGGCGAGTATGGCTCAGGTAGTGGCACTTCGAGATGTCCAAGAGGCATTAAATAATCCTACCTTAAGCCATGATCAGCGGTACGAGCTGTTTATTGGTCTGCTTGAAACCAAACTTTCAGATAAAGCGCAAAATTTTGTTCAATTGCTTATTCGAAATGAGCGGTTGTTGCTGCTTCCCGCCGTTGCACAGCAGTTCGAGGTATTAAGACATAAGCTCGAGGGCACCGCACTTGCAGAAATTACCAGCGCTTTCGAGCTTTCCGAGTCACAGGTCAATGATCTGGTTGCTGCATTAGAAAAGAAATTCGGTCTTAAACTCAAGGCCGAGGTCACCGTCGATTCTTCATTGATCGGAGGTGTGCGCGTTAAGGTTGGCGACCAAGTACTCGATACTTCCGTGCAGGCCCAGCTGGCCCATATGCGCGACAAGCTGGTTTCTTGACCCATGGGTCGAGGCCAGGATATAGCATTCCAGGAGTCTGAACATGCAACTTAATCCGTCCGAGATTAGCGAATTGCTTAAAAGCCGCATCGAAGGCTTAGGCGCGACAACGGACATTCGCACCCAAGGTACGGTCGTTTCCGTCACTGATGGGATTACCCGCATCTATGGCTTGTCCGATGTGATGCAAGGGGAAATGTTAGAGTTTCCCAACAATGTTTATGGGTTGGCCCTGAACCTCGAGCGGGACTCTGTTGGTGCCGTTATTTTGGGTGACTATACCGGTATTTCCGAGGGTGATACGGTAAAAAGCACCGGTCGTATTCTTGAGGTACCCGTTGGCCCCGAGCTTTGCGGTCGTGTAGTGAACACCTTGGGTGTCCCCATCGACGGTAAAGGTCCCGTGAACACCAAAGAGACCGATGTTATTGAAAAGGTCGCTCCCGGGGTAATTGCTCGTCAATCAGTTGATGAGCCCCTACAAACCGGTATCAAAGCGATTGACTCAATGGTACCCATTGGGCGTGGTCAGCGTGAGTTGATCATTGGTGACCGTCAAACCGGTAAGACTGCTGTTGCCGTCGATACCATCATTAACCAAAAAGGTAAAGACGTTGTTTGTATTTACGTGGCCGTAGGTCAAAAGGCTTCGACCATTAACAACGTAGTTGCCAGGCTCGAAGAGCATGGGGCAATGGAGTACACCATTGTTGTTGCGGCGCCTGCATCTGATTCAGCGGCCATGCAATATTTAGCTCCCTATGCCGGCTGCACCATGGGTGAATACTTCCGTGACCGTGGTCAAGATGCGCTCATTGTTTATGATGATTTGACCAAGCAAGCTTGGGCCTATCGTCAAGTATCTTTGCTCTTGCGTCGTCCCCCCGGTCGTGAGGCTTATCCCGGTGATGTTTTCTACCTACACTCTCGCTTGCTTGAGCGTGCTGCACGAGTCAATGCAGATTATGTAGAAAAATTCACCAACGGTAAGGTCAAAGGCAAAACAGGTTCATTAACCGCCTTGCCCATTATTGAAACCCAGGCTGGTGACGTTTCTGCTTTTGTACCGACAAACGTTATTTCTATTACCGACGGTCAGATTTTCCTTGAGACCAGCCTATTCCACGCCGGGATTCGTCCTGCTATTGATGCGGGTATTTCCGTAT
This sequence comes from uncultured Alcaligenaceae bacterium, assembly GCA_937995985.1. GTDB lineage: Bacteria > Pseudomonadota > Gammaproteobacteria > Burkholderiales > Burkholderiaceae_B > Paenalcaligenes. Next base: position 29,052 of record CALKIR010000017.1, read on the forward strand.
CGCGTGTGGGGGGAGCGGCTCAGACTAACCTCATGCGTAAGGTTTCTGGCGGTATTCGTACTGACTTGGCTCAATATCGTGAGTTGGCAGCTTTTGCCCAGTTTGCTTCTGACCTTGATGAGGCAACACGTCGTCAGTTGGATCGTGGTCGCTTAGTTGTTGAGGTGCTCAAGCAGCCACAATATCAACCGCTGCCTGTCTGGGAGATGGCTACCATCTTATTTGCCGTAGAAAATGGCTACCTAGACGATGTAGAAATTGATCAAGTACTGGCTTTTGAAAAAGCACTCAAGGACTACATGCGCAGCAAATACAGTGATCTCGTTAAGAGCCTAGAGGATAATCCTGTGCTCAGCAAAGAAAACGAGGAAGCACTGAATGCCGCAATCCAAGACTTCAAAAAGAACGGGGCTTACTAGCAATATACGTACGGGCGTCAGGTGATACCCGTTCATAACACCTGACGCACGGTCTGCACCTGCTGGTGCAGATCTCATTAAGCCTTACAGGGATATGTGATGGCTGGAACGAGAGAAATACGCTCTAAAATCCGCAGTGTTGAAAATACGCGCAAGATCACCAAAGCAATGGAGATGGTTGCTGCGTCCAAAATGCGTAAAGCACAAGAACGCATGGAGGCAGGTCGTCCTTATTGCAACAAGGTCCGCGAGATGGCACGGCATTTAATGCAGGCAAACCCTGAATATGAGCACCCTTATATGCACGAGTCCGAAGAAATTAAGGCCATGGGCATTGTGCTGGTGACTACTGATAGAGGGTTATGTGGTGGTTTAAACACCAATATCTTGCGTTTGGTGCTTGAGCGCATTAGCGAATGTCACGAGCAAGGTATTAAGGTGCAAACCACAGCTTTAGGCAGTCGCGGCGCGGGGACATTGGCACGAATTGGTGCAAACTTAGTCTCCCAAGAGGTTGATTTGGGTGATGAGCCTAACCTCGAGCGTTTAATTGGCGCGGTCAAGGTACAAATAGATGATTTTGTCGAGGGCAAAATTGATGCCGTATACTTGGCCAGCACGCGTTTTGTCAACACCATGCGTCAAGAGCCCACTTTTACACGTTTGCTCCCTTTGCCCAGCGACTTGAAAGATCATTTTCAAGTAGGTGGTGAGCAGGAGCAGGAAGCATCCCCCGCACAGGAGCATAGCTATGGCTGGGATTATATTTATGAACCCGATGCCAAGGCTGTGATTGATGAACTTTTGTTGCGTTATGTTGAGGCGCTGGTTTATCAAGCCGTCGCCGAGAACATGGCAAGCGAGCAATCCGCACGGATGGTCGCAATGAAGGCCGCATCTGACAACGCTTCGGACATGATTGATGCGCTGCAGCTTAGCTACAACAAGTCTCGTCAGGCGGCAATTACTACAGAAATTTCCGAAATCGTGGGGGGAGCCGCAGCAGTCTAAGGGCTGTTGGGCTTGCCGTTTACGTTATTTAGCAAGGACTAATCATGAGCAACGGTACCATTGTTCAGTGCATCGGCGCCGTGGTGGATATTCAGTTCCCCCGCGACAGCATACCTAAGGTTTACGATGCACTTAAACTCGTAGATTCTAATTCTGAATATGTCGAAGATGACCTCACTTTTGAGGTACAGCAACTTTTAGGGGATGGTGTGGTGCGCACTATTGCCATGGGCTCCAGTGATGGAGTGCGTCGTGGCATGCAGGTTCAAAACACCGGAGGCCCTATTTCTGTACCCGTAGGTACGGGCACCTTGGGCAGAATTATGGACGTTTTAGGGCGCCCCATTGATGAGGTGGGCCCGATCAAGACCGAAGAGCGTCGTTCCATTCACCAAGAGCCCCCAGCTTTTGATGAGCTATCTCCCGCTGTTGAGCTACTTGAGACAGGGATTAAGGTCATTGACCTGATTTGTCCTTTTGCCAAGGGGGGTAAGGTTGGTCTCTTTGGTGGTGCCGGAGTCGGTAAGACCGTTAATATGCTTGAGTTAATTAATAATATTGCCAAGCAGCACAGTGGTCTGTCCGTATTTGCTGGGGTTGGTGAGCGTACCCGTGAAGGGAATGACTTCTACCACGAAATGGCCGAGGCCGGGGTGATTGACCTAGAGGACCTTAGCAAATCACAGGTATCCATGGTGTTTGGTCAGATGAACGAGCCTCCAGGTAACCGTTTGCGTGTTGCTCTGAGCGGTCTGACTATGGCTGAAAAGTTCCGCGATGAAGGGCGTGATGTATTGCTCTTTATCGATAACATTTACCGTTACACCCTGGCAGGTACTGAGGTATCGGCTCTATTGGGTCGTATGCCCTCTGCTGTAGGGTATCAGCCTACCTTGGCTGAGGAAATGGGTAAGCTCCAAGAGCGTATTACCTCGACAAAAACAGGTTCTATTACCTCTATTCAAGCGGTATATGTCCCTGCGGATGACTTAACTGACCCATCTCCTGCAACAACTTTCTTGCACTTAGACTCTACTGTAGTTCTGTCTCGTGATATTGCGGCTTTGGGTATTTATCCTGCCGTTGACCCACTAGACTCAACCAGCCGTCAATTAGATCCTCAAATTGTTGGCGAAGAGCATTATCAAATTGCTCGTCGTGTTCAGGAAACGCTACAGCGCTATAATGAGTTGCGTGACATTATTGCTATTCTCGGTATGGATGAGCTTTCTGACGAGGACAAGCAAATTGTGGCACGCGCGCGTAAGATTCAGCGCTTCTTGTCACAGCCTTTCCACGTGGCTGAGGTGTTTACCGGTGCTCCGGGTAAATTTGTACCCTTGGCAGAGACTTTGCGTGGATTTAAGATGATTGTCGATGGTGAATGTGACGCCCTGCCTGAGCAGGCTTTCTACATGGTCGGCAATATCGACGAGGCTTTCGAGAAAGCCAAGGCACTACAGTAAGGAAACACTATGGCAACACTTCAAGTCGATGTGGTGAGTGCCGAGCGCTCGTTATTTAGCGGCGAGGTAAAATTCGTCGCTTTACCGGGCGAGGTTGGCGAACTCGGTATCCTGCCCGGGCACACACCATTGATCACAAGGATTCGTCCTGGCACGGTCAAAATTGTGCATCTTGATGATACCGAGGAACACATCTTTGTGGCTGGGGGTGTGCTCGAGGTGCAACCGCAACAGGTCACAGTGTTAGCGGATACCGCTTTACGTGCCGAAGAACTCGATGAGGCCAAAGCCCTTGAAGCACGTCAGCGTGCTGAGGAGGCCTTAAAGAGTGTGAAAGACAAGGATGAGATGGCCGTGGTTCAGGCAGAGCTCGAGATGCTTGCAGCACAGGCCGCCGCCGCGCGACGGTTTAAGCGGTAAGTTCTTGTCAGTAGAAAAGAGCCCAATTATGGGCTCTTTTTTTGTGGGTAGGTGATGGCGCATGCCATCAAAACGCTGCTCATTGGAGTGAATAGATACGGGGAAATCCATAGCGGATAAATAGCTCCATGCTGATAAACCACCAAAATAACCATTGATTTTTAGGGTTTTCCTAGCAGCCACCAGTTTTTTTGTACCTGTTTGCAGGAATTGCTAGGGAAATTTGCTGAGCAGTAGCATGTTGGTTGTCTTTTAATGCTTCGACGTGACTACCATGGAGGAGTGGACATGCAACAGTATCGTTCAGCGCTCGCTTATCCTGCAGAGCCAGAATGGGCACAGTCTTATCTCAAAACCAATTTTTATGGGGACTATACTGAAATTATTCATTATGATCCTCAGCAGGCTGCAGACAGCTATTCGGCTCAGTTGCAACAGGCCTGGTTTAAACTGCCTTTTTATGATTTTTGTGTGTTTTTTGTCGATGCCTCTTCTCTGAGTTGGGCACGGCTAGCGTTAGCTCAGCTACAGGGCTTAGCTAAGACTCCTATATTTATCAAAGCTCACGGGCTGACTGCATTAGCAATAGAGGATTTGCTGCAGTTGGGTGCAGTAGATTTTTTTATGCATCCTGTGTCACGGGATGAGGTACGCTCTCGTATTCGCCGTCAATTGCGTCGTTTGATTGAGCAGCCTTTGTGTCAGGAACTTGATAACAAGGTAAAATTGCCTGATAGTTATTATTTATCAGCAATGCCAAAGTCTCGTGGTAATGCACTGACGTTACATGAGGCAGCTAAAAATTATCAGGTATTATTGAGCAATGGCGCTACTTTAGAAGCTTTTAGTATGGCCGTAGCCACACGGTTTTCAAGTAGTACCTATGGCTATCAAGCAGTCAAAAGGCGCGTATTGACTGCATTTGAGCGTGCGTTTGTGCATGCCATGCTGTCGCGTACTGAGGGCAATATCTCGGCGGCAGCGCGTTTAGCGCGGCAGCACCGCAGGGCATTCTGGGGATTGATGAAAAAGCATGACATTGATCCCCAAACCTATAAAGACCCCGGTTCATCCGCTTTTCATATTTAGTCAACGTAGATTTTCGAGGTTATAGTGTCTTTTCCCAAACTAAAAAATGATGTTTTTTTGCGTGCGTTAATGCGCGAGCCTGTGCCTTATACGCCAGTATGGTTGATGCGTCAGGCAGGTCGTTATCTGCCTGAGTATCGGGCCACGCGTGCTAAGGCAGGGTCTTTTTTAAATTTGGCACAAAACAAAGAATATGCCTGTGAGGTGACCTTGCAGCCATTGCGGCGTTTTGACTTCGATGCGGCAATTTTATTTTCTGATATTTTGACCATTCCACATGCCATGGGTCTAGGCTTAGACTTTGTCCAGGGTGAGGGTCCGCAGTTTGCACATCCTATTCGTCATGAGGATGATGTGGCCAAGCTGACAGTGCCTGATATGGACAAGCTACGTTATGTGTTTGATGCGGTACAGTTAATTCGTCACGAGTTGGATGGCAAGGTTCCTTTGATTGGTTTTGCAGGTAGCCCTTGGACCATTGGTTGCTATATGGTTGAGGGGGCTAGCTCTAAGGATTATCGCCTGATAAAGGGTATGATGTATGCTCGCCCTGATCTCGTGCATCGAATTTTGGCCATCAACACTGAGGCCACCATACAGTATCTTAATGAGCAAATAAAAGCTGGTGCACAGGCAATTATGATCTTTGATAGCTGGGGCGGTGTATTAGCAGATAGTCTATTTCAAGAGTTTTCTTTGCAGTACACCACCAAGGTTGTGGCCGGCTTGATACGCGAATATAACGGCGCGCGCATCCCTGTCATTGTCTTTACCAAAGGTGGGGGGCAATGGCTTGAGGATATAGAGCAGTGTGGGGCAGATGCGCTGGGCGTTGATTGGACGGTTAACTTATCACGGGCTCGTCAACGCATTGGTGATCGTGTAGCTCTGCAGGGCAATATGGATCCCATGGTCATGTTTGGTGGTGAGCAGGCCATTCGTCAAGAAGTGCGTCGCGTGTTGGATGATTATGGTCCAGTAGGCGCCGGAGGGCATGTGTTTAATTTTGGGCATGGGATTAATCGCTTTACCGATCCTGAGGCTGTGGCTGTGTTGGTCGATGAGGTCCATGAGTACAGTCGGACTAAACGCTAGGCCATAGCATTTTCTATGGATGCTTCACTGCCGAGGGCTGATGTTGAGTGTCCCGAGGCCGTGCATTGAACATCTGCTTATAGTGGGGCCTGCTTTGCAGAGCCCCATTTTGTTCTTCTATTCATCGAGGAAGTGTAGCGCTGCTGCTTTGTTTATGCACAGTGATTTATTGGGCGTGTGGAGCCTAAGACTGGGCACGTGCGCATGGCCTTCTTATATAAGCCTTTGATTATTAATGGTTTTGTCTATTTTTCTCTAATTCATACAAAGTTATCCACAATTGTACACATCTTCTCCCTTTGGTTTTACACAAAGTTATCCACAGGGTGCTGTATATTTTTTCAGTAGGGCATAGGGTTCGGTATGACATCGCTACAGGCTGCTGCATTAGAAAAGTATTGGGTGCAAGTGGTGCTTGATGTGCCCTTACGTGGTCCTTTTGACTATTGGCATGATGCTCCAGTGGCCACTGGAAGTCGGGTGTTGGTGCCGTTTGGGCGAAGAAAGCTAGTGGGTATTGTGGTCGCTACGGTTTCACACCCTGCTTATGACAAAGAGAAAATACGGCCGATACAGCAGGTATTAGATGATTTGCCGCCGTTGCCAGCTGATTGGATAGCGATGGGGCAGTTTGCTGCGCGTTATTATCATCGCTCTTTGGGTGAGGTGTTGTTGCCGACTTTACCCGCGCCTTTAAGAACTGCAGCAGCTTATACAGGAAAGCGCTCGGCTGGAGGGCCGGTGGCGCGTTTACGGCGTCGCTCCATACAACCCTCTGCTGCCGTAGCAGCTGCGGCAGCGCCGCAGCTCAGTGCTGCGCAACAAGCCGCTGTGGAAGCAGTGCGGATGAATCAGCCGGGGCGTTATTTGTTATATGGCGTTACGGGAAGCGGCAAAACAGAGGTATATATACAGTTAGCGCTGCAGGCTTTGCGTTCTGGGCAACAAGTCTTATTTATGGTGCCCGAGATTAATTTAACGCCCCAATTTGAGCTGAATCTACGTCAACGGCTGCAGGATGGGGATCGGGGGTATGCGATTCATGTGATGCACTCTGGGTTAGCGCAAGGAGCTCGTTTGCGTTCATGGTTGGCCGCGTATGAGGGGCAGGCTGATGTATTGCTTGGTACGCGTATGTCTGTGTTTACTCCTATGCCTCGCTTGGGTTTGATTATCGTAGATGAGGAGCATGACCCCTCCTATAAACAGCAAGAGGGGTTACGTTATTCCGCGCGGGATTTAGCAGTGTGGCGTGCTCACCAAGCAAAAATACCTGTGATATTGGGATCAGCAACGCCAGCATTAGAGAGTTGGGCACATGCGCAGCAGGGTAAATATCACTGCTTGAAATTGACAGAGCGTGCTTTGTCGATGCCTTTGCCTGAGATTCATTTGGTGGATATGCGCCATGAGCATCCGCCTCATGGGCTCTCGGCGCGTTTGTTACAGGCCATAGAACAACGGCTGGCTAATCGTGAGCAAGTTTTGATTTTTATTAATCGGCGTGGTTATGCGCCGGTATTACGCTGCAATTCTTGTGGCTGGTTGAGTCATTGTTCACGTTGTAGTGCATATGCGGTCGTGCATAAGGGGTTGCGTCATTATCTGCAATGCCATCATTGTGGAGAACAGTGGGCGGTGGATCGAGCTTGCCCAGATTGTGGGGATCCCGATTTGCGTCCTTTGGGCCGAGGCACGCAGCGCTTAGAAGAATTCTTGAGTCAATATTTTCCCCAGGCTGGTATCGTCCGTATTGATGCCGATAGTACGCGCAGAAAGGGGGCTGCAGAGGAGCTTTTTGAGCAAGTGCATTCCGGGGCCGTGGATATTTTGGTGGGCACACAGATGGTATCCAAGGGGCATGATTTTAAGCGGCTGGGTTTGGTTGGGGTTATCAATGCTGATGCGGCGCTATTTTCACAAGATTTTCGTGCTCCGGAGCGCTTATTTGCACAGTTGGTACAAGTTGCAGGACGGGCTGGACGGCATCAGGCTGGGGCTGAGGTATTGGTGCAAACAGAATATCCAGAGCATGCTGTGTATCAGGCTTTGGTCGCACAGGATTATGAGCGCTTTGCGAATAAAGAGCTTAAGGAGCGACAAGCCTTGCAGCTTCCGCCGTATTCTTATCAGGCATTATTAACTACGGAAGCCCCTACCTTAAAAGAATCTATTGCATTTTTGCGGCAGGCGCGGCAGTGGGCGGTGCAGTGGTTGCGCGCCCAGGGCGGACAAAAGGTGTTAGTCTATGATCCGGTGCCCTTACCTATTGTTCGGGTCGCTGATCGTGAGCGGGCCCAATTGTTAGTAGAGAGTGCTTCACGCACAGCTTTGCAGCAGTTTTTAGCTGTGTGGGATCAGAGGCTGGAGCAAATCGCTCAAAAAATGCGCCGTTCTTATACTTTAGAAGTGGATCCTTTAAGCATTTAGAGCTGTTATTTATGAATGGATTAGATCCGAATTTGAATGAAAAGCAGCGCGAGGCTGTGGTGTATTTAGATGGGCCTGCGTTGGTACTGGCTGGAGCGGGCAGTGGAAAAACGCGGGTAATTACTCAAAAAATAGCTTATTTATTGCGGGTTTGTCATTATGATGCCCACCGTGTATTAGCTTTGACATTTACCAATAAAGCGGCTCGTGAGATGCGTGAGCGTTTGGCTTCGGTATTAGATAGGCGGCAAATGAAAGGTCTGTTTGTGGGGACTTTTCATAGTTTAGGTCTGCGTTTTTTACGTCAAGAAGCCGCGCATGCGGGATTAAAATCTCGATTTTCTATTCTTGATGCCCATGATAGCTTTGCCGTAGTGCAGGATTTGCTGCATAGCACAGATAGAGGGCGTATATTTTCTGTGCAGCAGCAAATTTCTTTGTGGAAAAATGCTTTGTTGGTGCCCGATCAGGCTGCAGCGCATGTTAAAACAACTGCTCAAGAGGAGGCTTTACGCATTTTTTACAGTTATGAGGAGACGTTACGCGCTTATCAAGCCGTTGATTTTGATGATTTGGTTCGTTTGCCTGCTCTGTTGATGCGTGATGATCCAGATATTGCCGCCCGTTGGCAGCAGCATGTACATTATTTATTGGTGGATGAGTATCAGGACACTAATGTATGTCAGTATGAATGGGTGCGTCAGTTGGTGCAGCCTCGTGCGCAATTTACTGTGGTTGGTGACGATGATCAAGCTATTTATGCATGGCGCGGGGCAACGGTAGAAAATTTACAGCGTCTCAAGGAGGATTTTCCTACGCTGCGTCTCATTAAATTAGAGCAAAATTATCGCTCAGTGCAGCGTATTTTGCATGCAGCGAATCAGGTAATCAAGCATAATCCTGTTATTTTTGGAAAAAAGCTTTGGTCCGATTTGGGGTATGGGGAAGAGATCCACATTGAGGAGTGCCCCAATGAGCGTGCTGAGGCAGAGTGGGTATGTTTTGAGCTGATGCAGCAACGTACCATGCGACAGGCTCGTTGGCGTGATTTTGCCGTTTTGTATCGCAGCAATCATCAAGCGCGTATTCTCGAGCAGTTTTTGCGTCACTATCGCATTCCTTATGTGCTGACTGGAGGGCAAAGCTTTTTTGCTAAAGCAGAGATTCGCGACGTTTTGGCCTATTTGCGTTTGTTGGCGAATACGGATGATGACCCGGCCTTTATTCGTGCGTTGACTCATCCGCGCAAAGGAATAGGAGAGGTGACTTTGCAGCGTTTGGGCGGGTTTGCAAGTGCGCAGGAGTGCTCTCTTTGGGAAGCTTTGCCTGATTTTTTATTAACTCCCGAATTAGCTACAGCACAGCGAGAGGCTTTGGAGGGGTTTAGGCATTTTATTATGCGTATGCTGGGTGAGGTGGAGTGTCGTGGCGCACAAGCAGCGGAGTTTTTACATCGTTTGGTCAGTGCCATTGAGTATGAGCATTATTTATTTGATCGTTATGATGAGCGACCGGCTCAGGCTCGTTGGCAGAATGTACTGGATTTGATCGAATGGCTGCAGCGCAAAGCGATTGAGGACGAGATGAGCGTGCTGGAAATTGTGCAGCATGTAAGTTTGGTCTCTTTGTTGGAAAATAACGAGGACGATGAAGAGCCTGATGCGGTGCAGTTATCTACCTTGCATGCAGCCAAGGGATTAGAGTTTCCACATGTGTTTTTAATAGGTGTTGAGGAGGGTTTATTGCCTCATTTGGGGCGTGAGGATGAGGATTTTCCTGAGGAGGATAAACCCACCTTATTAGCCAAACGAATTGAGGAAGAGCGTCGTTTGATGTATGTCGGTATTACGCGAGCACAGCGCAGTTTGCGGCTGAGCTGGTGTCAGCGTCGTCGTCAAGGGCGTGAAGAGGTCGTGCGTGAGCGTTCTCGCTTTATCAAGGAGATGTTAGCTACAGAGGAATCGGTGCAGGCCCCTGAGCCGGTCAAAACTCCTGATGATTATTTAGCTGAGTTAAAGTCTTTATTTGATTAAAGACGAGGTGAGGGAGCTGCTGCTCATTTATAATCTAATTAAGCAATCAAGGAGAAAGTATGCAATATTTATCCGGCCCTCTGTATGGTGATGTACGCGGTTATAGTGCCGCTTATTTAGAGCAGCATGCTGCGCAAGAGCCCGCTTTTGCACGTTGGCGCGCTGGGTACGGTCCCATTCAGCACCATTCAGATACCCAAGCATTGGTCGTGGCGATGGCTGCCGATTTGGTACAGCGTGGCATACATCCTAATGTGGCTGCAGTCTATGACAAACTAAGTGATTTAGACCGGTTGACTGCAGCGGCTATGTGGGTAGTCGTGCATATGACCTATGCTCAGCGGGTGCGTTTAGATGGACAGCCTTTACATGCTGAGGACTTTAAAGAAAAGCCCGAGGGGCATACTGGTGGGGCGTTAAATATGGCCCCAGCTTATGCTGCATATTTGATGTGGAACGCCTTAACCGGTGAAACACGCTCTTGGTTAATGGGCCAGGGGCATAGTGTGGCTGCCATTGAGGCATTAAATGTTTTGGTCGGCAATGTACATCCTGAGCAAGCTCAAGTTTATGGGTTACATGAGGCAGGGTTAAGTCAGCTGGTAGCTGATTTTTATTGTTACGCTCTGGCAGCCGATGGCACAACAGGGGTGCCCTTAGGCAGTCATGTCAATCCGCATACAGCAGGGGCAGTGCTCGAAGGAGGGTATTTGGGCTTTGCGGAGTTACAGTACGCGCATATGCCTCTGCGCGGAGAGAAGCTGATTGCTTTTTTGTCCGATGGGGCAGCAGAGGAGCAGCGTGGTAGCGATTGGATTCCGCGTTGGTGGCGTGCCCAGGATAGTGGCTATGCTTTGCCAATAATGATTGCTAATGGACGCCGTATTGAGCAACGTACTGCATTAGGCACCGCTTCCGGTTTAGAGGGCTTCAAGGCGCATTTGCGAGGGTGCGGTTTTGATCCTATTCATTTTGATGGGCGTGACCCGGCTGCCTTTGTTACAACGTTATGGCAGATGGAAGGCCGTTTGGCTCTTTGGGAGCAACGTTATGCACAGGGTTTAGAGCGCTATCCTGCTCCTATTCCTTATGGTATTGCAGAAAGTGAAAAAGGCTATGGCTTTTATGGTGCGGACCAAAATGCGGCTCATAATTTACCGTTGCCGGCCAATCCTCGCTATGATGAGCAGGCGCGGGATTTATTTAATCGTTATGCGCAGCCCTTATGGGTGAGTGCCCAAGAGTTACAGGCGATTGTGACCCGTTTAAATAATCATAAACAACAGGGACGGGTACAGGAGCGTGATCATGCCTTGGCGATACGCCATCCTAGCGCAGCACAGTTGCCCCCACTACAGTTTACCGACCAAGCGTGCACGCCGATGCAAGCAATGGATGAGTACTTTGTGGCTTTGGTAGAACATAATCCGCACCTACGTCCTCGGGTGGGCAATCCTGATGAGCTTGCAAGTAATCGTTTGCTCCGAGTATTGGAGCGCTTAAAGCATCGGGTTACAGACCCAGAAGGGGCCGCTGAGGATATTCATGGAGATATTATTACGGCTTTAAACGAAGAGGCGGTGGTGTCGGCTTGTTTGGGCAATCAGGGGGGGCTGAATTTAGTCGCCAGCTATGAGGCCTTTTGTGTCAAAATGCTAGGTGCTTTACGGCAGCGTATTATTTTTGCGCGCATGCAAAAAGAAGTGGGACGGCCTGCAGGGTGGATTAGTTGGCCAGTGGTGGCCACTTCGCATACTTGGGAAAATGGTAAAAATCAACAGTCCCATCAAGATACTACTTTTTGTGAGGCCTTATTGGGTGAGATGAATGATGTATCACGGGTGCTATTTCCTGCTGATTACAATAGTGTTATGGCTGTGCTCCCCAGTATCTATGGCAGCCGAGGGCAAATTGTGTGCATGGTCGTTCCCAAGCAGGTCCGTCCGATGTTGTTCACTGAGGCACAGGCGCTGCAATTGGCACAAGAGGGCGCCCTGATTGATGATGAATATACGGCACCGCGGGCTTTATCAGAGGATCCTATTTTATTGGTTGCAAATGGGAGCTATCAGTTAGAACAAATGCGTGCTGCTGCACGTCGTTTGCAACAGTTAGAGCAGTCCTATCGTTTGGTGTATATACAAGAGCCTGGGCGTTTTCGTCAAGCGCGGGATCGGTGGGAGGCTGAGCAGCTTGTCTCAGCAGATGTACGCGAGTATTTATTCCGTGGTCCTTGGCGTGCGATGGTGGGGCTGACTCATATGCGGCCAGAAATACTGTCCGGCCATCTATCATGTCTGTGGTCAGATATTCCTTTGGTGCGCATGCTTGGGTATATTAATCGGGGCGGCACCCTAAATGATTTTGGCATGCAGTTTGCCAATCGCGCCACTTGGGCGCATGTTATTGATGCACTGGCTCCTGTATTGGGTACGGCAGGAGGTTTGCAGCCTGATGAGCAGCAAGCCGTCGCTGGTGTGGGCAATCCTTGGGTGCTTCAGGAGCATCTACACGGCAGTTAAATACACTGTTTGTTAGGTGTGGGATTGTCCATTTGAGTTGTTTACTGTGTCCATCGTTTTTAAGGGGATAGTTTTGGATATTAAAGAGGTAGCAGTTATTGGTACAGGCGCAATGGGCCAAGGGATTGCCCAGATTGCCGCTCAGGCCGGTCTAAAAGTGTATTTATATGATGCACAGCCCGAGGCCACTGAGCGTGCTTTAGCCCAATTAGACAAAATTTGGGCGCGCCAAGTAGAGCGTGAGCGCATGACTCAAGAGCAGGTGGATGCCGCCCGTGCTCAGTTGGTAACCATTGCTGATTTAAATGAACTTAGTTCGGTTGATTTGGTCGTTGAGGCCATTGTAGAAAACCTCGACATTAAAAAAGAGTTGTTTGCTCAGCTAGAGGGGATTGTGCGTGAGGAGTGCATCCTAGCGTCCAATACCTCTTCTTTGTCAATTACAGCTATTGCTCAGGCATGTAAGCATCAAGGCCGCGTAGCAGGTTATCACTTCTTTAACCCTGTTCCGCTTATGCGTGTGGTTGAGGTGATAGATGGCTTGCGTACCCGTCCTGAGGTGAGTGAGGCTTTAATGGCGCTTGCGGAAAAGATGGGCCACAAAGCTGTACGCGCCAAAGATATGCCAGGCTTTATTGTGAACCATGCCGGCCGTGGAATGAATACTGAGGGCTTGCGTGTGGCTCAAGAGGGGGTCGCTGATTTTGCTCAAATTGATGCCATTATGCGTGAGCAGGCTGGATTCCGTATGGGGCCCTTTGAGTTGATGGATTTAACTGGGCTGGATGTTTCTCATGCGGTAATGGAGTCTATTTATTATCAGTTTTACGAAGAGGATAGGTTCCGTCCGTCTGCGATGGCCGCCGTGCGTTCTGCAGGGGGGCTCTATGGACGCAAGACCGGTGAGGGCTTTTATCGCTATGAGGACGGTCAAAAAGAGACCATTGCTGAGCCTGCAGTGCCTGCCGATCAGAGTGATCTTAAGGTCTGGGTGGCACCTTATCATGAAATAGGCTATGAGCGTGCTCTAGCTTGTGTGCGCGCCCTCGGTGCAGAGGTTGTTGAGGGAGATGAGCCGCCTGCAGATGCCTTAATTGTGGTGACGCCTTTTGGAGAGGATGTAGCAACCATTGTCTCTGAGTATGAGCTCGATCCTGAGCGTACTGTTGCGTTGGATACGCTTTTCGGTTTAGAGCAGGGGCGACGTCGGGTCATTATGTGCTCATTGCGCACTGAGCCCAAGTGGCGTGATGCGGCACATGCGCTTTTTGCCCGTGATGGCACCGCAGTGTCTGTGATTGCTGATTCTACGGGTTTTGTCGCACAGCGCATCATGGCGATGATTGTGAATATTGCTGCAGATATTGCTCAGCAGGGCATTGCCACTGCCAAAGATATCAATATCGCTACTGCATTGGGCTTGGGGTATCCCGAAGGGGGGCCCTTGGCTTATGGCGACAAATTAGATGCGGCGCTAATTTTAGAGATTTTACTTTCTATCCAAATGATCACAGGCGATCAGCGTTATCGTCCTAGCTTATGGCTGCAGCGTCGTGTACAACTGGGGCTGCCCTTAGATCACGAAAATAACTAATTGCCGCAGTTTAAAGTCAGCAGATTTTAAACAGCCAATTTGCTTACCCTGTTTCCCGATTAGCCCTATTAGGGTTAATCGGGGTTTTTTTATCTTGTCAAAAATTACAGCGCACAGTAGTCTGGTTTAAGGTTATCGGATGAAGGAGCTGTTTTGAGTAACAAACATTCTGAGTTAACGGTCAAGCGGGGAGATGAGTCGGCGCCGATGTTGCGCCGCATCCGCAATCGATTGAGTCGGTTATTAGAGCGTGAGCGTGGGGATACTGCCAAGCGCGCACAGGCCCTGCTCACTGCTCCTTTAACAGATAATCGGGCCAATGAGTTGGTTGCTCAATGGTCCAAGCAGTACTGGGAGGCAGAGGTCAGCCGTCGCCGCTTAATGCTCAGTGAGTTAGTTTTGGCCAAGGAGGCTGTCGGGACAGCAGCACAAAATGGCCGGCTATTTTTCCGTCGTCTGTATGCGCATACAGACAGCTTATATCCGCTGGTGCAGTTACGTGCTGATTTATTACGTTGGCGCAAAGAGGTCCCTGAGTTTGGGCCTTTAGAGTCAGAGCTTAAAGCATTGCTGGTGAGTTGGTTTGATGTGGGGATGTTGGAGCTACGACCCATTACATGGGACTCTCCTGCTTCATTATTAGAGCGCTTAATTGAGTATGAGGCTGTGCATGAAATTAGTTCTTGGGCTGAGCTGAAGCATCGCCTAACAGGAAATCGTCATTGCTATGCCTACTTTCATCCTCGCATGGATATGATCCCGTTGATCTTTGTTGAGATCGCATTTACTGAGCGCATGGCAGATAATGTACAGGTGTTATTAGACCCACAGCATAATAATGATGAGTTACCTGAGGATAAAGCGCGGTGGGCTATTTTCTATTCTATTTCTAATACCCAGTATGGTTTGCGGGGCATTAGTTTAGGCAATTTTTTACTTAAGCGTGTCATACAGGCCTTGCTTAAGGATTATCCCAAGCTGCGCTCATTTGCCACCTTATCACCCATTCCTGGGTTTGTACGCTGGTTAGAAGCACAGCATGGCGATGTTTTGGCTGATTATATACAGGATAAAGAGGAGCGTCGTTTGGCGCGTGGTGATGCAGATGCCGGTAGAAAGTGGGCCATTCGTATCGCCAAGTCCTTAACAGAAGATAAAAACGAAGCGATTCGGCGTATTGCGATGCAATTTGCCACCGTTTATTTAACGTGCCTAAATCAAGACGGGCAGCCCTTGGATCCGGTAGCGCGCTTTCATTTAGGCAATGGGGCGCGTATCGAACGCCTGAATTGGGCTGCAGATACCTCTGAGCGAGGGTTACGCCAATCCTGTGGCATGATGGTGAATTATGTCTATGAGCTCGATGAACTGGATGCCAATATTGCGCAGTTGGCACAAGGTAAGCCGCGGTCGCGGTTGACTGGGCGGTGGCTGAGTTAATAGAAAAGGGGAGGGGGATGGGCAGTATTCATGTACAGCAGCAAGGGGCTGTGGCGCGTTTGGTTTTGGCACATCCCGAACGGCTTAATGCCCTATCGGTAGCGATGTGGCAGCAATTGCGTGCGCAGGTGCAGGCATTAAGTGCCGCAGCACAGGCTGATCAGATACGGGTTTTAGTGATTACTGGAGCGGCGGGTAATTTTGCCGCAGGCGCCGATATTGCCGAGTTTGAGCAGGTGCGTTTTAGTCAGGCACAGGTAGTGCATTATCACGAAAAAATTTTAGCACCTGCCCTTCAGGCAGTGACAGCGTTCCCAGCACCAGTGATTGCAGCAATAGAGGGGGCTTGTGTTGGAGGCGGGCTAGAGATTGCCGCGTGTTGCGATGTGCGTATTGCTGCAGATAATGCTCGGTTTGGGGTGCCCATACATCGTTTAGGCTTTCCCATGGCGCCTCAAGAGCTCAATGGGTTATTGCGTATTGCGGGGCCAGCTGTAGCCGCGGAGCTGCTCTTTGAGGGGCGTATTCTCGATGCAACTGAGGCCTATTACAAAGGATTGGTAACACGTGTGGTGCCAGCTTCTGAGTTGGCTGCAGCAGTGGAGTGCAGTATTGCTGCTATTTTGCGTGGTGCTCCTGGGGCAGCTCGCGCAACAAAACGTTTGCTGCGGCGCTTACAGCCAGGCACAGCACCTCTTAGCAGTACCGAGTTAAAGCAATTTTATAACTATGCCGAAAACGTTGAACATCGCGAAGGGGTGCGAGCGTTTTTGGAAAAAAGAACCCCACAATTCGGAGAAAAGATTGAGCCATACTAACGACAACCTATACGTTACCCTGTCTCAGGGGTTTCCTTCTGATCGTCAGCAGGTTGCTATTCATACCCCTGATCGAGACTATAGCTGGGCAGATATTGAGGAGCTAAGTGCTCAATATGCACATGCGTTAACATCCTTGCAACTCAATGAAGGGGCGCGTGTGGCGGTTCAAGTAGAGAAAAGCCCAGAAGCTTTGATGCTGTATTTGGCTTGTTTGCGCGCAGGCTATGTATATTTACCGCTAAATACAGCATATCAGCGCAATGAGGTTGCGTATTTTTTGGGCGATGCTGCCCCTGAGCTGTTGGTATGCGATCCTGCTCGTGTACCCACCTTGAGTGAGGTAGCGGCAGAGTGTGGCACAGAGCATGTTTTGACTTTAGATGCTCACGGTCAGGGATCATTGACTGATTTAGCCGCTCAGCAGCCTAAAAAATTTAATACCGTGGCCCGTCAAGCGGATGCCTTAGCTGCTATTCTTTATACTTCAGGAACTACTGGGCGTAGCAAAGGGGCCATGTTAAGCCACGGTAATTTGGCCTCTAATGCGCGTGTGCTGCATGAGTATTGGGGCTGGAGCAGTGATGATGTGCTGCTGCATATGCTACCTATTTTTCATGTACATGGTTTGTTTGTTGCTTCGCATGGGGCGTTATTGGCCGGGGCCAAGATGATTTGGTTGCCCAGACTCGATGTTGAGCAGGCTTTGCATTACTTGCCTCAGAGCACCATTATGATGGGGGTGCCCACATATTATGTGCGTTTGTTGGCCCATGAGGGATTGACGCGCGAGGCTTGCCGTTCGATGCGTGTGTTTATTTCTGGTTCTGCTCCTTTGCTCGAAGAGACTTTTCAGGCTTTTGAAGAGCGTACTGGGCAAAAAATACTTGAGCGGTATGGGATGAGTGAGACAATCATGCTGACCTCTAATCCCTACGATCCTCAGCAAGGCCCTCGGGTTGCGGGTACTGTTGGCCGACCATTGCCTGGCGTACAACTGCGTATTGTCGATGATCATAATCAATTGGTGAGCGGAGATACAGTAGGTCATGTACAGGTTAAAGGGCCTAATGTATTTTCAGGCTATTGGCAGATGCCAGAGAAAACGGCTGAGGAGTTTACCGATGATGGCTGGTTTCGTACCGGTGATATGGGGCAGTGGACAGCAGTAGCTGGGGGGCATCATTACCTCAGTATTGTGGGACGTAATAGCGACATGATTATTACTGGCGGCTATAACGTTTATCCCAAAGAAATAGAATTGGTTATTGATAAGTTCGCAGGGGTGAATGAGTCCGCTGTGGTCGGTATTCCTGATCCTGATTTTGGTGAAGCGGTGATAGCGGCAGTGGTACCGATGCCAGGAGCTCAAATAGACACCGAGGCCTTGACCGAGTTTTTGCGGTCAGAGCTTGCAAATTATAAAGTGCCCAAACAAATTCATATTATTGACGAGTTGCCGCGCAATACGATGGCTAAAGTACAGAAAAACATATTACGCCAGCGGTTTTCAAAATAAATTCATACGGAGGAGACAACCATGAATAGACAACAAAAAATAACTATACGGCCAGTGGCCAAGCATGCTGTAGCTATTATGGCTCTTTGTGCGACGGGCATGTTGGTGGGGCCAGCGGTGGCAGCAAACAAGGTGCTGCGGGCTTCCCATCAGTTTCCAGGAGGACAAGGCGATCCTCGTGATGAAATGGTCCAAATTATTGCTCAGGAGGTTAAGGACGCAAATGTTGGCTTAGAGATTCAGGTGTTTCCAGGATCCTCTTTGTATAAGCCAGTAGAGCAGTGGGGGGCTGTAACGCGGGGGCGATTAGACATGACTGCCTTTCCTTTAGATTATGCTTCTGGGCGGGTGCCCCAATTTTCCGCCACTTTAATGCCTGGGTTGGTGCGTAACTATGATCATGCACAGCGCTTGAATCAATCTCCTTTTATGGATGAAATCCGTGCTTTGGTAGAAGAAAATGGTGGTCTCATTATTGCAGATGCGTGGTTAGCCGGTGGGTTTGCCTCTAAGGAGCGTTGCATTACCAGCCCTGAGAGCATTGAGGGACAGGTGATTCGCGCTGCAGGGCCCGCCTTTGAGCAAATGCTGGCTGAGGCAGGGGCCTCTATTGCCTCTATGCCCTCATCAGAAGTGTATACCGCCATGCAAACAGGTGTTTTAGATGCAGCTAATACATCAAATGATAGTTTTGTTTCCTATCGATTATATGAGCAAGTGAAATGCCTCACGGCACCTGGAGAGAATGCACTGTGGTTTATGTATGAGCCTGTGATTATGTCCAAGCAAGTATTTGAGGGCTTAACTAAAGAACAGCAAGATGCGATTATGGCCGCAGCTCGCAAAGCCGAGGAATATTTTGATCGGGTATCGCGAGAAGGGGAGCAAAAGATGATCGATATCTTTAAAGAAAGTGGAGTAGAGGTAATTGAGCTTTCTGATGAGGATTATGCGGCATGGATGGAGGTAGCGCAACGCTCTTCTTATAAAAACTTTGCAGAGCAAGTCAAAGGCGGTAAAGAACTATTAGAAAAAGCTTTGGCTGTTGAATAATGCATGGGGACACTCACCTGGCTGTAATGGCTCAGGTGAGTGTTTTTTTATCCGCAGAGGAAGCGTGCATCATGATAAATAAATATATTGCTTGCGTCGAGCGCCTGTCGCGTTTGTGTGGGGTGCTTGCTGTAGCATGTTTAATTTTTGCCATGGTGGTGGTGTGTCAAATGATTTTGACTCGTTATGTGTTTCGTGGGGCCACCATATGGCAAACAGAGGCGGTAGTATTTTCAGCAACAGCGGCAATTTTCATTGGTGCCCCTTATGTGCTGTTACGTAAAGGGCATGTGGGGGTGGATGTGGTCATGCATTATGCCTCTAGCCGCAATCAGCGTCGCTTAGAGTTGATTGGCTCGCTGCTAGGACTCTTGTTCTGTGTGATCATGGCCATTGCTACGGGCCTTCATTGGTATGAGGCGTATGACCGAGGATGGACTACGCCTAGTGTCGCAGCGGTACCGCTTTGGTGGCCTCTTAGCCCAATGCTTATTGGCTTTGTACTGTTGAGCCTACAGTATTTGGCTAATTTATTGAGGATTTATAAACAGGATGAGGTGCGGCCATGACTCCAATGATAGCAGGACTGCTGTTAATTGCTCTTTTATTCGTTTTATTGGCCACAGGGATGCCTATTGCCTTTGCGTTGGGGTT
This sequence comes from uncultured Alcaligenaceae bacterium, assembly GCA_937995985.1. Lineage (GTDB taxonomy): Bacteria > Pseudomonadota > Gammaproteobacteria > Burkholderiales > Burkholderiaceae_B > Paenalcaligenes. The sequence goes on from CALKIR010000017.1 coordinate 48,615, forward strand.
GGCAGCGGTAGCTGGCATTTTTATGGATATGGGTCTCGAGTCAGTATATGTGCTGGCTGAAACAATGTTTGCGGGCATTGGCAATTTGGCTTATGTGGCCATTCCTATGTTTGTGCTCATGGGGTCGTTGGTCGCAGGAACACCTGCCGGAGGGGATTTGTATCGTTCTTTAGATCGGTGGCTATACAAGGTTCCTGGTGGGCTTGTGTTATCCAATATTGGTGCTTGTGCTATTTTTTCTGGCATGACGGGCTCTAGCCCTGCAACATGTGCTGCAATTGGGCGCTTAGGTATTCCTGAAATGCGCAAGCGAGGCTATCCGAATTCAGTGGCAACGGGCTCTATTGCTGCGGGGGGCACTTTAGGGATTTTAATACCGCCTTCAGTCACCATGATTGTGTACGGTATTTCCACCCAAACCTCTATAGGGCGATTATTTCTGGCGGGGGTAGTGCCGGGCATTATGCTGACTGCCATGTTTATGGTGTGGGCACTGATAGATGCACGGCGTAAGGGCTTTCGCTTTGTGGTTCCAGGGCTCAAGTATAGCTTGCGTGAAAAATTTCAAACCTTACCACGGGTGGTGCCTTTATTAGCCATCATAGTGGGTATGATGTTTGTGCTTTACGGAGGAGTGGCCACCCCCTCTGAGGCAGCTGGGGCAGGAGCGATGTTGACCTTAATTGTGGTGATTCTGGTTTATCGCTTATTTAAGGTAAGAGATTTTGTCCCTATTTTTAGTTCTGCTATGCGTGAAAGCGTCATGATTATGATGATCATGGCCTCGGCGGAGTTATTTGCTTTTGCTTTATCATCTTTGTATATCACGCAGTCATTGGCAGCGACCATTGCCACCTTAGAGATTAATCGCTGGGCACTAATGGGGTTGATCAATGTGTTTTTATTGGTAGCGGGATTGTTTTTGCCTCCCGTTGCAGTCATTGTCATGTCCGCACCTTTGTTGTATCCCATCATTGTTCATGCCGGTTTTGATCCCTATTGGTTTGCTGTGGTGCTGACCATTAATATGGAGATTGGCTTAATCACGCCTCCTATTGGATTAAATTTATTTGTCATTAATTCTATTGCTCCAGAGGTGCCGACTCGGGAGATCTTGTCTGGATCGCTGCCTTATGTAGCTGTGATGATAGTTGCGATTATTATTTTATGTATTGTTCCTGAGATCGCGACTGCTTTGCCTGAATGGTGGATGGGGCCAGCGCGTTAGCCAAGGGGGCCAGATAGCACAACGCCGTCATAGAGTGACGGCGTTGTAGTATGGAATTGTTATTTATATTATTTGGTCTCGGATACCATATAAAGAATGGCTGCCTTGAGCTCGTCATCGGAGGCTGAGGAGCCGCCTCGGGGGGGCATGGCCCCAGTGCCGCTAATGGCCTTTTCGAGCATGTCTTGGAGGCCCGTGGCAATATAAGGCTCCCAAGCGCTGGCATCGCCAAATTTAGGAGCGCCTGCAACGCCTGCTGCATGACAGGCAAAGCAGTTGCTGTCATAGAGTTTTTTACCAATTTCAAGTTGTTCAGCAGTGGCTGCAAACTCATCACCACCTGCTGCTGCATCGGTTGGAGCGGGGTCATCAGAGGTGGTCTCGACAGCAGCTGTTTGGGGCGCGGGGGTCTCAGCGGTATCAGCTGGAGCGCTTGACTCATCACCGGCAGCATCAGGCTCAGGGAAATTAGCCCCTGCGGCATTGGCCATATATACCATCGCGCGCTCGACCTCGAGGTCATCCAAAGAGGGGTTGCCTCCTTTTGCAGGCATGGCGCCACGCCCATTGAGGGCGACCTGGAGCATGTCCTCGTAGCCGGCCTCTATATAGGGCCCCCAAGCAGTCGCATCACCGAATGTAGGAGCACCGGCAACACCCGTAGCATGACAGGTCGCGCAAGTGCTGTTATAGACCTCTTCGCCGGTTTTGAGCTCTATATTGCCATCATCTATTGGGGCTTGGAATACGACTCGTGCCACGGGCTGAATCCGATCAGCAACGGCCTCGTGTGTCAACTGTCGTTCAGCAGTGCCCCGGCGCATATCACCGGTGACATATTCTAATACTAAGATAAGTGCCCCGATAGGGATGAGAAAAGCGAAAATAGCGGTCAAAAACACTCTGAGCGGGTGCTTGACCTCGCCGGTTTGAGTGTCATTGAGATTCTGATTGGGCTGTTGTTCCGTAGTGCTCATAAATCGGATCCTGCGTAGTCGTTTTGCTCTAGTCTAGCGTTTGTTATGTGGCCTACGCCTGCTAGACCCTCTGATATGTATTGGAAAAGTAAGAAAGCAAAGTTTAGCCTAAATAAACCTAAGCCGTTAGATATAGGGCAAAGCTTTTACTTTGCAAGCAACTGCTAATTATAGCGAACAATAGCGGGAATGTATGTGCCCCGTCCCAAAGGATGGGCGTGATGAAAGGCTTTTACAACTTTGGTGATTTTAGGCTACAATAGCCACTTTGCGCCCGTAGTTCAATGGATAGAATAAGAGTCTCCGAAGCTCTTGGTCCAGGTTCGATTCCTGGCGGGCGCGCCAATAACTCTTTTTAAGACGTCATAGACGTCTTTTTTTGTGCCTTGCACATGCCCTAATCTTTGGGTTGCCCATCAAGGGCGCGCTCGAACTCTTTTAGATAATCTTCAAAGCTTTGTTGTTGGGGGCGGGATTCAATAGCTTGTTGTTGCTCTAGGGATGCTTTGGCCATGGCCACAAAACGCTCTTCTACATCGGTAGGGAGCCCTTTGGTAATCAGGTGTTCTTGCTGGCGTTGGCTTTGTTGTAGGGTGTATTCGACAAAGCTTAGACCTGATGATTCAATATCACGCAATAGGCGCGCAGAGGGACATTGGCTGGAGTTGAGAATTTTCTTTTCTTGCTCTGCGAGGGCAGCCTCGTGCACTCCATTGAGTCCTTGGCTGGCGTCTAATGCTTTTGCATAGGGGCGCATGCGCGTGATGATTTGATGCCCCCATTCTTGTAGTGATATTTCCTTGGTATCGGGGTCTTTGAGGAGCAGGCCAGGACGGCGTCCTTCGCGCACGACTTTGGCAAAGTTGTTTTTGCTGTCTTGGCAAAAGCCACCATCGGCAAAAAATGGACTGGGTTCTGTGACACAAAACAACAAAAAAGTATCAAGAAAATAACAAGAAGACAGGGCCAGACCCATAGGGTCATAGGGGTCGATATCAAGACAGCGTACTTCTATGTACTCAACGCCTCGATTTGCCAGTGCAGATAGGGGGCGCTCGCCTGCAAGGGGGGTGCGTTTGGGGCGAATGCTGGAGTAGTACTCGTTTTCTATTTGCAAAATATTATTGCTTAGCTGAATCCACTCGCCATTGCGATGGGTGCCAATTTTTTCATAAGCAGGCCAAGTGGAGGTAACAGCGCGACGCATGCGCATCAAGAAGGTGTTGAGATCGTTGTAACAGAGCTGCAATTCGGCTTGTGCCTCTTTGTTTTGATAACCTAAATCACTCATGCGTAGACTGGTAGCCCAAGGAAGAGTATAGGTATCGGGACCGACTTGCTCTAAGGGGAGGCGGTGTCCGGTTAAAAAGTCACTGGAGACTACTGGAGAGGCTCCAAAGAGGTACATGAGTAGCCAAGCGTAACGGGTAAAGTTACGAATCAGGGCCAAATAGCCATTGGTGCGCTGATGCTGCAAATCCTCACCAGGGTACTTCAGCCGCCTCCAAAACTCATCAGGCAGGGAGAGGTTGTAATGGACTCCTGCAATACATTGCATGCGCTTGCCATATCGCTCGGCTAGGCCACGTCGATAAATATTTCGGAACAAGCCCTCGTTAGAGGTACCGTACCAGCCGATGCGAATATCCTCCTCATCGGGCAAGTGGGCGGGCATGGATTGATTCCAGAAAATCTCATTATGCAGGCGCGTGGCCACAAATTGTTGTATGTGCGTCAGCTCGGTATATAAGGACAGGCTGTCTTGGTGGGTGCCCGTGATAAGCTCTAATAGCGCCTCAGCATAGTCGGTAGTAATTTTTTTATGGGTTAGGGTAGAACCGAGTGCCTGGGGGTGATCGGTGGCAGCCAGAGTGGCCACTGGGGTCACTCGTAACCCTTCACGTTCAACACCGCGATTCATGTGTTTGAGTAGTTCTAGGTTGTCTTCAAGCTGGGGCAAACGTGTTTGGCAAACAGTCATTACGATATCACTAACAAGTAAAAAATTTACGTAGAGGCTTGCACCGACGGGCGGGTTGGCCAGGTAAACCACTTTGCTGCCATAGTAGCAAAAATTAAGGTGTTGTGAGCCGAATTTACAAAATCTTTGTAGAAAGGCTCCTTGGGTTGCGCAGCAGTAAACTTTGTGCTGACTCGATGATTATAATGGGAAGTGGTACACTTTGGTTTTGTTTTACCTTTGCGCCGATTTGCTTGATCCGCTTGCGGGCGCATGGAATAAATCCAGCTAAAGAGGTCCATTTATGGTTTCTACTGCACAGTCTGCCTTGCCTTCTCGCTCTTCTGATTCTGCCCAAGACCGTTCATTTATTTCAGTTCCTGAGGGTTCTGTTGGTATTGTTGAGTCTGAGATCATTGCATTTGATGAGCCTTTGCACTTGAGTAGCGGTCAGGTGCTGCCCCAATATCAATTAGCGATTGAGACTTATGGTGAATTAAATGCTGATGCAAGTAATGCCGTTTTGGTGTGTCATGCTTTAAACGCCTCGCATCATGTGGCAGGTATTGATGCCCATGATCCTAAAAATATAGGATGGTGGGACAATATGGTCGGTCCCGGCAAGGCGCTGGATACCGACCGTTTTTTTGTTATTGGTATTAATAATATTGGCTCATGTTTTGGCTCTACAGGGCCGGCCAGTATCAATCCTGCAACGGGTCAGCCTTGGGGGCGAGATTTCCCCTTAGTGACGGTAGAAGACTGGGTGCGTGCGCAGGCTCGGGTGGCTGATTATTTAGGGATAAAGCAGTTTGCAGCAGTTATGGGCGGCTCATTAGGAGGTATGCAGGCGTTGAGCTGGGCCATTACTTGCCCTGAGCGGGTGCGCCATTGCATCGTAATAGCCAGTACGCCTCGGTTAAGTGCCCAAAATATTGCCTTTAATGAGGTTGCCCGACGCGCGATCATTACCGATCCTGATTTTCATGATGGGAACTATTATCTCCATAACACTGTGCCACGACGTGGTTTAACGGTGGCACGCATGATTGGGCATATTACTTATGTATCAGATGAATTAATGGCAGAGCGCTTTGGACGAGCCTTGCGTGACCCGCTGAGTACGGGTAACTACAAATTTAATTATGATATTGAGTTTGAGGTCGAGTCTTATTTGCGCTACCAAGGGGAAAAATTTGCCAATTATTTTGATGCCAATACTTATTTGCTGTTAACCAAGGCATTAGATTATTTTGATCCTGCACGTGCACACGGAGGAAGTTTATCTCGAGCGTTTTCACGCATTCAAGCGCAGTCTTTAGTGATTTCTTTTACTACCGATTGGCGTTTTTCTCCTGAGCGCTCACGTGAAATTGTGCAGGCATTACTTAAAAATAATAGGCAGGTTACCTATGCTGAAATCGATGCACCCCACGGGCATGATGCATTTTTATTAAATGATCGTCAGTATCATGCCGTTGTACAGGCTTATTACGACAAAATTGCAGCCGAGTTAAATTTGGGTCCACGTGAACGAGTAACGGGGGTGTTAGCATGAGCACTTTGGCCCCGGTCAGTCTTAAATATCGTCCTGATTTACAGCGCATTGCTAATTGGATACAGCCCAATAGCAATGTGCTTGATTTGGGATGTGGGGATGGCAAGTTATTAGCCTATTTGCAACATAGCAAGCGTATCCAAGGGACCGGTGTGGAGCGAGCCCCTGATGCGGTAGTGAAAAGCATTCAACGCGGTGTCAATGTGATTCAGCAAGACCTCGAAGAGGGGTTGGCGTTATTTCCCGATCAGCATTTTCAGACCGTGGTGCTGTCTAAAACTTTGCAATCTATGTTGCATACTGAAACCATTTTGCGTGAGATGGCGCGGGTAGCCAATTATGGGGTTGTATCCTTTCCTAATTTTGGGTATTGGACCCACGGCTTATCGATTATGTTGGGGCGGATGCCTATTTCAAAGGAAATGCCTTATCAATGGTATAACACGCCTAATATTCATCTGTGCACACTCAAGGACTTCGAGGATTTGGCACAGGAGTTAGGGCTTAAGATTACTCATCGGGCCCTTTTCAACGGACGCGCTGAGGTGCGGTTTTTCCCTGGCTGGCGCAGCACCTTGGCGGTGTATCGTTTTCAGTCTCCTTTCTACTCAGCAGAAAAGGATTAAAGGTGGGCTGGGTATACCGTAGCCCACGTGTTTGGCCATTGCTTTTTCTTGGTTTTAGCAGTGGCCTACCATTGGCTTTGAGCAGTACGACTTTACAAGCTTGGCTCACAGTTGAAGGGGTGTCCTTAACGCAAATTGGTTTACTTACTCTTGTGGGCTCAGCTTATACCTTAAAGTTTCTTTGGGCGCCTTTTTTAGATCGCTTTCAGCTGCCTATTTTAGGCCGGCGGCGTGGCTGGATTATATGTACCCAATTATTGCTTGGGGGGAGTATTTTTGCCATGGGCTGCTTTTCCCCTGCTGATTTTTTAGGGGTCTTGTCTGTATTGGCGCTCTTGGTGGCTTTTTTATCGGCTACCCAAGACATTGCTTTTGATGCCTACAGTACCGATGTACTGCGGCCAAATGAGCGGGCCGCTGGGGCAGCGGTGCGTGTTATGGGCTATCGATTGGCTATGATAGTTTCGAGTGGCTTGGCCTTGGTTATTGCGGAGCGTTATTTAGGATGGTCCGCGACTTATATGCTCTTAGGAGGGCTGATGTGCTTGCTGGCGATAGCTACAGTTTTAGCGCCAGAGCCAGAGCATGTCGAACAGGCCCCCAATAGTTTGGCACAAGCTGTGATTGAGCCCCTAATTGATTTTTTTCAACGACCTGGTGCCTGGGCGTTCTTATGGCTTATTATTTTGTACAAGTTAGGGGATGCTTTTGCAGGGGCTTTGTCCACGGCTTTTTTAATTCGAGAGGCGGGCTTTTCGGTCACACAGGTCGGGACAATTAATAATATTTTTGGTCTGGGAGCCACCATCATAGGCGCGCTAATGGGAGGCGTATTATTAGGGCGGTTGGGTTTGTATCGTGCCTTGATGTCTTTTGGAGTATTGCAAGCCCTCTCAAACTTTGGCTATTGGCTACTGACTGTTTGGCCGGAGTCATGGCCGTTGATGGCAGGGGTGGTTGCCATTGAAAATTTATGTGGTGGATTGGGAACGGCAGCTTTTGTTGCCTTTGTTATGGCATTATGCCATCGTGCATTTTCAGCGACTCAGTTTGCACTTTTGTCTGCCTTAGCAGCTATAGGGCGTACTTACGTTGCTGGCCCCATGAGCCCATTTTTGGTAGGTTGGCTCGACTGGGGAGGGTTTTTTCTATTTACTGTGGCTGTGGCTCTGCCCGGCTTGCTGTTGTTATGGCTTAAGAAAAAAGAAATACAAGCCTTACATCCTAATGGCCATCAGGCATGATGCATGAGAGCATTTAAGCCTTGGGTTGAGGGGCATCATACTGAATTTGATTGTGGCCACGGTTTTTAGCTCGATACATGGCTTGGTCTGCACGCTCCGTGAGCTCATCAGCATTAGGGGGGGAGCGATCGTGCGTGCGCCCATCATAAAAATACACCCCAAAGCTTGCAGTAATATAGACTTGGAAGCGATTTAACACGCAATATGGTTCGGTTGTGGTTTTGTTAATGAGTCGCTCAATAGCTTGAATGGCATCTGCATGTTTTTTGATATTTGGGAGAACCACCAGAAACTCGTCTCCGCCTATTCTGGCGGCTGTATCATTGCGACGTAATTCATTGCGTAATCGCTTGCCAAATTCAGCAAGAATTTGATCGCCGGCTTTATGGCCGTATTGATCATTGATTTCTTTAAAATCATCCAGATCAACATAACAAACAGCCAGTATTAGTTTGTGTCGCACGGTATAGCCTATGGCTTGGTTTAGGCGATCATTAAGTAAGCGGCGCGTGGCTAACCCTGTTAGCGTATCAAAGTAGGCCAGTTGTACCAGTTGTGCTTCACGCTCTTTAAATAAGCTGATGTCGGAGAGCATGATGATATATTGTTGTGACTGAGTCAGTGGGTTGAGCACCTTGCTTAGATAGACCTGAAAATATTTTTTACTTTGATCGCGGGTGTAGTAAGTGATTTCGCCTTGCCAGCTATCTTGTTCTTTCAGTAGCGCCCAGACAGAGGAGTTTTTGCTTAGCTGATTGTGATGGCGCAATAAGACTTCGAGAGGGCGGTTCAGGATTTCTTTGGTGTAGAAGCCGGTCAGTGTACTGATGGCAGGGTTGCTGTAGCGAATGATAAGGTCTTTGTCGAGGACCAGTAGTCCTTCGTGCATTTCTCTCACTACGGTGGCCGCTATGCTTAGTTGTAGGCTTTGCTCTTTATCAGCAGTAATATCAATGACTATTCCATTGGCTAAGCGGTCACCGTTTGCCGCTCGAGCTGTGCTAAATTCTATTTTTAGCCATCGACTCCCATCGTGACGCCTGATGCGTTCCTCAAAGCAATAGGTTTTTCCCTCTTCGAAGGCCTCTCTTATTTGTTCGAGGGCCTCAGATGGTTCAGGGTGGCTCCATAGTTTTAGGATCAGTTTGGGATTAGATAGCAGTGCAGCAGCAGATAGTCCAAAAATTTGGGTTAATGCGTGATTCACATAATCAAATCTATAGTGTTTGGGCGCATATTCTCGGAGAGTGAAAATTCCAATGGGTAAATGAGACAGAATATTCGTGTAATGGCGATGCGTATGTTGTTGAGTATGACGATCTTGTGCCCGTAAGGTATAAAAGCTACTGCGCAACAGAGAGAATCCATTTTGCAGAAGGGCAATAAGCATCAAAATAATTAATAAATTATGATTGCTTTGGGCGCTCAGGTAGGTCTCGAGGGGGTGGAGACTGAGGGCTGCTAAAATACCTAAAATGCCAGCGAGACTGCTCCAAAGACTATTTAATAAGCTGGCAAAAAAGGGAATGCTAAAGGCAGGAATAATTAAAAATAGAGCATATAGCCAGATGGGATTATTTTGTAGCCAAAAGTGCAAACAAAAAGCATAGAGAAAGCTCCCAATAATTAGGCCAAAGGTGCGGGGGAGGTGAACAGAAATTTGCTGTAACCAGTTTTTTTGAACTATAAAACCGAATAATAAAGAAAAGCTCAGCACGCGCTCAAGCATGCCCAAGAGAAAAAAGATAGCTAAAAAATGCCAGTTGTTAAGAGAGAGGGTTTGAGCCGTCCAATGTGAGGTATTGACCCACCATACACAGCACACTACTAAAGTAAAGCTAAATAAACAGGGCTTAAGTAGCTGGGTAAGGGTTGCGCTCTCAAATTCGCTAAGACGCTTAGGATATAAGCGGTTAAAGAAGCGACTGATTAAAACAAAATCAATATACATCGTGCCTAATAGGAGGACTTTGTCGCTCCAAGGGCTACTTTGAAATAATAGCAGCACTATTTGGGCGGCGATATATAGGGGCCAGTAGCGAAACCCAACAAGAAATAAAAGAACTACGGAAAAACTTGCAGGAAAGGCCGTTTGAATGGGGAGCAAAAAGAAATGGTTGCTAAAATAGCTCCAGAATAAGAAAGAAACGGCCAGAACCCCTGCTGCAATAAGTCCCTGAGACAAGCTATAGGGGCGAGTGGGCAGGGTATGGTACTGGGGCCAAAAACTTTGGAGTAAATGGGTCATCGGCAACACAGTAGAATTGGCGAGCGCCTTGTAGTAATACGCCTGCCCAGTAAATGAATGGTTAAGACCGATATTTTAACCAATAGTTACGAATGTGAATAGGATTAATTAGTCTTATCATCGCTATGAATCTGTAAGGCCTCAAGAAACCGAGAGACCATGTTATAAGCTCCAATGGTAGCAGTAATCTCAACAATTTCTTGCGAATTAAAATGTTTTTGTATTTGGGCAAAGACAGGATCGGGCACCTGGATCAGGATGGTCATAGCATCTGTATAGGCAAGTATGGCCTGCTCTTTTTCATTGAAAAGAGGGCTGTCTTGCCAATTATCCAGAGCTTCAAGTTGAGCTTGGGTGATGCCTTCTTGGAGAGCTATAGGCGCATGTTGATCGGCCTCATAGGGTGCGCGGTTGAGCAAGGCCACACGCATAATGATGAGCTCGCGCAAGGCTCCGGGAAGGGTGGTTTGTTGACGGATGGCGGTTAAATAGTTCAACCAGCCTTGAGCGACTGCCGGACTTTGGAGCAGCATTTGGTAGAGATGAATCACACTGCCTCGTTCGGCAGTAATTTGCTCGACTAAGGGGTGCAGGTCTGGATGATTCAAATCAGCATAAGGGATACGAGCCATGATAGTTCCTTTATCAATATAAGAGTGAACACATAGCAAAACACCCTGCGTAGTCGTGCAGGGTGCTGGGCTGTTCATTACAGTATAACGGATTCATTTTTGGCCTCATAAGAGGAGAAGCCCCAGTATCGGTGACTTAGGCACTAGGCTCTAAGATGGGATTGTGCGGGGTAGATGGGGTGCCGCTGGCTGAATGGGAGTCTGAGGGCAGTATTTGCTCAATGCTTTGGTGCAGGCGTTGCACAATGGCAGTAATATCGTGTGCGGTGCAAATAAAGGCAGGAGCAAGTAAAATATGATCCCCATAGGTGCCATCTATGGTGCCGCCGTTAGGATAGATCATGAGCCCATTTTGCAAGGCTGCTTGGCGGATTCTTTGATGGATTTTTTGGGTGGGCTCAAAGGGGGTTTTAGTGTGCTTGTCTGCGACGAGCTCAATGCCTACAAAGAGTCCACGGCCACGAATGTCTCCAATATTAGGATGATGGTCAAGGCAGCTATGCAGCTCGGCTTGCAATTGCGCCCCTCGTAATTGCACATTATGTAATAGATGGTCGCGTTCAATAATTTTTTGCACAGCCAAGGCCGCTGCACAAGCCGTGGCATGGCCCATATAGGTGTGGCCGTGCTGGAATAAGCCTGAACCAGCAAGGATGGTGTTATAAATGCGTTCACTGGCCAACATGGCGCCAATAGGCTGATAGCCAGCCCCCAGGCCTTTGGCGATGGTAATGATATCGGGAACAATGTCCTCTTCGGCACAGGCAAATAAATGCCCTGTGCGGCCCATACCTGCCATAACCTCGTCTAAAATTAAGAGCACACCGTACCGATCACACACCTCACGGATACGCTTAAAGTAGGTGGCTACCGGGGGTACGACCCCTGCAGTAGCGCCTACTACGGTTTCTGCCACAAAAGCAGCGACATGCTCCGGCCCAAGGGACAAAATTTTGTGTTCTAATTCATCCGCTAAGCGCTGGGCATATTGCTCATCACTTTCTCCTTCGTGCTGATAGCGATAGGCATAACACGGGGAAACATGGTGGGTTTCGGTCAGTAATGGGGTAAAGGGAGCCCGACGCCATTCATTGCCGCCAACGGCCAAGGCACCGAGGGTATTGCCATGGTAGCTTTGTCGGCGAGCAATAAATAAGCGTCGAGAAGGCTCTCCGCGTTCAATAAAATATTGACGTGCAAGTTTCAGCGCTGATTCAACAGCTTCTGAGCCGCCAGAGACAAAATAAACATGGTTAAGATCGCCGGGCGCACGCGCAGCTAAAAAGGCTGCTAGCTCTTCGGCCGGCTGATTAGTAAAAAAAGCAGTATGGGCGTAGGCAATTTGGTCTACTTGATCCTTGACTGCTTGGATGACCTCAGGGTGGCTATAACCCAGACATGATACGGCTGCGCCGCCACAGGCATCAATATAGCGCTTGCCTGTTTGATCAATGATTTCAATGCCTTCGCCTGCAACTGCGATGGGGAGTGTACTGTTTGGGTTGCGGTGGAATACGTGTGTCATAATGCGTGCTTTTCAATGAGTATGGGCAAATGGGTGGCTGCTTTGCTGAGGACTCAGGTGGGTATGGTATAAAGCAAGGGGAGTGAACCAACCGAGCCTCTATAGAATAGGTCAACAGCAGGCGTTGCAACATCGTTGTTGGAACTTCTAGTTTTGCAACAACTGTTTCATATAGGATAGCGCACGCAACAGAGAAGTCAAAAAACGAAGTGTGGCGGTTTGCCAAGAAAGGTAAATTTGTTGCGCTTTTGCGTCATTGATCGCGATTAGAGAGAGTGTTATGAGTACGAACCAAGGTGCACCGCGTTCATTACAAGAGCTGACTGAACGCTTACAAGAAAATTTTCCCGATATGCCCCCTCAGTTTCAAATAGGGGCGCGTTATTTATTAGATCATCCCTCTGAGGTGCCCGTGTCTTCCATGCGTAAAATTGCTCAGCAGGCGGGAGTGCAGCCCGCTACTTTGGTGCGTTTGGCTCAGTCATTGGGTTATGAAGGGTGGACGGGGTTAAAAGAGATTTTCGTTCGCTCTTTGCATGCCAGCGATCATGCATATGCTTTGCAAGCGCGACAGGTGGTGCGGCAGCGGCATCGCCCTGATCGGGTGGCCAAGGCTGTTGCAGCACAAGCTCATAATGTGCATAAGCTATCTGAGCTTAATAGCGGCCGTTTGAGTGAAGCCGTGGATATGTTGGTTAAAGCGCGGCGGGTGTATGTGGCTGGGTTTAGGGCCTCTTATGCTTCAGCCTTTACATTTCATTATTTATATCGATTCTTTAGGCCAACTGTGACCATGATGCGCAGTGAGGCGGGAACTTTTGAAATGGAACTGCGCTCTTTACGGCCTGGAGATGTGATTGTGTTAATTGCTTTTGCACCGTATTCACAGGAAATTGTCCGAGTGTATGAGACAGCACGTAAAACCGGATGTAAGATTGTGTCGCTGTGTGATAGTCCGGTCGCTCCCATTGCCTTAGAGGCGGATTGTAATTTGCTCTTTACTACAGACATGCCTTCTTTTTTCCCTTCGTGTACGGCTTCTATTGCATTGGTTGAGGTGCTTGTAGAGCAGGTGTTGGCTCGAACTGGTAGGCGGGCGATTAGCGGTTTAGAGCAAGCAGAAACCCAATTACAACAAATTGGAGCGTATTGGATCAAACAAGATCAATAATTCACGGTTGTTTTCATTTGGATGAATCATTCCTAGGCTCTTATAGGCTTCTATTAGTACAATATCAGTATTCTATGATTAAAGGGGGGGTTATGAATTGGGCGCGATTCAAAAAAATTTTACTTTCTTTGTGTATGGTTTGTTTTACATTGGGAGCGGTGAGTGTACCGGCTTGGGCCCAAGAAGGGAGTGGCACAGGTGAGGTGCGCCGTTTAGATCCGGCCAATAAAAAAATTACCATTAAGCATGGCGCTATTTCAGAATTAGATTTGCCAGCGATGACATTGGTCTATTTGATTGATCCTCCTTTGATGCAGGGGTTGGCGCCAGGAGATACTGTACGTTTTACAGCCCGTCGCAGTGAGGGGGGAGAGTACATCATTATTCACATTCGTAAACGCTAGTGTGTAGGGACGGCTGGAGCGGCAGAATCTGTGCTGTATTCCTACCGAGGGAGAATCAAAAAAGCCCGTCCGAAGACGGGCTTTTTGATGGGGCAGTCAGGCGGTTAGGCCATGTTCAAGAAGCTGTTAGAGCACATAACGTGCTAAGTCTTCGCTTTGAGCAGCGTCACTGAGCTGGGCATCTACATAGGCTGCATCAATGACGACGCTTTGACGGCCTTTACTGCCTGCCTCAAAGGACAGTTCATCTAATAGTTTTTCCATGACGGTATAAAGACGGCGTGCACCGATATTTTCTGTGCGTTCATTGACCTCATAAGCCAGTTCGGCCAATCGACGGATGCCATCCTCGGTAAATTCTAGGTGTACGTCCTCAGTGGCCATAAGGGCAGTGTACTGTTTAGTGAGGGAAGCATCTGTTTCAGACAAAATACGGACAAAGTCATCGGCCGTTAGCGAGTCTAGTTCGACTCGAATGGGAAAACGCCCTTGTAACTCTGGGATAAGGTCCGAGGGTTTGGACAAGTGGAAGGCGCCAGAAGCAATAAAGAGGATGTGGTCAGTGCGCACAACCCCATACTTGGTATTGACGGTGGTGCCCTCGACTAGGGGCAGCAGATCGCGTTGGACGCCTTGGCGTGATACCTCACCAGCACTATGCCCTTCGCGAGCTGTAATTTTGTCTATCTCGTCCAAGAAGACAATGCCATTTTGCTCCGCATTACGGACAGCTTTGGCCCGTAGCTCTTCTTCGTCAATGCGTTTGGCGGCCTCTTCTTCGCATAAGTGCTTGAAGGCCTCCTTGACTGTCATTTTGCGAGGCTTGCTGCGCTCTTGGCCGAGACCGGCAAACATGGAACGTAGCTGCTCAGTCATTTCCTCCATCCCGGGAGGCGCCATAATTTCCATATGGGGCATGGGCTGAGCAATCTCTATTTCAATTTCGGTATCATCCAGCTTGCCTTCGCGAAGACGCTTGCGGAAGATTTGTCGCGTATTATTTTCCTCGCGAATGGGCTCTCCTTGTGCATCACGGGCAGGCGGTAGGAGAGCATCCAAGATTCTGTCCTCGGCGGCGTCTTCAGCTTGGGTTTGGACGCGGCGTTTTTCTATTTCGCGAGTTTGCTTGATTGAAGCACTCACTAAATCACGAATAATTGTTTCCACATCGCGCCCAACATACCCCACCTCAGTGAATTTGGTTGCTTCAACTTTAATAAAGGGGGCATTGGCCAGTTTGGCCAGGCGGCGTGCAATTTCTGTTTTACCCACCCCTGTTGGACCAATCATAAGAATGTTTTTAGGGACAATCTCATGGCGTAGGGGCTCTGGCACTTGCTGGCGGCGCCAACGGTTACGTAATGCAACGGCCACCGAGCGCTTTGCTCGCTCTTGGCCAACAATGTGTTTTTCAAGCTCAGAGACAATCTCTGCGGGTGTCATGGTTGCTGCTGACATACGGGTAACCTTGTGTGATTCAAAGGGTTTCAATAATGTGGTTTTGATTTGTGTAGATGCAGATATCACCAGCTATATTCAAAGCCTGTGCGACAATTTCTGCGGGACTCAGATCGGTATTTCGGACCAACGCTAATGCGGCAGCCTGAGCAAATGAGCCTCCTGAACCAATGGCTGCCACCCCTTCTTCGGGCTCAACGACATCGCCATTGCCAGTCAGAATTAAAGTGTGCTCTTTGTCTGCGACTAATAGCATGGCCTCGAGGCGGCGCAACATGCGATCAGTGCGCCAGTCACGAGTAAGCTCAACAGCAGAGCGTAACAGGTGTCCCTGGTGTTTTTCTAGTTTGGCTTCAAAGCGCTCCTGTAAAGTAAAGGCATCAGCTGTGGCACCTGCAAAGCCAGCCAGCACTGTATCTTTGTAGAGGCGGCGAATTTTGCGGGCAGTGCCTTTGATAACTGTATTGCCGAGAGTAACTTGACCATCGCCACCAATGGCGACTTCAGTGCCGCGCCGCACTGAAACAATAGTTGTAGCGTGAAATTGTTCCATAAAATTCCTTTCAGTTTTGTATGTATTTGGGGGCGGTTTAGGAAACTTCAAGGGGTGTATTGAAAAAATAAAATTGCTCAAAACAAAACAGCCACGCTAATTGCCAAAGCGTGGCTGTTGGTCTCTGCTGTAAGCAGGAATAGAGTCATCACTAGAACTGCTTAGTCACCGTAGAGCTTTTGGCGTTTTTCACGGCGCTCTTGAGCTTCTAGAGAGAGGGTGGCAGTGGGGCGTGCTAATAGACGCTGAATGCCAATGGGCTCGCCTGTCTCTTCGCACCAACCGTAGTCCCCCGACTCAATAAGTTGTAAGGAGTATTGTACTTTTTTTAGCAGTTTGCGCTCGCGGTCACGCGTGCGTAGCTCAAGAGTATGCTCTTCTTCGATAGTGGCACGGTCAGCCGGATCGGGAGCAAATTGAGTTTCACGTAGGTTTTCTGTAGTAGCTCCAGCATTGGCTAGAATTTCTTGTTCAAGCTCCTGTAGCCGATTGCGGAAAAACGCCAGCTGGTCTTCGTTCATGTATTCGGACTCGGGCATAGCCACAAGTTCTTCTACAGTAAGTAGTTTTTTGGGTTCATTGGAATTGCTTGCCATGATCGTTCCCTTTATTGTCATGTGGGGCAATGCCCCGGCCTAAAGCCTGGAGTGGCAGCTCTGCTTGTTGACAGGATCCAAAGGTGTTGTCATGCAGGCCGATCTGCCATTATCCCGTTATAGAGTAAGCCGAGAAATGGCAGCAGGGTAGTTGCATGTGCATCTCCAGAGTTGCCATTGTCAGGCTTTGAGGTCGCTGTAAAAGCATCCAATCACAAGGTGAATACCTTTGGTTTATCAGTAGGAGCAATAAAAGCAACTACTGATTAAGCAGCGATTACATCATAGCCGATGTAAAAGAGCAAATGAAACCAGAGGGGGGTATGCGCTCTATATAGGGATAATCTAGTTAGTTTTCAAGAGCTTGGATCAGTTTACCTAGGGTTATACCTAGTGAGTCGATCATTCACTATTCAGTGCAGTCCTGACAGACTGCACGCAATTCTGTTTCTTGTTTGCTCAAACCAAAACCAGCTGAGGAAATACATTGAGCAATTTGTTGGCTGAGCTCGGGGGCGTGTAATTCAACCACTTGGCGGCACTCTGTGCAGACAATAAATAAATCATGAGGCACACCAGCAGCATCCACGCAGGCAGTCCATGCATTAACCGCATCAATGCGATGAATCAAGCCTTGCTCGGTTAAAAAGTCTAGGGCACGGTACACCGTAGGTGGTGCAGCGCCGGGATGCACCGCTTGCATCTGCTCAAGGAGCTCATAGGCTTTGAGGCTGCGCTCGGCGCGAATTAATAGCTCTAGTACAGTACGGCGCAAGGGAGTCAAGCGTGTGTTGCGCTCGCGGCAAATTTGCTCAGCAATTTTGAGCTGAGCGTGTAGAGCGGGTGGCGTCAGTACCTGTACAGTCATGGTGGCTACTCACTATTAAACTGATGTTCATTATGTTATAACATAACATTTTAAAGTGAGCAGAGGGAGACATCCGCATGAGTCGCGATGATCAGACACCCAAGAAACAGCACAGTAGGAGCTGGCTTTTGGCTTCGGTAACGCAGCGTTTAGGTGCCGTAGCGCCTCTGTTAATTGTAATTTGGGTGTTAACCGCTTGGGCCTTGGCTTAAGCCTATACTGCGATTGGATAGTCCGTGATTGCCACATTTATTTTTCTTTTCTCCCCATCATGATGAAAAAAAACAATAGTGATCCGTTGGGTGCTGAGCGGCCAGCTGCTGCACCGGTTTTGAGTTTGCAGTCTGTGAGTGTCGGTTGGCGAGGCAAGAGGGCAGTGCGTGACGTGTCTGGTGAGTTTTTACAAGGGGGGTTGTATGCCTTAGTTGGTCCTAATGGGGCCGGTAAAAGCACATTTCTTAAAGCATTAGTGGGGCATTTATCGCCTGTTCAGGGCACTATTTTTCGTGCTCCCGCCTTAGATTGTGCGTATTTGCCTCAGCAACATGGGTTGGATTTAAGTGTACCTATTCGAGTGTATGAGTTTGTCGCCTTGGGGTTATGGCATGCGGTAGGCGCATTTAAAGCATTGTCTGCCGCACAACATGAGCAGGTTCGCCAGGCTTTACAGCAGGTAGGGTTATGGGAGTTTGCTCATCGTCTGTTAGGCACGCTGTCGGGAGGGCAGTTGCAGCGGGTACTCTTTGCTCGCGTGGCAGTGCAGCAGGCAGAGATAGTGTTGTTGGATGAACCTTTTGCTGCTGTTGATGCTTCAACGAGTATGCAATTGCTTGAGTTAGTGTTGCAGTGGCATCAGCAAGGTAAAACCGTTATTGCAGTGTTACATGATTTAGATATGGTGCGTCAGTACTTCCCCCAGACGGTGTTGTTGGCGGGGCAGCTGGTAGGGTGGGGGCCAACGCAGCAGGTATTAAATGAGGAGAACCTGCACTTGGCACGTCATTTATGTGCGGGGGATTTTCTGTGACTGCTGTATGGGAGTTTATGCTGGGGCCTTTTATTGAGTTTGGCTTTATGCGGCGTGCTTTGGCTGCCACAGTGGCCTTGTCTTTAGCTGCCGGACCTCTCGGGGTGTTTTTGATTGTGCGTCGTTTGAGTTTGATGGGCGATGCGTTGTCACATGCTATTTTGCCTGGGGTGGCGGTAGGGTATTTGATTGCTGGCTTGTCGTTACCGGCTATGTTGGTAGGGGGGGTTGTAACGGGAGTATTAGTGGCGTTATTTTCTGGCTGGGTGGCCCGGATTGCGCCTATTCGTGAGGATACAAGCTTTGCTACTTTTTATTTGATGTCTTTGGGGCTAGGGGTGCTTTTGGTATCTTTGCGGGGCAGTAATATGGATTTGCTGCATGTGTTATTTGGTTCTGTGTTGGGCTTAGATAATGCTGCGTTATTGTTAGTGAGTGGTGTATCGAGCTTGAGTTTATTGGTATTTGCCGTAATTTATCGGCCGCTTGTGATGGATTCTATTGACCCATATTTTAAGCGCGCTCATGCGCGGGTATCACTGTTGGCACATATGTCATTTTTATTTATGTTGGTTTTGACTTTGGTGGCGGGATTTCAAATATTGGGGACTTTAATGGTGGTTGGATTAATGATTTTGCCCGCTGCTGCAGCGCGGTTTTTGGGGCAGGGGGCTGCCGCACAATTGCTTATTGCTGCTGTGCTGGCTATTGTGGCCTCATACTTGGGTTTATTGGCTTCCTTTCATTATGATGTGCCTACCTCGCCTGCCATTATTTTGATAGCGGGGGCCTTTTATTTAATTGCTTTATTTGTTGGTCCTTATGGAGGGGTGTGGCATCGGTTTAGGGGGCAACAGCGTACAGTTGTTGGAGTGATTGGGGGGCTAGGGGGCACACTATTGATTAGTGCGCTCAGTATGGGGGAGGTGCTGGCAGAGGCCCTGCCGCATCAGTCGACTGCTGCGCCTGCGATGGCTTTGACAGCCCCGCATCAAGAACGGCCGGTGCGCGTGGTGGCAAGTTTTGCGGTGCTAGCAGATATGATTGAGCAAATCGGCGGGGAGACTGTCGAGGTCCATACCATTGTAGGCCCTGATCGCAGTGCGCATCATTTTGAGCCGCGGGCGCGCGATATGCAAGAGTTAATGGCTGCTGATTTGTTGGTAATTAACGGGGCGGGCTTAGAGCCTTGGGCCTCTGCCTTAGTGCAGGCTGCTGGGTACACGGGGCCGATGGTGCAAAGCAGTTCTGGACTGCCATTGCGTGAGGATGATCCCCATGCGTGGTTGCGGGTTGATTATGCCCAGCATTATGCCGCACAGATTTACGCCGCGTTACGGTCCTTATTACCAGAGTCGTTGCATCCGCACTTAGAAGCGCGTTATCAAGCTTATGAGGCTGAGTTGGCTGCTTTGCATCAGCAATTACAAGAGGATTTTGGCCCAGAGTCCGGAGCATGTGGTGTGGGCGTGGTGTTGGCTCATGACTCTATGTTTTATTTTGAGCAGGCTTATGGCTGCCCTCATTTTATTCCTCTAGAGGCAGCAAGTTTAGAGGCTGAGGTATCGGCACGCAGTATGGCACAGTTAATTCGCTCCCTGCGTACTCAAAATATCCGCGCTGCCGTGCCTGAGTTTGGTGTGGATGCGCGTTTGATCGAGCAGGTGGCACGGGAAACACAGATACCGCTTGGACAGCCTTTATATACAGAGACTTTTGCTCCCGAGGGGGATCCGGTGGACAGTTATTTGTCCCTGATGCGCTGGAATCAGCAGGTGCTTAAAGAGGTGCTACACCAGGAGGCGGCGTATCCAATGAGTGATTCAGTTGAGCCCTAACGATAGGGCTTATTCATTTTTATTGCGTTTTTGGTTATTTTTTTTCGCACGTGGGTGCGCGTGATCGTAAATTTTTGCCAGATGTTGAAAGTCCAAGCGTGTATAGATTTGCGTGCTGCGTATGTTCTCATGCCCTAAGAGCTCTTGGACGGCACGAAGGTCTTGCGAGGATTGCAAGATATGGCTTGCAAAACTATGGCGTAACCGATGTGGATGTACATGCTCGGCTAAACCCGCAGCTTGAGCTCGGCGTGCCAGCTGTTGCTGTACTACGCGAGGATGGATGCGGCGTCCTTTTTGGCCTAAAAACAGCGCTGCTCGGTGACTGGGATCGACTTGAGGGTGTCGAGACAAGAGCAAGGGGCGAATGCTCAGCCAGTGTTCTAAGGCTGTGATGGCGTGCCTTCCAATGGGAAGGAGACGGGCTTTGGAGCCTTTGCCTGCGACTCTCAAGCTACGACTATCGAGCACTAGCCAGCTGCTGGATTGATAGTTTTTTTCTTGTACATAGCGATAATCCAAAGAGACAAGCTCACTGAGTCGCAAGCCACAGGAATAAAATAATTCAAATAATGCTTGGTCGCGGTAGGCCATTAGGGTGGCGGTATCTGGGTGGGTAGGTGGGGGGCCTTTTGGCGCCCCGTGCTCTAAGAGCAGTTGAGTGTGCTCTACAGAAAGTGCTTTGGGAAGGGGGCGCGGTATTTTTGGGGCGCGGACCTCTGCACAGGGGTTTGGGCCGGTGTAGTGTTGTTGCTGTTGGAGCCAATGAAAAAATTGTCGCCATGCGGACAGGCGTCGCGAGAGGCTGCGGGGGTGCTCGCCTTGTTGATGCAATTGGGCCAGCACCTTACGGATCAGTGCAGGGGATACTTCCGCAAATGGGGTGGGCTCAATAAGCGTCTGTAGTGTGAGTATATCTCGTAGATAAGCGGCAACGGTATGCGGGCTGAGCCGACGGTGCTCCAACAGATGGATGCGCCAGTGTGATAGCCAGGACTCTACAGTATGCATGGGTGTTATTGAACTGTGCTGAGGGCGAGGGCACAGAGTTCGGCAATCTGGGTTAAAAAGTCTGTAGCCATGTCTGTAGTGAAATGATTGGGATCAGCGGAGGCCACAATTAGGGTGCCCATGGGTGAGGCAGGGGGAGGCAATTGTAGAGGGATGCAGGCCATGCTAAGTAGGTGGGAGGGTAAATCAAATTGCTGGGGAGCTTGGGCAATGGGGCCACAGTAGCGTGTTGGGATGGGGGCATCATGGGCCATTAATAAAGCGGCATAGGGCAGCTCAAAGTTTTCCGCCAAAGCCTGTGCCATTGCTTGGGTATCGCGTGCCCAGTGGGGACGGGTGAGCAGGTGACAGGCCCATCGGTGTACTTGTTGGCGTATCAGCTCACTGCGTTGGGCATTGCTAATGAGGGTGTAGAGCTGTTCATTAAGTTTTTTATTTTCTTGTTGTAAGCGCTGCACTTGATGCTCAACAAAAGAAATAACGCCTCCCTGGCTGCGACGGGGCAATTGAAGTGTATACAGGGCATCCGCATGCTCCAGTAAAAAGTCTGGGTGTTGCTTTAAAAACTCTAGGATAGCTTGGCTGTCGTAGTTTTTTTCTGTCATGGTTTATTAGGTGTGAGTAGAGATGAAATGAGTTATTGGGTCGGAATGGGCGGGGCATCAGCCGGGATTTTATAGCGGTTATAACTCCAGAGGTACTGCTCTGGAAAGCGACGGATTAGCTCCTCCATAGCATGGTTGATATGCTGCACAAAGGCTGAGAGGTCATCGGGGTAGGGCTCTGGAACCCGCACATAGTGAATTCGCCAACCTTGTCCTTTGGGGAGGCGCTCGCCTGCTGTGAGAATGATGGGCACATGGGTTTGTTGGGCCAAACGCGCAGCGAGAGTCATTGTATAGGCAGGCCGATCAAAAAATGAAGCCCACACTCCTTCACCGGAGCTCGGGACTTGATCGGGTAACATACCGATGGCTTCGCCACGACGAATGGCACGCATAAATTCACGCACCCCTCGCATATTCGCTGGAACAGAGCGCAATCCGGGTAGATCCCGCCCCGCTTTCATCGCTGGCTCGAGAAAGGCTTGGCGCGGGGGGCGATACATAACGGTAATGGGACCATGTTGAATGAGAATGCGGGCCGTAATTTCAAAGCATCCGAGATGAGGGGTGAGGTACAGGATGCCGCGGTTTTCTGCTAATGCTTGCCGAACAATGCCTATTTGGGGATTCTCACATAAGTCCAGAGCTTTGTTGGTTTTGAACCACACCTTAGGGATTTCCATAATCATGGCTCCGGTTTGAGCGGCTGCGCGACGCGCAAAAGCAGGATGCTTGTAGCCTGCCTGCCGAGCGTTGGCTTGTAAGCGCTGTCTGTAGCGCCCAGGCAGGCAGTAGATGAGCAGGCCGAGGCATTTGCCAATGCCGTGTAAGAGTCGAAGCGGTAAGTGAGATAATAACTTTAAGAAAAATAAAACCATAAAACTCATGCGCTATTGAGTGAAAACCATGAAAGCTCGCGCTATTTGGCTTAAAATTGCGTATCGCTGAGTTAACCGACAACTTGCGGAGCGATACCCTCGCATTGTACAGGGGGGGAAAATTAACCGCTAAAGCGTCGCGCCCTGAACCATAGTGCTTTGTACTTTATTCCGTGGTGCTACGCCCTTTGTTTCACTTTTTCAGCCCCATGGATGAGGTGGGGCTCATACAAGGACGCTACCACAGTGGCTAAAAATAACGATTTTCTATTTACTTCTGAGTCTGTTTCCGAGGGTCATCCCGACAAAGTGGCTGACCAGATTTCAGATGCCATCCTCGATGCTATTTTAGAGCAAGACCGTTTTGCACGGGTGGCTGCGGAAACTTTGTGTAATACAGGGTTGGTCATTCTCGCTGGTGAGATCACGGCTAAAGCTGATGTAGATTATATTCAGGTAGCTCGTGATACCATCAAGCGTATTGGCTATGATAATGGTGAATATGGCATTGACTATGCCAATTGTGCTGTATTAGTAGGGTTTGACAAGCAGTCTCCCGATATTGCCCAGGGAGTGGATCGAGACCCGGCCAATAGCGCTGATCAAGGCGCTGGGGATCAGGGCTTGATGTTTGGCTATGCTTGTGATGAAACCCCTGATTTAATGCCTGCACCCATTTGGTATGCTCATCGTTTAATGGAGCGCCAGAGCTTGTTGCGCAAAGATGGGCGTTTGCCCTGGTTGCGCCCGGATGCAAAGTCTCAGGTAACTTTTAAGTACGTGAATGGGCAGCCCGTAGAGGTTGATACAGTTGTGCTGTCCACACAGCATGCCCCCGAGATTTCTCAAGCAGATATCCGTGAGGCAGTTATAGAAGAGATCATTCGCCCTGTTTTTGCCGATGGCTTATTAACCAAAGAAACCCGCTTTTTAGTCAATCCAACGGGTAAATTTGTGATTGGTGGGCCCAAGGGAGATTGTGGGCTGACAGGCCGTAAAATTATTGTTGATACTTATGGCGGCGCATGTCCTCATGGAGGGGGAGCTTTCTCTGGTAAAGACCCGTCCAAGGTGGACCGTTCGGCTGCTTATGCGGCCCGTTATGTTGCAAAAAACGTGGTGGCCGCAGGCTTGGCGCGTCAGTGCGAGGTGCAGGTGAGCTATGCCATTGGCGTGGCTGAGCCGATTAATATTACGGTCTACACTGAGGGCACTGGCGTCATTCCTGATGATGCGATTGCCCGTTTGGTGCGTGAGCATTTTGATTTGCGCCCTCATGGCATTATCACTACCTTAGATTTATTGCGTCCTATCTATAGCAAAACTGCTGCCTATGGCCATTTTGGTCGTTCAGAGCCTGAGTTTAGTTGGGAGGCAACTGATTTGGCGCCGACCTTACGTGAGGCAGCGAAACGCATTTAGAGTAGTGAGGCCGTGAGTCATTATGCGTAGCCAGCTCTTTTATGTTCCAATATAAGGTAATTGCAGAGTGCACAGAGGGTGCATTGGCGAATTACCTGAGGAGCATCATGTTGGCTTTGCAGGCACGGATCTAATGGAGCTCATTTATGAATGTTGTAAAAGAATCTACTTTCACTGATTACAAAATTGCTGATATCGGCTTGGCCGAATGGGGTCGCCGAGAGATTGCTATCGCCGAGACGGAGATGCCTGGCCTGATGGCCACTCGCGAGGAATATGCGGATAGCCAGCCCTTAAAGGGAGCGCGTATTGCTGGCAGTTTGCATATGACCATTCAAACTGCGGTATTAATTGAGACGCTCGTGGCATTGGGCGCAGAGGTGCGTTGGGCCTCTTGCAATATCTACTCCACCCAGGATCATGCTGCAGCAGCAATTGCAGCACAGAATATCCCTGTTTTTGCTATCAAAGGGGAAACCCTCGAGGAGTACTGGGATTATCAGCATCAGATCTTCTCCTGGCCAGGTGAGCAGGCCAATATGATTCTCGATGACGGGGGGGATGCAACCCTATTATTGCATTTGGGTGCACAGGCAGAGCGTGATCCCAGCGTCTTGGAAAATCCAAGCAGTGAAGAAGAGGAGGTGCTGTACGCCAGTATTCGACGCAAATTGAGCGAAGACGCGCACTGGTACTCTACACGGTTGGCGCAAATTAAAGGGGTCACCGAAGAGACCACTACTGGGGTCCAACGCTTATATCAAATGTCCAAAGAGGGCACCTTGGCATTCCCAGCCATCAATGTCAATGACTCTGTGACTAAGTCTAAGTTTGATAACTTATATGGATGTCGTGAGTCCTTAGTGGATGGCATCAAGCGGGCGACTGATGTGATGGTTGCTGGCAAGATTGCGGTAGTATGTGGCTTTGGTGATGTGGGCAAGGGCAGCGCACAAGCATTATCTGCGCTTAAGGCGCAGGTATGGGTGACTGAGATTGATCCCATTTGTGCCCTACAGGCAGCCATGGAGGGCTACCGTGTGGTCACCATGGAAGAGGCTGTGGAGCATGCTGATATTTTTGTCACAGCTACAGGTAATTATCATGTCATCACTCGAGAGCATATGGAGCGCATGAAAGATCAAGCGATCGTATGCAATATTGGCCATTTTGACAATGAAATTGATGTGGCCGGATTAGCTGATCTCGAGTGGGAGGAAATTAAGCCCCAAGTCGATCATGTTATTTTCCCTGATGGCAAACGCATCATTTTGCTCGCCAAGGGCCGTTTGGTGAACTTAGGGTGTGCAACTGGACACCCGTCATTTGTGATGTCCGCATCATTTACCAACCAAACCATTGCCCAGATTGAGTTATTTCAGCATGGGGAGCGCTATGAGCGAGGCAAAGTATATATGTTGCCAAAGCACCTGGATGAAAAGGTTGCGCGCTTGCACTTGGGTAAATTAAACGCCAAGTTGACCCGCCTAACAGAGGAGCAAGCACGTTATATTAATGTGCCTATTGATGGACCTTACAAGGTTGATCATTATCGCTATTAAAAGTAAGGGCACTGTGATTGGGCAAGAAAAAGCTGGGGGATAGTATCTCCCAGCTTTTTTAGTATTGAGCAGCCGCTAAGCGCAGCCCTGTTTGTACCAGACCTATAGTTGTGGTGCTGGTTTCGCCCAGCCCATTTCAGTCAAAATCGCATCCAGTGGTTCATCGTGGGGTTTGGGGCTGTAGTCATAGTGGCTCAGATCACCGCACGACCAAGCAATGCCGATGGTGACAAAGGGGTGGTAGAGCGCGCGCAGTTGTGCGATGGTGCGATCGTAGTAGCCTTTTCCGTAGCCTAAGCGATCGCCTTGACGGGTAAAGCCTAGAGTGGGGACCAAGATAATATCAGGCTTGGGCGCCGTACAGGAGTGATCAGGTTCGGCAATATGATAGCGCCCTATTTTCATGGGGGTATCAAGCGTCCATGGACTAAAACGCAGCGGGGTTTCAGGACGATCAATACAAGGTAGGGACAGATGAATATTTTCATCCTCACTGGCCCATTTGTGCAATAGGGGCTGCAACTCGGGCTCTGCTGGCAATGACCAAAAAGCGGCTACATGAAGGGGCTCGTGACGATTTTGGGCGCGCATCTGTTCTTGTTGGGTGGCAAGCCACGTATAAAGTCGGGCGCGGATGCGTAACGAGCCCAGGCTCATTGTGCGTGGCTCTAAGGCAGCTCGCTTTTGGAGCAATGCTTGACGTAGGCTTGCGGTATGATCGAGAGTATGTTGGTTCATGTTTAGGAATTCTTCAGGGGTGTTTATGGGGATTCAACCAGTGCTGTATTCAAAATATATTAGGCTATTCGCTCAGGGAATGGCTTGTTTAGGGTTTGCTTTGGGGGTGGCCGGTTGTGCGCAAGGCACTGCAGCAGATACTGCTGACGCAGCACAGGATGTAGATGCACGTGTGCCTGTGCTCACTCCTTACGAGGGACCCCGTTGGACCCAAGTCCCCACTGTTGACCCCCAGGCTCGACTGGCGGTAACCCATGCAGCTGAGGCTTATCAAAAAAAGCAGTGGAAAAAAATAGGTGAGCAGCTTGAGGCTGCCAAAGCAGATCCTATTTTAGGGCATTATCCTGAGTATTGGTGGTTGGTGCAGCAATTAGAGGTCCAGGCGATGCCGATACGTGAGGCGGCCTTGCAGAATTATATTGATACATATGCCGGGACTTATTTAGCTGAGCGGCTCAAAGGGGATTGGGCCGTAGCAGCGGCACGGGCAGGGGACTTTCGACGGATTTTGGAGCTCGATCCCCCTACTTTTGGGCGTGCGGATGTGTTTTGCGCACAGGCGCATGCTTTGCATCAGACGGGCCTAAGTTTAGACAAAGAGGCTGTATTGCGCGAGTTTCGTCCAAATGAAATTTGTTGGGGGCTGTTAGATCAGTTATGGGCAGATGGAGCCTTAAGCTGGGCGCATATGCAGGGCTTATTGCGTGGTGCGTTAGAGCAAGGAAAAACACAACAAGCGCGGCGGATTGCAGCCATTGTGTTTAACGGCAAGCAAATGAAAGAGTACACCGCACTAATGGATAACCCGCGGCGCTGGTTGGAGCAGCAATCCCGCCCTTCTAATGCACAAGAGCAAGAGCTGATTACTTTGGCATTATCTCGTTTGGCACGCAGCGATGATCGTGATGCCCAGGCACGCTATATAGAGGGGCATTGGGATCAGGTGCTTAGCCCAGAAGATAGGGACTGGGTATGGAGTCAGTTTGGTTTGGTTGCAGCCTTGCGGGTCGATGCCGATGCGGCCCATTGGTATAGAAAAACAGGCAATACCCCTAAAACTGATTACGCCCATGCCTGGGAGGTGCGGGCAGAGTTACGCGCGCATCCCATTCACTGGGATAAGGTGCTTCAAGCCATCCAAAAGATGTCACCACGACAAGCGAGTGAACCGGTATGGGTATATTGGCGAGGACGCGCCTTGGCTGCTTTAGGAGAGGCTCAAGCAGCTGAAGAAGCTTTTCGATCAATTCAAGGGGACTACAGTTTTTATGGCCAATTAGCACTCGAGGAATTAGGTCAAGCCATTACCGTTCCTCCAGCAGCACCCCGTATTGATAGTCGGGCCCAACAAGATGTGCGTGAGCGTCCTGCCTTACACCGCGCATTGGCCTTATTTAAGTTAGGCCTGCGTCCAGAGGCGACGCGTGAGTGGGTGTATGGAATTCAGGGCATGAGTGATCAGCAGCTACGTGCGGCAGCTGAGTGGGCAGCCCAAGAAGGGATTTATGATCGCGTAGTCAATACATCACTGCTGACAGAGCACGAAATAGATTTTGAGCAGCGTTTTGCCGCACCATTTTACGATAGAGTATCTGCTCAGGCCCAAGGGATTCATTTAGATCCTGCCTGGGTTTATGGCTTGATCCGTCAAGAGTCTCGTTTTATGACTGATGCACGTTCTCGCGTGGGAGCCTCTGGGTTAATGCAGTTAATGCCAGATACGGCCCGTTGGGTTGCCAATAAGATAGGAATGAAGGATTTTTCTATGGCCCGTATCAATGATTTTGATGTTAATACTATTTTGGGGACCAACTATTTAAAAATAGTCTTGGATCAGTTGGATGGTTCTGAGGTATTGGCATCGGCAGGATATAATGCAGGTCCTGGGCGGCCCAAGCAGTGGCGTGCCCGTTTACGTGCTCCGGTAGAGGGGGCTATTTTTGCAGAAACCATTCCCTTTACAGAAACGCGCTTATACGTAAAAAATGTATTATCGAATACCGTTTATTATGCGGCTTTATTTACAGGCGAGCCCCAGTCTCTTAAGGCACGTTTAGGTGTGGTGCATCCATCATGAGCTCTTTACAAGCGCTTGCACAAGATATTCGTAAGGACCCTTTGTTACGGGGGCTGCAATGCTACATTGTGGGAGGAGCCGTGCGAGACTGTTTGCTCGGCTTACCTGTTGCTGACCGGGATTGGGTCGTGGTGGGTGCCCGCCCTCAAGAATTAGCCCGCCGTGGTTTTTTGCCAGTGGGAGTTGATTTTCCCGTTTTTTTACATCCCCATACCAAAGAAGAGTTTGCTTTGGCTCGTACCGAGCGCAAGCAGGGGCGTGGTTATCGTGGCTTTGTGTTTTATACCGGGCCCGAAGTGCGCTTGGAGGATGATTTGGCCCGTCGGGATCTGACTATTAACGCGATGGCTGTGAGCAGGACCGGACAGCTCATTGATCCATTCCAAGGGCAAAGCGATATTCAGCGTCGCCAATTGCGTCATGTTGGCCCTGCCTTTATAGAGGATCCGGTGCGATTGCTCCGCTTGGCGCGGTTTCGTGCTCGCTTTGTTGAGTTTGAAGTGGCTCAGCAAACACGGTTGTATGCTCAGGAGCTGGTCACTAATGGTGAGGTGGATGCTTTGGTGCCAGAGCGGGTATGGCAAGAAATGCAGCGAGGGTTATGCCAAAAAGCGCCTGTACGGATGTTTGATTTTTTAGCAGAGGTGGGGGCGTTGGCACGTATTATGCCGGAATTAAATTGGACCGCAGAGGTGCAGCGATTGATCACTATAGGAGCGCAGCAGGGGCTTAATGATAAGCAGCAGTTTGCATTGTTATTATGGGATTCTACCGATCCTGTTGCGCTTGGGCACCGAGTGCGGGCACCCCGTGTTTATATTGATTATGCGCTGCAGCTTGCACGGTTGAGGGCATTGTTTAAGGCGTTTTCTGCGCCAAATCAGGCTGCTTCGGCATGGCGTGCCGCACACGTTTGGCAGGTATTACATGAGTTAGATGCATTGCGTCGTCCAGAGCGTTTCTTCGAATTAATACATGCACTGTGCTGTTACCGCACAGTGGATCGAACCTTTTGGGAGCAGGCTTTAGAGGTGGTGCGTTCGGTGGATGCAGGGGCGATTGCGCGTGCGCAATCGGGCCAGCCGCAGATGATTGCACAGGCCATTGCGCAGGCGCGTCAACAGGCACTGAACATGCAATTGGGATTGCCTGTTTGAGTGCTGCCGGAAAAATGAGTTAAAGGGGGGGAGCCAATTGATCCCGCCGGTCGCCCCGCATAAAACCGAGTAAAGGGGGGGTTAGGCCGGTGCCAATGGCCAGTACCTTGAATAACTCACCCATTTCACTTTCAGCCAATAATTTTTGACAGGCACTGGCAATTTGAGTCCATTGTTGGGCATGTTGCACCTGATTGTCTATGTCTAAGCGTGCATAGATCTGCTCTAGTTGTTGTGCGATGCCGCAATTCAGTAAAAAACTCCCTTGGTTACTGTAGCCATAGACATCGAGCTGGGCTTCAAGGGCCGCATCAGCTAGGGCGGTAAAATCAACATGAGCAGTAATATCTTGTAGGCCAGGATAGATTAAGGGCTGGTCATGAGCATGGTGGCGGAAATGACACATTAAAGTGCCTTCATGGCGCTGTGGGTGGTAATACTCATGCTGTGGGAAGCCATAGTCAATAATCAGTGCTGCCCCAAAGGTCAGCCAATCGCCCAGAGCACGTACCCATCCTTCGGCATTGAGATTGATTTCACTGCGGTATCCCTCTATGTCAGGAAAGCGCTGTTGGGCCAGATGGGTCAGAGTCGGCGAGGCAGGACGACGATGGAGAGCAAAAGGAACGGGACCAGGTGCCTCTGAGTCAAAACACACACCATATTCAAGAACAGTATGAGCAGTACGCTCCAAGTAGTGTATTGGCATGGCATCCATCACTTCGTTGGCGAGAAT
This sequence comes from uncultured Alcaligenaceae bacterium, assembly GCA_937995985.1. Lineage (GTDB taxonomy): Bacteria > Pseudomonadota > Gammaproteobacteria > Burkholderiales > Burkholderiaceae_B > Paenalcaligenes. The sequence goes on from CALKIR010000017.1 coordinate 78,714, forward strand.
GCAGCCAGCAAACGACTCGGGCAAGGTATCGAGCCAACGCAGGGTAATGCCTGTCTCTTGGTAAGGGTTCAGGCGTTCTTGTTGGCGGGCTCTAAGAGATGGGGACAGCTCTAAGATCCAGTACTGTAAGTCCGGAAATTGTGTTTGGAGTTGCGCAATAATAGGTGCGGCAAGGGCACCAGTACCTGCACCAAATTCGAGGATAATGGGGGGGTGGTTTTGGGCCACACATTGCTCGAGAATTTGTCTCACTTGTTGTGCCACTGCGTGACCAAAGAGAGGGGTTAATTCAGGGCCAGTGGTAAAGTCTCCTGTAGGGGTGTGACTCGCAAATTTAGTGCTGCCCGCAGTGTAATAGCCCCATTGAGGGGCATATAAGCAAAGCTGCATAAATTGCTCAAAAGGTAAAAAACCATCAGGTTGTGCCTGTATGTGAGTGCGTAATTCATCGATGTGGTGGTTGAGTCTGTTTAAGAGCTCAGACTCTAAGTCTGGAAGCCCGGTGGGCATGTGTGGATAGATAGGGGTTGAAGTGTTCATAGATACGAATACTGAAGGCCAAAAAAATTAACATACACCATAGATTATCCCGAGTTGCGCAGTCCGGTAGCAATGCCATTAATAGTGATATGTATGGCTCTGCGGATGCGCTCGTCAGTATGTTGGGCGCGGTACTGCTTAAGGAGAGTAATTTGTAGGTAATTCAATGGGTCTATATAGGCAAAACGCTCATTAAGAGTGGCTCGTAGCTCAGGTTGATGGTCAAGTAGGCCATGGCCTGTAATAGTTTCTAAAGCCCAGAGGCAGCGGTGGTATTCTTGTTCGATACGCTGATAAATGCGTTGGGCCAATGTTTGATCGGCTAAGAGTGTGCTGTAGGCCTTGCCGATACGAAGATCGGTTTTCGCTAATACCTGCTCCATATTAGACAATAAGGTATAAAAGAAAGGCCATTGGGTGACCATTTTCTGCAGGGTCTCGAGACGCTCTTCAACGGAGCTGGGGGCTGTGTTGGGCATGCCCTCGTTGATATAGGTGGTCAGTGCGCTGCCCACGCCGTACCAACCGGGGATGGGTAAGCGGCATTGAGCCCAAGAGAAGCTCCAAGGGATGGCCCGTAAATCTTTAATACAGTAGTGCTCCCGCCGAGCAGCTGGACGTGAGCCTATTTTGAGATCAGAGATTTCAAGAATTGGGGTTGCAGAGAAAAAATAATCATCAAAACCAGGGGTATGATATACGAGGTCTCTGTAAGCTTGCTCCGCCAAGTATGAAAGATGCTCCATTGTTGGGCCGTATTTTTGAATGAGACGGTGCTCATTTTGGGTACGTTTTTGGCTGCTAAGGGTGGCTTGTAGGGTTGCGGAGACGAACATTTCCAAGTGCCATCTACCGATAAATTCATTTTTATAACGGCTTTGGATCATTTCCCCCTGTTCGGTAAGGCGAATTTGACCGCCCACAGTTTCTGCAGGCTGAGCCAAAATGGCATCAAAGCTTGAGCCTCCGCCACGCCCGACAGAGCCCCCGCGCCCATGGAATAATCTTAAGCGCACTTGATGACGTCTAAATACATCTAATAACTGCAGCTCTGCTTGATATAAAGACCAATTAGAAGTGAGGTACCCACCGTCTTTGTTGCTATCTGAATAGCCCAGCATGACTTCTTGGATGCCTTGATGGCTGTTTTGGATGCGGGTCATGACCTCTGGTAAAGAAAACCAGGCATCCATAATTTCAGGAGCACGTTTTAGATCAGGAATGGTTTCAAACAGCGGCACCACCATGACTGCGGGGGTATGGGTGTGGTGCGAAGGAGGAGTCATGAGGCCCGTTTCCTGTTGGAGGACCAGTACTGCAAGTAAATCACTGAGCTGCTCAGTATGTGACACTATATACTGTTGGATGATCTCTGCACCAAAGTGACGTCTGAGCTGTGCAGCCATGCGGAGGATAGCCAACTCTTTGCGCGTTTGTGCACTGTATTCTATCCAAGGTGATACAAGGGGGCGGGCATTACGTAATTCCGCTCGTAACAGCTGTATTTTGTCTGATTCAGAGAGGGTGCTGTATTGAACTCGTGTACCACGATAAGTGCAGCCTGCTTGTTGAAAAAGCTCATCCAATACATGGGTGTGCACATCAGAGCTTTGGCGCAAGTCAATAGTAGCCAAATGAAAGCCAAAAACACGGACTGCTTGGATTAGAGGAGCCAGTCGTAGATTGACTATAGCTTGAGCTTGGGCATGCTGTAAGGATGCTGCGATGGTTTGTAGGTCATCCAAAAATGCTTGAGCCTGATCATAGGCGGGCGCCGCATAGGTGGGGTGCATTGCGCGTTGCTCCCCAGTCAGTGCCAAGCAGGTTGCATTTAGGCGTGCGTAAATGTGGATGCAGGCGCGTCGATATGGTTCATCTAGACGGTGTGGCGATTGGTCTTGGCTTTCGGCGGCGATGCGCTGCAATGCGGCACTAGGAGGAGAAAGGCTGTCAGCCACAGACAGCTCAGTCCCTAATGCTTTGATTTCATTTAGGTAAAAATCAAACACGCAGCGGCCCTGGCGTTGGGCGGCTGTCTTGAGTGTGTGGGCATCTATATTGGGGTTGCCATCACGATCTCCTCCTATCCAGCTGCCCATGCGTAAAAATAAAGGGGGCTGTTTAGGGGAGGGGTGAACACGAGAGAGATGGGGTTCTAAAAATGCAAAAGTATCGAGGTACAGTTCAGGAATGACCTTAAAAAAGGTTAGGGGATAATAGGCTAGTGCATTATCAATTTCATCCTCAACTGTTAGGGTATGCAGGCGCAATAGGCGGGTTTGCCACAAAGTAGTGATTAGCCCTTCAAGTGTGAGTAGGAGTTTTGGGTTGAGCTGTGGGGCTAAGCCTTGGGCTGTTATGGGCAGCTCATCTAGACACCGCGCAATAGAGCGATGAAGTGCTAATGTACTTTGACGCTGCACTTCAGTGGGATGCGCCGTTAGGACGGGCATAATACAACTGTGATTCAGAGTGTGAATGAGTTCTTCGGGGCTGTGGTGATTGAGTGCACTATTTAATGCATAAGCCAGAGAAGTCGGTGCATGGCGATCGGTCGCCTCGGGCTGCTCCCAGTGAAACCGAAGTACTTGATCTTCAGCAATATTGGCTAAGTGCAGAAAATAGGTAAAGGCGCGGGCAACCGTTTCGGCCTCCTCTGCGCTTAAGGAGGAAAGAGCTGTGCTCAGTGCCTCCGTATCAGAGTTGTTTTGTTGCCTTTTTAAGCCCACAGCGGTGCGGCGCACTTGTTCAATACGCTGAAACATCACCTCGCCATTGTTGCCCCGAATGACATTTCCAAGTATTTTCCCTAATAAGCGTATGATTTGCTGCAGCAACATTGAGTGTGAGGAGGTAGACTGCACTTTCATGGGAGACTCCTGCTGTAGATTTTTGGTGGGCAGCATTACAATGCGGCCCAGTGTTTAAAGTTTTATCTGTTAATTAGAGAAAGATTATGCCTCAGTATCGTTCACGTACATCTACTCATGGTAGAAATATGGCGGGGGCGCGTGCACTATGGCGCGCCACCGGGATGAAAGACGATGATTTTAATAAGCCTATTATCGCAGTTGTAAACTCATTTACCCAGTTTGTGCCAGGACATGTCCATTTAAAAGATATGGGGCAGTTAGTGGCGCGCAGCATCGAAGCTGCGGGAGGGGTGGCCAAAGAGTTTAATACCATTGCAGTTGATGATGGGATTGCCATGGGCCATGATGGGATGTTGTATTCCTTACCGAGTCGAGAGCTTATTGCTGATTCAGTTGAGTATATGGTCAATGCACACTGTGCAGATGCTATGGTGTGCATTTCTAATTGTGACAAAATCACTCCTGGAATGCTGATGGCCGCATTGCGTATCAATATCCCAGTAGTGTTTATTTCGGGTGGCCCGATGGAGGCCGGTAAGGTCATTGCCAAGGATGGCAAAACAGTGGTGCGCAAAATTGACCTGGTTGATGCAATGATTCAAGCTGCCGATAATTCGGTGAGTGACGAGGAGGTCTTGGATATTGAGCGCAGCGCCTGCCCGACTTGTGGCTCGTGCTCAGGTATGTTTACTGCTAACTCAATGAACTGCTTGACCGAGGCATTGGGGTTAGCACTGCCAGGCAATGGGACCTTAGTGGCCACACATGCTCGTCGTCAGGCTTTATTTGAGCGAGCAGGAACGCTGATTGTAGAGCTGTGCCGCCGCTATTATGAGCAGGATGATGCATCGGTATTACCACGCAGCATAGCAACCTTTGAGGCATTTGAAAATGCCATGGTATTAGATATTGCGATGGGAGGCTCAACTAACACAGTCTTGCATTTGCTGGCTGCTGCCCAAGAAGCAGGGGTTGACTTTACTATGGCAGATATTGATCGTCTCTCACGCCAAGTGCCTTGTCTGTGTAAAGTTGCTCCAGCCACAGAGCACTATCATATCGAAGATGTGCATCGTGCCGGAGGTATTATGGGTATTTTAGGTGAATTGGCACGAGGTGGGTTGTTGAATCTTGAGGTGGGCAATATTCATAGCGGCACCTTGGGCGAAGCAATTAAAAATTGGGATGTGAAAGGCGATAATGCGCAGGCGGTGGAGCGCTTTTATTTGAGTGCTCCTGGAGGAGTGCCTACTCAAACTGCTTTTAGTCAAGACCGCTATTATGAGAGTCTGGATCTTGATCGTGCTCAAGGATGTATTCGTGATATTGAGCATGCTTATTCCAAAGATGGTGGGTTGGCAGTTCTTTATGGCAATCTGGCTGAAAATGGCTGTATTGTGAAAACAGCCGGAGTGGATGAGCGTATTTTAACTTTTACAGGTAAGGCGCGCGTATTTGAAAGCCAAGAGTCTGCTGTCGATGGAATTTTGGGGGGCAAGGTTGGGCCGGGGGATGTAGTCATTATTCGCTACGAGGGTCCCAAAGGAGGACCAGGCATGCAAGAGATGCTCTATCCTACCTCGTATCTAAAGTCTATGGGGTTGGGGGCTCAAGCAGCACTCTTTACCGATGGGCGTTTTTCTGGGGGGTCTTCTGGCTTAGTTATTGGTCATGCATCTCCTGAGGCTGCAGAGGGCGGAACCATTGCTTTGGTCGAAGAAGGGGATACCATAGAAATAGATATTCCTAATCGTCGTGTTCATTTGGCAGTGAGCGATGAAGAGCTGGCACGGCGTCGTGCAGCAATGGAGGCTCGTGGCGAGCAGGCATGGCAGCCGCAAGAAGATCGCAAGCGTGTGGTCAGTCAAGCCCTACGAGCTTATGCAGCTTTGGCTACCTCAGCTGATCGGGGGGCAGTACGGGATATTAGCCAAATTACGATGAGACGCTAGGCGCACTGGCCAGTTACGGTGCCGATGGAGGTGATGACTGCTCCATCGGCGCTTTTTTTTGCTCTTGTGAAGGGGGGGTGGGCATATAGTATTGCACCTGATTGCGCCCTAAACGCTTGGCTAGATAGAGTGCTTCATCTGCTTTTTGAATGGTGAGAGTTAGGGGTTCATTAGGCTGGGCAAGGGCACAACCAATACTGACTGAGCAGCGAATGGGCTGGTTGTGTCGATCATAGATGTTTAATTGAGTGGTTTGTTGGCGAATTTGCTCAGCATAGGCACATAGGCTCTGGGCATGGGTGCTCGGATAGACCAACAGAAACTCTTCACCTCCATATCGAGCAATACGGGCATCAGGGTGGCGTTGATGTCTCAGTAATTCAGCAAATTTTCGCAGTACCTCATCGCCGATGGCATGTCCATATTGGTCATTGATGGCTTTAAAATGATCCAGATCTAATAACATGACTCCTAAGGGCGGAGTATGAGGGGTATTTTCTTGGTACTGGGTAAGTAGATCGAGTAAGGCATGGCGGTTGAGTAATCCAGTCAGGGGATCATGGGTTGCTTGCCGATAAAGTCGCAATAACAAATTTAAGTGAAAATGATTGGCCGTGACTGCCATGATGAGCAAAGCACATAATAACCAAAACTGTTGAGCTAAATAATTAAAGTCAGCAGGATCGATATAAAAAGAATACAGCTGCACCATAACCACCAGGCAGCCAATTATAAGTGATTCAATAAGGGTAAAAGGAAAAATGCTTAAAGTGGCAACCAGTAAAAAAGGGATGAATTGATAATTTCCCAATTGGGGCAATTCGTAGGAAGCTGTGACAAAGATTAAGTAGGCATAGAATAATGCGGGGCTTAAGAGTAGGGCGATGGCGAGTTTAGTTTGATGGTGCACGCAGCATTTTAAAAAAGAAAGAACAAAAATAAGAATTAAAAATAAAAAGAAACTAAGCCGCGCAATTCTAAGTTGAGGCAAGACTTCAGCGGGAAGAATGAGGTGGTCAAACAGAGTCCAAAATGGAGAGAGTAGGATAAATATCCCACATACAATGCGCAAGCGATTCCCTAAATAATGATTTCGAGCATGCGCAAAGTCTGGGCTATGATTTTTTTCTGACAGGGTGTCCAGGACAGAGGTAGAGCCGCGGTAAAGAAATTCAGTCAAGGTGTGTCTATTGAACATGTTAATGTATGGGCTGCACGCAGCAAAAAACTAGAGAAGTATGGGGCGTGATACTTTGTGACAAGATTTTACCCTTGGCAGGGATAAAAACAAGCAAGAAGAACAGTACAGTGAACGGCAAAAACCCCTGCTTGGCAGGTACAATATATGCTATTTTAGTGCTAGCAGTTCAGGTGGGAGGGCCACAGGCGACAATGGTAGCTCGTGGCGATGAGTATTTTAGGTAGTCTGACCAATAAAGAGGTACATAGGGTGTTAACGGCACAACAGCGCGCACAGCAACTCGAGGTTATTCAGGCTTTAGGAGTACAACCTCATATCGATATCGATGTGGAGCGACAGCGTCGAGAGCAGTTTATAGTGGATTATGTGCGTGCCACAGGCAGTCGCGCACTGGTCTTGGGCATCAGTGGCGGGGTGGACTCTTTGCTAGTTGGACTGATTGCTCAGCATGCTGTTCACAGTGCGCGTGCTCAGGGGATACAGGTGTGGTTTCATGCGATGCGCCTGCCCTATGGCACACAGCATGATGCTCAGGATGCACTAGCAGCCGTGGCATGTATTGCCCCAGATTATCATCATGAGGTGAATATTCAGCCGGCCACAGATGCATTGGTGGCTGCTCTAGAGGCTGCTCAGGGGCCTTTGCCTGCAGCGCAGCGCGAATATATTATTGGCAATGTCAAAGCGCGTCAAAGAATGATTGTGCAATATACCTGTGCAGCTGCGCATCAGGGCTTAGTATTGGGCAGTGATCATGCTGCAGAGGCCGTGATGGGCTATTTTACTAAATATGGTGATGGGGCTGCAGATTTGATGCCACTAGCTGGGTTGACGAAGACGCAGGTGCGGGCCTTGGCCCAGGCTTATGGGGCTCCAGAGCATTTGGTGAACAAGGTGCCGACTGCAGATTTGGAGTCCGACCGTCCATTGTTACCAGATGAGGAGGCTTTTGGTATTAGTTATGCAGATATTGATGCTTTTTTGACTGGCCAAGCGGTGTCGGCATCGGTATTTGAGATAATCATGCAGCATTATCGTGGCAGTGCACATAAACGGCAATTGCCTGCCCATCCCTAGGAGCATGGTTTATTCAATTTTTTCTGTTGTTTTTTAGTGGTATTCGTAAGATTTCATAAAGATTCGACATTATGCAGCCTGTATTGCCCCCTTATTTAATTGCTCGTTGGCTGGTCGTCATCGTACTCCTAGTTGGGCTTTTTTTTCTTAAAGATTTTCTTATCCCTGCTTTGGGCGCATTGGTTATTGGTTTAGCCAGCTGGCCGTTATACAGAAAACTATTGGTCCGCTGCTGTTATCGTTATACCTTGGCCGCTACTTTGGCTTTACTCATGTTTATCGGCATTTTGCTGATTCCTTTATCTCTAGCCTTATCTTTTGTTATTCAAGAGGCCAGTAGCTTTATTATTTGGGCTTTGGTGGTCAATAGAGAAGGGGCGCCTGTACCGCAATGGCTTTCAGAGTTGCCATTTGTAGGGGAGCGCTTGGCAGAATATTGGGGCTTGTATTTGGGAGAGCCGCATGCCTTAGGGGCTTTGGTAGAAATGATCAGCGGTGAGCATTTAGGCAATATTTACCGCATGGTGCTGACAGCAACTGGTGATGTGGTGCACTTGTTGCTTAATTTATTGTTTTTTCTAATTACTTTGTTTTTTGTTTATAAAGACGGGGATAGGATTCTTGCCCAAATTGATATCATCGGGGAGCGTATTTTGCCTAAGCGTTGGCAGCGCTTTTCCCGCGTTGTGCCTGCCACGGTCAACTCTACCGTCACTGGGATGGGGTTGATTGCCATTGGTGAAGGGGTAGTGTTAGGAATTGCGTATTGGATTGCTGGGGTGCCTTCTCCTGCTTTGTTAGGCGCTGTGACTGGGTTTATGGCCTTAATTCCCGGGGGGGCGCCATTGTCTTTTACCCTAGTATCTATTTATTTGCTGGCCTCTGGTAATATTATGGCGGGGGTAGGGTTGTTTTTATGGGGTTCTATAGAGCTTTTTATTGTAGATAAAACCTTACGTCCGCGCCTAGTAGGTGGCCCAGTAAAATTACCTTTTCTGCCTACTTTCTTTGGCTTGGTAGGAGGGGTCAAGACCTTGGGGTTTGTGGGACTTTTTATTGGTCCCGTATTAATGGCCCTGTTGGTGGCCATTTGGCGTGAGTGGCTACTTAGTGAAGAGCCTTTTGAAGCGAACTCCTGATTATTATTTTGGACTGAGGGCGAGTACATTTATGTTAGTGGATAGTAAAAATCGTTATGGAACCATTACACGGGTTTTGCATTGGGTGATGGCATTGGCATTTTTGTGGATGCTATTTACGGCCTCTGTGCACTTTATTGATCGTGATTCTGCTCTCAATAATGCAGTTTGGCGTTATCACTCAATGGTTGGGTTTACAGTTTTTTTATTAGCATTGGTTCGAGTGCTTTGGATGTTGATTCAGTATCGACGTCGGCCAGATAATGAGTGGACTGTGCGTTTAGGGCATTTAGCGCTGTATGTGCTGATGATAATTACGCCGTTGTTGGCTCTGTTACGTGCCCTTGGCTCAGGGCGCGGCTTTAATTATTTTGGTTGGCAGGTCATTGCCCCAAGCGAAGAGAAAATAGAGTTTTTGGTTAGTTTAGCCAATCAGTGGCATAGTGTCTGTGGCTGGATACTCTTTCTCTTTATTGTGGGGCATGTTGCGATGACGTTTTATCATCGCAGTAAAGGCCCAGAGCATGATGTATTGCCTCGAATCATTGGGTAATAGAGAGCGGGATTAAGAAGAAAAAATGCTGCCCGTAGGCAGCAAAAGGTGAGGGGAAGACATATTACGAGCGACTGGCTCAGGCAGTATAGTCCGAGACAGTCGCTCAAATCATTTTAGACTATTGTTCTGTTTGTTGTTCAGCACGAGGGCTGTGTTTCCGGTGCATGTCTTTTTGAGTGCGGTGCTTTTTCTTGCTATGGCGCTCATGCTTGGTATGTGGCTGGGTGACGCTGAGTACGCCCTCAGGGTCAATTTGTATATAGTGGTGCACTCCTTCGTTATCAAGGGTGCGGGCAAGGTAACCATTTTTGGTCTGTTTGAGTAGGATAATTTGTCCATAGCCTGCTTCACTTAGCTTTTTAGTGGCCTCTACAAAACTAATCCATTGGGAGCGATCCACTTGGTCTTGTTTGAGGCTTTTGGTGCTGAGTACCGTTGCTTTGTGGCGGGTGGCTGTATTGTCTTGGGCCCAGGATAAGGGGCTGCTAATGAGGCTAAGGCCTAATAAAACGGCTGCAATATGAGTGGTTTTTTTCATGAGTTCCTCTCTGTGTTATGGAAGGTGAGTTCCATTATGCCAAGTTTTTTATGAATCAAAGATGAAGCACAAGTTCATTAAGGCTTCATTAATTATTCACCTCCGGTTAATACGTGAATGATTAAAATAATGGTGTTGTTTCTCAGGTGAATGAAATCGTGTGGGCACATAATATTTTCTTTTCTTTTTTGTTGGCAGCGCTTCTAGCTTGGCAGTCTGCGCCGGTGTGTGCTCATTCGCGTGCCCATAGCAGCCCCCCGCTTAGTGCAGAGCAAGCTCGTCAAGCATATCGGCAAGGGTATGTGCTTGCATTACGTGACGTGGTTGCGCACACATTGTCGCAATTTTCCGGAAAACTGCTTAAGGCTACTTTAACGCATCACCAGGATGAATGGGTGTATCGGTTGATTATTCTTCAAGAGGGGGGGTATATCACCAAAGTTTGGGTTGATGCCCAAAACGGGCACATTATTGCTCATAAGTCAAAGAAAAAGCATAGTTCTAGGAACAAGCATGAGAATACTAGTCGTTGAGGATGATGCTCAATTGGCACAGCAAATTGCATCAGCATTACACGAGCAGCAATATGTGGTAGATATTGCGGCGGATGGGCATGAAGCTCATTATTTAGGCAGCGTTGAGGCCATTGATGCGGTGGTGCTGGATTTGGGCTTGCCGCAGCTAGATGGGTTGACGGTATTACAGCGTTGGCGGCAAGAAGGGCGAACCATGCCCGTGTTAATTTTAACTGCACGTGATAGTTGGCATGAAAAGGTATTAGCCATTGATGCAGGCGCAGATGATTATGTCACCAAGCCCTTTCATATGGAGGAGCTGCTCGCGCGGCTACGGGCTTTATTACGCCGTTTAGCCGGTCAGGCCAGTGCAGAGCTAAGATGCGGTGATTTGGTGCTTGATACACGCCATTCTCGGTTTAGTTATGATGGGCAGCCTGTGCAGTTAACGAGTTATGAATTTCGAGTATTGTCTTATTTGATGCATCATGCGGGTCAGGTAATTAGCCGCAGTCAGCTCAGTGATCATATTTATGCGCAGGATCAGGACCGAGATTCAAATACTATTGATGTGTTTATTGGGCGTTTACGCAAAAAAATTCCTGCTCCTATTATTGAAACTGTGCGCGGTCAGGGATACCGGTTGGTGCCTGCTGAATAGGCTGAGTCAAGCATCATGAATCGTTTATTTGCTTCTTTGCGTTGGCGCTTGTTATTGGGCACATTTTTATGGATTACCGCCAGTTTGCTCGTCGTGGGCACGGTTATTTGGTATGTATTCAAAGAGCAAGCTGAGTCTCAATTGCGCAGTGAGCTTACCGTGCATCTGAATCAATTAAGTGCTGCTTTAGAATGGCAGGCGTCCCCCCACTTAAATGAGGCATCTTTTTTAACTGAAAAAGGGGGCGATACCTCGTCAGCAGCCCTATCTGATTTGGAGGCGACGGTGCCAGTACAGCTGTCTGCGCGCTTAAGTGAGCCACGTTTTGAGCAACCGTTATCTGGTTGGTATTGGCAGGTTAGTATGCCAGTAGGTACTGCATCAGAGCAGGCCGAGGTGGTTATGGATTATGCCTCGGTGCTGCAATCGGAGTCCTTATGGGATGAAAGCCTGCCCATTTTACCTATGCGTGGCATTCAACACTGGTGGTCGGGGGTACATTTTGGTGATGAGCCTCTATATGTGTTACAGCGGCGCTTACGTTTGGCTGATGAGGAGGCCCCTGAGTTGATGCTCACCATGGCTGCTCATGAATCAGTTGTACAAGAGCCTATGGATCGGTTGACGACCTTGCTCATTATTGCGTTTGGGCTGATGGCACTGAGTATTTTTGCTGCTGCGGCCATGCAGTTTCATGCGGTCATGAGTCCAGTGCACCGTTTGGTGAAACAGCTGCGTGCTATTGAACGTGGTGAAAAAGAGCGACTAGAGGGGGCGTTTCCCAGTGAAATTACGCCATTAACACAGGCATTTAATAATGTATTGGGCACTAATGCAGTTGTGTTAGAACGAGCACGCGCTCAAGCAGGTAATCTTGCTCATGCAATGAAGACGCCAATGGCTGTACTTAGTAATGCCGCGGCCAAAGATGATTCAGAGTTAGGGGCATTGGTGCGCGAGCAAGTAGGCTTGGCGCAACAACAGTTAACCCTCCATTTGGCGCGTGCCCGAGCAGTCGCTCAGGTCAAGACCTTTGGGGTGCGTACACAGGTCCCACCTGTGATTGCCGCGATTCAGCGGGTTTGTGCACGGGTGTATGCAGAAAAAGATTTACATTGGCAGATTGAGTTGCATGCTCCTGAGTTTTTTTTCACTGGTGAGGAGCATGATTTACAAGAGATTTTAGGAAATATTTTTGATAATGCCTGTAAATGGGCCACGCAGCGTGTTCATATTCGTACTCGCGCCTTAGAAAGCAGTACAGATAAGGCGCAGTGGGAGTTAATATGCGAAGATGATGGCCCAGGCATTGCATCAGAGCAGTTGAATCATATTTTAGAACGTGGAGTGCGTGGCGATGAAAGCGCACCCGGTTCAGGGCTGGGGCTGGCCATAGTCAATGATTTAATCACAGTGTATGGGGGAAAAATACAGGTACAACGCTCGGAATTAGGGGGGGCATTGATTCGGTTACAGCTGAGTTAATGGGGGAATGAGATCCAATGCCTGCATAATCACAATGCCTGCAGCGAGTAAACAAAGTATGACAAAAGTCCATTGAATGGTGCGTGTGGGTAACCGCGGCGATAAAAAACGCCCCGCCAGCATGCCTACAATTACGGCACAAATAAAAAACCAACTACCCGGAGGCAATGCCTGACTGTGCCAGAGAGCCATGGTCACTGTAGAGCCTGAGATTAGCGCAATGACCATCAAGGAGGTGGCAACGATATGATGCATGCTCAAGGGAGTAAAACGCTGCAAAGCAGGAACAATTAAAAAGCCACCGCCCACCCCCAAGAGGCCTGTAAAGATACCGGTAATAGCGCCAATCCTGCCAATGGTCCAGACGGTAGAACGGGACCAAATAAATTTTCCAGTCTGCTGATTGAGCAGACACGGTTTAGGTCGAGTATCTGGGGAAGGTGGGTGGGGGTGTATAAGGCCACGCACCATGCGAAGGGCGATAAACACCATTAACGCACTAAAGCCAAGCATTAATAATTTATCAGGCAGCTGCCGCGCTATCACAATACCTATTGGTGCGGTCAAGGCGCCAGCAAGCGCCATAAGCATCGCTGCTTTATAACGAACTTGGCGTTTTTTCAGGCCATCTAGTGCGCCTGTAATGGCTGCTAAGCCAACAGCAATCAGCGCTATGGGGGCGGCTTGGGTCATCGGCCATTGCATGCCTAGCACTAGGGCAGGCACGGCAAGAATGCCCCCGCCTGCCCCTGTTAGTCCCAAGATCACGCCCACTAGAGCCCCTAAGATGGTGATAACAAGCATAGTTTGACATCATTGTTCGACGCATGCCGACCGTGGCATGTGTATCACCATTCATTATAAGCTAATAACTAAGTGTTATTAAAATTATATTGCTGGGCTGCTAAGAAATGGTTTTAGTCGATGGTTGTGAGCACCTCTGCCAACGTATCAAAGATCTGGTCAATTTGCTCCTCGGTGACAATCAGGGGAGGAGAAATGGCAATGGTATCACCGGTGTAGCGGATGAGTACGCCTTTGTCAAAACATTTCTGGAATGCCTCGGCTGCTCGTGCACCTGGAGCTTGAGGGCGTGATTCTAATTCTATGCCGGCTACCAGACCGATATTACGAATATCAATCACATGGGGACGGCCTTTAAGCTGATGAGCGGCATTTTCTAGGTAGGGAGATAAGGCTCGAGCCCGCTCAAAGAGCTGCTCACGCTCGTAGATTTCTAAGGTTGCTAAGATTGCCGCGGTGGCCAGAGGGTGAGCAGAATAGGTATAACCATGGAAAAATTCGATGCCGTTCGCGCTGGCATCCAGAATGGTGTCATGAATATCACGGTGCACAGCAACGGCCCCAGCGGGGACTGCTGCGTTGCTGATCCCCTTGGCGAGGGTAATCAGATCAGGAGTAATGCCGAGCATCTCACTTGCCGTGTTATAGCCCAGACGGCCAAATGCTGTGATCACCTCGTCAAAAATGAGCAAAATACCATGCTTGGCAGTGATCGCTCGTAGTCGCTCTAAATAACCCTTTGGAGGAACCAACACGCCGGTAGAGCCTGCCATGGGCTCTACTATTACAGCAGCAATGGTACTGGCATCATGAAGTGCAATGATATTTTCGAGCTCATCAGCCAAATGGGCGCCCCACTCAGGCTGCCCCCGGGTAAAAGCGTTTTGTTCTAAGTTGTGGGTGTGCGGTAAGTGATCCACATGGGGCAAGAGCATACTGGAAAAATTACGGCGGTTATTAGAAATACCACCGACGGAAATACCTCCAAAACCAACGCCGTGATAGCCCCGCTCTCGTCCGATAAGACGGGTGCGTTGACCTTCACCTCGGGCACGATGGTAAGCAATAGCAATTTTTAAGGCGGTATCCACTGCCTCAGATCCCGAGTTGGTAAAGAAAATACGATCTAAGCCATTGGGCATGAGTTGGGCAATGGCTTGTGCGGCACGGAAGGAGTCGGTATGTCCAATCTGAAAGCTTGGCGCATAGTCCAACGTGCGAGTTTGATTGGCAATAGCAGTGCTGATTTCTTCACGGCCATGGCCAGCATTTACACACCAAAGGCCAGCGGTGGCGTCCAGCACCTGCTGTCCTTCTGTGGTGGTATAGTACATGCCTTTGGCACCCACTAATAGGCGAGGGTCAGCCTTAAATTGCTTATTAGCGGTGAAAGGCATCCAGAGATGAGATAAATCAGGTTTTTGTGTGTTGGTCATGGTGTACTCCTGAACATTCTACGATGCGGCCAGTTGTGGATGGATAATATGGTTATATTGTGCGACTGTTAGAGGAGTTTTTTGAATATACAGTTGGTATAAAATCATTGAACTGTATTGGTGAGAAATAGGTAACTGTATAGGGGAGGGGGATGGATTTAAAGCTATTTGAGCCGCAGCGCGCTACTGCTCAGCGCTCAGCGCCCACTTTGGTAGAACAAGTGATGGATGCCATCCAGCAGGCAGTGCGCAAACGTATTTTGCCGCCCGGCAGTCCTGTGCCTTCTATTCGTCGTTTTGCGCGCACTCATTCAATCAGCCCCTATACGGTCTCGCAAGCGTATAGCCGCTTAGTGGCTCAGGGGTGGTTGTTAGCTCGTCCTGGTTCTGGTTATTGGGTGGTGACTGTACCCCCAGGGAGTGCGGGACACTCCCATCTATTTCCCAAGCTTTCAGAGTTAAAGGCCTGGCACCCTCCTAAAGTGGGCGAGCAGTGGCTACTCGAAGATGTATTTGCGGACCATTCTATTCCTATTAAGTCAGGATGTGGATGGTTGCCCACTGAATGGCTGCGCAGCTCTGGTTTGGATACTGCGTTAAGGAGTTTGACTCGTGTTCCTCTAGGGCAATTAAGCAGTTATGGGCACCCTTATGGTTATTTGCCGTTGCGCGAGTTTTTAACACAGTATTTGGCTCAACAAGGCTTAATTGTTAATCCTGAGCAGGTGTTATTAACTCAAGGGGCGACTCAGGCTTTGGATTTAGTATTTGGAGCTTTATTGCAGCCAGGTGATACTGTATTGGTTGAGGTGCCGTGTTATGCCAATGTATTGTCCATGTTGCGCATGCACCATGTTCAAGTGGTAGAGGTGCCACGACAGGCTGAAGGATTTGATCTTGAGTATTTAGAGCAGGTGCTTGATCAGCATCGTGCACAGTTATTTTTTACTAATCCCGTTTTGCATAATCCCACAGGCAGTAGTTTGAGCTTTGAGCAAGCTTTTCAATTGTTAGGTTTATTGCAGCGTCATGGTGTACGTATTGTAGAAGATGATGTATCCCGCTTATTAGCAACGGGGCAAGCGCCGGTATTGGCAGCAATGGGGGGGCTAGACAAGGTGATTTATGTAGGAAGTTTCTCAAAAAGTATTGCACCCTCTACGCGTGTTGGTTATGTGGTGGCCAATGAGTTATTTATAGAGGCCTTGGCTAGTCGCAAAATGGCTTTAGGTTTAACCACCCCTGAGTTGATGGAGCGGTTGGTTTATCAAGTTGTAAGCGGAGGAAAATATCAGCAGCATGTGACGTCCATACAGACACGCCTGATGCAAGCCCATCATCATTTTTATGAGCGTTGTGAGGAGTTAGCTATAGAAGTATTAGCTCGTCCTTATGCGGGATTATTTGTATGGGCGCGCTTGCCCCGTGCTCAAGCACCAAAGACAATAGAATTAGCGCAACAGGCGTTGCAAGCGGGTATTTGGCTGGCGCCCGGATCATATTTTTATCCATCTGGGGCAGATTATGGTTGGCTGCGGTTTAATGTTGCCCATTCTCAAGAAGCGGCTCTTTGGGATTTTTTAGAACAATATTGTCATAAAAAAAGGCCACACTAATTAGTGTGGCCGAGGACGCTTTCTAGCCAAAACGTGAGTGTTTCAGGTGTTATCCCATACCCACGCTTTAACTATAAAAGAAAAAGGCTAGGAAAGTTTTGATATGGCTCAAGGTTGTGGTTGGGCGGAGCGGTAGATGCCCCAAATCAAGACGGTCGCAAAAGCATAGACCATAGTGCCACTATTATGAGCTAAAAAAGCTTGAGTCAGTCCAAAATCAAAAAAACATACTGCGAGTAATGTGCCTGCAACCGCTAAGGCGCGCTGCTGATAGCAGGAATGGTGTAGGCCAGAAGCAAAAAGCTTGAGAGGTAAAAAATAGAGCGCCAGTAGAGCGAGTAACCCAGGCAGTCCATATTTGGTTGTGCTATTGAGTAATTCATTATGAGGGTGGTTAAATTTTGCTAAAGCGGGATGAGCCTGTCCCGCCTCGATGAGCGCGTGGATCTGCGCGGGGTAATTGTAATCGCCCCAACCCAAGAGAGGCTGCTCACGAATTAATTGAGCTGCTACTTTCCACATTTCAAAGCGCAGACCAATAGAGGTGACAGGATTATTGAGAGTCCAATAAGCATAGATATCGTCATACGCCTCATGGATACGCTGTTGAACCCCCAAAGAGGGAGATAAATAAACGCTAATACAGGCAATTAGGATGATTAGGCCAATAACGATTTGTGTTTTTTTACGTATTTGATCGGAATATGCACGATAAAAGACCAGGAGCACCAAAGGCAAGCCAATCCAGCCACCACGACTGCCGGAGAGTAATGAAGCCATTACCCCGAATAAAGCACCTAGAGTGAGGATAATTATCCACGGCAAGCGGTGTCGGGGACGGTGCGCCGCCCACAGCAAAGCTGCCAGGCACCAAAGCCCCAGAAGCATGGATAAATTGCCATACTGAATCGCATTAGTATGTCCCAATGCGCGCTCTATGCCCAAGAAAAAACGTTGCTCGATAGCCCAAAGGCCCGACATAATACTGCCACAGGCAATACCAGCCCACCAGAAACTAGGACGGGGTTGAAAGCGTAGTAATAGAAATAAACCTAGAGGTGCGAGCAAAAAACGTATAGGCTTGTCAAAATAGCGGCTAGGACTATCATGGAACCAAACGTTGAATATACCGACAGCAGCATATCCTATAAAAACAATTACAAGCCAGTAGTCTTCACGTTTTAGTTGGTGCCGCAAGGCAGGGTGGGTCAGCAGGCAGAGCAGCCCTCCAACAAATAATAGTGCGGCGCTTACAGAGTAGCCACTTGGCACAGTTAATGCCAGGGCACCAAAAAGAAAAATAGTGATTTGGGTATAGTAATTACCTAAAGGTCCGAGCAAATGGCGCATAGAAAATCAGGGCAACAAAAAATGTTAATGCTTGATTATAAGCAGTATGGGTACTAAGGGGTGATTTTCTCTATTCATCCGCGTGAACATTTGGGGCATTTTACAGAGACATTTGGGCCCTCCGCAACAGGAGGGGTAATGATTAGTCATTGTTAATGAGAGCACTTATGAAATACTTAAATTTAAGACCTGAGCCATTAACGGCAGCATCTTTTGCGCCCTATGGCTTTGTTTTTGAGCCGCCACAACGGGCCCCTGAGTTTGAATGCGCTCAACGCGGATCTAAAAGTTGGGAGTTTTATTTTCAAGGAGGGCGGCCCAGAATGTTTTTGGTTGAAACAGAGTACCGCCCTTTAGTAATTAATCGTTTAGAAAAACATACAGATCTGAGTCAAGTATTCATGCCAGCAGGAGGGGTAGAGGCAGTACTTATAGTTGGCAAAGCGACGGATGAGCATTCTTTGCCGTCTTTAGAAAGCCTGCGTGCATTCATTTTGAGTGGGCAAGTAGGCTATGGGCTGCACCCTCATATTTGGCATAGTTTAGACAGGATGCCCTTGCGTCCTGGGACGACCCGTTGGGTCATGATAACGGATAATAAAACGCATGAGGATCTGCCTTTAGTCGCCCAGGGCAACGCGCGCTACACTCATGAAATAGATACTGTAGCTGCCTTAGGTGTTGAGTTGTTAGTGCTGCGGTAAGCTGAGTAAATAAGCGTAATGCAAAGATATGTATGATGACTGTCTACTATAGGTTTAATCACGAAACATATAAGTAGATGTAGGGCGATCAAAGGTTAAAAATAATTAGAGAAGATGATAAGCGATTTATTCTGTGTTACTAATGGGGGGAGGCCATTTTATATGGCAAATATCATTTATAAAGGATAGATAAATGGATAGTAATAATGAGAATAAGCCACTAGTTAGCCAGTCTACAGAGCGGCTTGCTATAGATGGGTATCAGCCCTATGCAGGGCCTGCGGGGGGATGGGGAGCTTTGGCTGCTGTGGCGCATTCCATTCGAGAGGAGATGCAGTTAAGCACCCGTACTCATGCTTTATTACAGATGAATCAGCCTGATGGTTTTGATTGTCCGGGTTGTGCCTGGCCAGACCCCAAGCATACTTCGTCGTTTGAGTTTTGTGAAAATGGGGCAAAGGCGATGACCTGGGAGGCGACTCCAAAGCGTGCAACACCAGACTTTTTCTCTGCTCATACGGTTACTGAATTATGGGACTGGTCAGATCATGATTTAGAAAATGTGGGGCGTCTGACTCATCCTTTGTTCTATAACGCCCAGACAGATAAATTCGAAGAGGTTTCTTGGCCAGAAGCCTTTTCGGGAATAGCCAAGCAGCTGCTTGGTATACAAGACCCTACACAAGTTGATTTTTATACTTCAGGTCGCACCTCCAATGAAGCAGCATTCCTATATCAGCTGTTGGCACGGGTGTACGGCAGTAATAATTTTCCTGATTGTTCAAATATGTGTCATGAGCCTACTAGTGTGGGGCTGCCTCAATCTATAGGGGTGGGCAAAGGAACGGTATCCTTAGATGATTTTGAGCTGGCGGATATTATTTTTTGTGTAGGTCATAATCCTGGCACCAATCATCCTCGTATGCTGACATCACTGCGCCAGGCGGAGTTGCGGGGTGCAAAAATAATAGTAATTAACCCCTTATTAGAACGTGGATTACAGCGTTTCACCCCACCTCAAGATCCCGCTGAAATGTTGACGCTTCGCTCTACTCCTTTAGCGTCCAACTATTATCAAGTACGGGTGGGAGGTGACGTTGCTTTAATCAAAGGGGTGATTAAAGCTTTATTGCAATTACATAATAAATCGCTAGCACAGCATGGGCACAGTACAGTATTCGATCTGGATTTTATTCATGCTCATACTATAGGGTTTGAAGAGTTATGTGCAGATATACAGGCTGTTGAGTGGGCGGTATTAGAGCAAAAATCAGGCATTAACCGTGCTCAAATGCAAGAAATTGCTGCTTTATATGCACAATCTGAGCGTGCCATCATCTGTTATGGCATGGGGATTACCCAGCATCGGCATGGCACAGAAAATGTTCGCCATCTTGTTAATTTATTGTTATTGCGCGGCAATATAGGAAAAGCAGGTGCGGGCATTTGTCCTTTGCGAGGGCATAGTAATGTTCAAGGCGATAGAACAATGGGGATTACAGAAATTCCCTCAGAGAGCTTTTTAGAGCGTCTTGATACCGTATTTGGGATACAGGCGCCGCGGGCACATGGAAATAATGCGGTACGCACTTTGCACTCTATTCTAGACGGACACTGCCAAGCATTTATTGGAATGGGTGGAAATTTTGCAGTAGCCATGCCAGCGAGCGATTTGCTTTTTCATGCATTTAGAGCATTGCGTCTAAATGTACAGATTATTACCAAGTTAAACCGTACTGCGTTATTAACGGCACAGCATACTTATATTTTGCCTTGTTTAGGGAGGACCGAAGCCGATATCCACAATGGGGTGCATCAGGCTGTAACAGTGGAGGATTCTATGTCTATGGTGCATGCTTCGACAGGGCGTTTAAAACCTGCTTCAGAGCATTTGCTTTCTGAGGTGGGGGTTATATGTGGATTAGCTCGTGCCGTTTTTCCAGACAGCGCCATAGATTGGGAGGGGATGGCCGAAAACTATGATCTCATCCGCGACAAAATTGAGCAGGTGTTCCCCGACTTTAAAGATTTCAATCAACGCATCAGAGTCCCTGGAGGCTTTCATTTGCCCAACGCTGCCGCCAAGCGCCAGTGGAATACCCCAAGTGGTAAAGCAGAATTTGTGATTTCATCAATCGAAGAAGATGATGGCCTAGACCAGAACACCTTTGTTTGCACCACCTTACGCAGCCATGACCAATATAACACCACCATCTATGGGTTGAATGATCGTTATCGGGGAATCCATGGGCGGCGTGATGTGGTCTTTATCCATGAAAAAGATTTAATTGAACAAGGCTTACAAGCAGGTTCTAAAGTAGATTTAATAGGACCATCAGGCCAAACACTAAGAGGCTTGACTGCTATTGCCTATCCTATTTCAAGAAAATCAGTGGGGGTGTATTTTCCCGAAGCAAATATACTGGTAGGTATTGATGACTATGATCATCAAAGCGGCATTCCAGCTTATAAATCAATCCCTGTCCAATTACGAGCAAGTGTGGAATGAACGGTCATGCACCAAAGGAGGTTTATGAGACTATTAAATAGCTTTGTAGAGGTTGCGCCCAGCAGTGATTTTTCCATTCATAATCTGCCTTATGGGGTATTTAGCACCCAAGGAACTGCTGCTCGAATAGGAGTGGCTATTGGGGAGTATATTCTAGATTTAAGCGCCTTAGAAAGTCTAGGCATGCTTTCTCTTCCACATGGGCCTGTATTTAATCAGCATAGTTTAAATGCATTTATTGCTACCGGCCCACACTATTGGCATCAAGTACGACAACGAATCCAAGAATTATTAGCTGCTGATAATCCTGAATTACGTGATCGGGAAGGAGTGCGCCAAAAAGTACTCATCAGGCAAAGTCACGCACAAATGCATCTACCAATAGAGATAAGCGGTTATACTGATTTTTATTCCTCGCGCGAACATGCTTTTAATGTAGGGTGTATGTTTAGAGGGCCCGAACGTGCCTTAATGCCCAATTGGAGTGAATTACCAGTGGCTTATAATGGTCGTGCGAGCTCTGTCGTGGTGAGTGGCACAGATATTATGCGTCCAAGGGGGCAAATCAAACCATCTGAAAGCGAGCGCCCAATATTTGCTGCAAGCCAAAAATTAGATTTTGAGCTTGAAGTAGGATTCATCATCGGACAAAGTACTGCTTTAGGGCAGCCAATTTCAGTGCGCAATGCTCATGAGTATATTTTTGGGATGGTATTACTCAATGACTGGTCGGCACGAGATATTCAGCAATGGGAGTACGTACCCCTAGGCCCGTTTAATAGCAAAACATTTGGCACATCAATTTCTCCCTGGGTAGTTACGATGGCTGCTTTAGAGCCTTTTCGGTGTGCTCCCGTCGCTCAAGAGCCTAGACCATTAGCTTATCTAGTTGAAGAGCGAGATAATAATTACGATATTAACCTGGAGGTCGCGCTGGAGGTACAGGGGCAGGAGACCCTCTTATGCCGCACCAATTACAAGTATTTGTATTGGACCATAACACAGCAACTGGCCCATCACACCGTATCGGGATGTAATGTGCAAATTGGTGACCTAATGGGCTCGGGAACTATTTCCGGCCAACAAAAACATGAACGGGGCTCATTGCTAGAACTAACTTGGAACGGTACGGAACCCATTACCTTAAAAAATGGAGAGCAGCGTTATTTTCTTGAAGATGGCGATTGCGTTATCATGCGCGGATTTTGTGCAAAAAAAGGAATTAGAGTGGGCTTTGGAGAGGTTCGAGGACGCATATTACCGAGCTTAAGTGCCATTTAATAATTTCAGAGGAGACAACAATGAGCTTTAAAATCGAGCAAATACATCATGTTGCGTATCGCTGCAAAGATGCCAAAGAAACCGTGGAATGGTACAAAAAAAACCTAAATATGGATTTTGTCTTAGCTTTTGCAGAAGATCAGGTGCCCTCAACCAAAGAGCCCGATCCTTATATGCATGTTTTTTTAGACGCGGGTAATGGCAACATATTGGCTTTTTTTGAGTTGCCTACACAGCCAGCAATGGGTCGGGATGAAAACACCCCTGCCTGGGTGCAACATATTGCATTTAAAGTTAAAGATAGAGAAGCTTTGCTTGCTGCAAAAGAACATCTAAAGCGCAATGGAATAGAGGTCATTGGGATTGTGAATCATGGCTTATTTCACTCTATTTATTTTTTTGATCCCAATGGTCACCGTTTAGAATTAACTTATGACGATCCCCAGGCCGAAGAGAAAATGGCATTCATTACTGAGGAATTAAAGCAAGAAATGCTAGAAGAATGGAGCCATACCAAACGAGCGCCACAGCATACCCGTTTT
>CALKIR010000018.1 GCA_937995985.1 uncultured Alcaligenaceae bacterium
CGTATACTTGTCTCATCACTCACCAAAAAGCATTTCCAGACAGCTTGTTCTGTATGCTAATTCTATTTTTTGATTTGTACCATGCTTATGCGTCTTGTTCCCATTTCGGCGTCACGTATTCAAGCGATTACTGCTCATACCCTAAGAGGGGCAGTTGCTTGCGCCCTTTCTTCTCTATTGGCAACAGTTGTTTGGAGTACTTCAGCTGCTGCTCAAGCCATTGATTCGGTAGATGCCGTTTTTTCTGTGCGCTATAACAGCAAAGAAACCGAAGGTGAAAATCTATTAAAAATCCAGCGTGATGGTGATCAGTATGTTATTGATTTTGAGCTGGATCATTGGATGATTGCATCCAAGCAAATAGCTAAGTTTCAATCTAACGGTTGCCAAGTTACCCCAGAATCTTATACGGATAGCAATAAGCGACCATTTAAAAGTGCCAAAACTCAGCAGTTGACCTTTAACTGGAACAAAGAGGTGGCTATTCTCGAGGAAGATGGTAAAGAAAAACAATTTAAGCTTCAGGGTGCGCACAGCGCCTATGATCCGCTCAGTTTTTTCTTTGAGATTCGTTGTGGCTTAATGGCTGGGGAAAGGCACTTTTCTTATCCGGTGATCCGTAAAGGGAGAATGCGCACACAGGATTTTCAAGTTGTTGATAATCAAATAGTTAACACACCCTTGGGGGATTTTAAGGCCTTGGTAGTTGAGCGTGTGCGCGATAATTCAAAACGCAAAACACGGTTATATGTTGCTCCAGAATTAGATTATTTATTAGTCAAAATAGAACACCAAGAAGGGGCTATGTTGAATATTATTGCCACTTTAAAAGAAATGGAGTATCAATTAGTCGAGCTTGAGCAGTCAAGCTAGATAGTCCTATGCTTTTGAGCCTCCCACTAGGGACTGTGCGTCATTGGCTTGCCCATAAAAAAGTGCGCAATACCTTTGCCACACTTTCTCTTATGGGCGGGTTAGGTGGTTGTAGTTTGCCTCAGCTGCCTATTTCGGAGCCAGAGCTGGCTCTTGAGCCTACTGCCGCACACGCAACTCGATTGGGTCAGTCCATCATGCCGTGGACTCATGCCCATCCAGGGCTAAGTGGTATTTATCCTTTAGCCGATGCTGCCGATGCCTTTGCCGTACGGTTCAATTTAATGGCTCAGGCGCAATGCAGTCTTGATGTTCAATATTACATTTGGCGTGCGGACAGTTCTGGCCTCTTGCTGCTGCAAGCACTATATGAGGCTGCAAATCGAGGCGTAAAAGTTCGACTTTTGCTTGACGATAATGGCACGCGCAATCTCGATCATCTCTTATATGGCCTCAGTTTGCATCCCAATATTGAGGTGCGCCTATTTAACCCCTTTGTCATTCGACGACCTAAAAGCATTGGCTTTCTATTTGATTTTAAACGCCTGAATCGGCGCATGCATAACAAATCTTTTACGGTTGATAATACTGTCACTATTATTGGGGGACGAAATATAGGAGATGAGTATTTTGGCGGCACAGAGACTGTTTCTTTTGCTGATTTAGATGTAATGGCCATTGGTGCAGTCGTTCCTCAGGTATCAGCAGATTTTGATCGATATTGGAATCATCAGTCTGCCTACCCTATTGAAATTTTACTCAATGCCAGAAATTTAATCGCTGATAATGAGGTGCAACGCAGAAGTTATGCGTTGGATTTTGAGTATTTATTAAATAAAAACCCTCAACAAACAAAAAATTTTCTGCACACTATTCAAGAATCAGCCATTGTTGATGAACTGCTTACTGGCTATCTGGATTTGCACTGGGTAAAAACAGAAATGGTTAGCGATGACCCAGATAAGATATTGGGATTGGCTCCCCAAGAGGAGCTGCTCCCCTATCAACTGCAACGCGCAATTGGTACACCGCAGCATTCTGTAGATTTAATTTCTCCTTATTTTGTCCCAACTCAGACTGGGGTTGAGGCATTTTCTGCTTTGATTAAACAAAACGGGGTGCGTGTTCGCGTACTAACAAACTCCTATGATGCAACGGATGTAGCTGTAGTCCATGCCGGTTATATCAAGCATCGCAAGCAGCTGTTACAAGCAGGAGTGGAGCTATTTGAGCTACGAAAAACACATGCTGAAAAACGCTCTTTGCCTGAGCGGGTAAAAAGACGGCTGCGTCAACCCATTGGTTTTTCTGGTTCTAGTTTGCATGCTAAAACTTTTGCTGTAGATGGCAAGCGTTTATTTGTGGGATCGTTTAATTTTGATCCTCGCTCTGCCTTGTTAAATACTGAATTGGGGTTTGTAATTCATAGCCCTGAATTAGCACAGCAGGTGTCAGCTCTTTTTGATCACGATATTCCTGTATTGAGTTATCAGGTTATTTTGAGCACCGATCACCGCCTGCGGTGGATAGAGCGTTACCCTGTCGAGCACACGCCTTTTGCGCTCCATGAAGTAGAGCCAAATACCACCTTATTTGATCGGTTTTGGTTAGGTTTTTTATCTCGTTTGCCGATTGAATGGATGTTGTAATTATTTAATTTTTACGTTTCGACCCGCAGCCAAACCAAAGACTAACATAATAATGCTGACTACTAAACAAAATACCAACATTGGTACCCAGCTGTGCGTCCAATCATAAAAAGCCCCCATTAATGATGGACCTGTTGCAGCCATCAAATACCCAATAAACTGGGCCATCCCTGCTAATGAGGCCGCTTGGGCTGTGGTAGTAACACGCAGACCAAAAAAGGATAATGCCAATACAAACACAGCCCCTGATCCCAGCCCCAAAAGCAAAGCCCAAACAAAGGCCCAGGAGGGTACCCACCATAATCCCAGTAGCCCTATAAATATTGGAGCGATAGAGCAAATGACAGCCGGTCTTTGGTCAGAATAATGGCGTACTATGGGCAGAATTAATAGCCCAGCAACAGCAGAGGCAAGCTGCATTAAGCCGTGCATATTGGCTGCTAAAGCGGCGCTAAAACCCAGTGAAATCAGTAATGAGGGCAGCCAGCTAACAAAAATATAATAAAACAGAGAGTTTCCACCAAGAAAAAAGGTCACCTGCCAAGCAATAGGATGACGCCACATAGGGGTTTGAGTCTGCTGGGCGGCTCTAGAAGGACGGCGGGCACCTTTACGAATTTGCGGCAGCCATACCAACCAACTCACAACCACCATCACCCCTACGCTCAACAGAGCGCTTCGCCATCCCCAGGATGTATGCTCTGTTAGAGGAATAGCCAATGCAGATACTACTGCAGCTGAAATCCCCATCATTAAAGAATAAATTGCGGTCAAAAAAGCAATGCGTTGAGGGAAATAAGCCTTGATCAAACTAGGTACTAATACATTTCCTAGGGCAATCCCAACCGCAATTAGGTTATTCCCGGCATATAATGAGAACACAGATGGGTATACACGCCAAAATACCCCTACTACCATTGCACTCAGGGCAATGAATAATGCCCGTTCGAGTCCCACTGAGCGGGCTAATGGCGCTGCAACTAGAGAAAATAGAGCAAAGAAGAGCAAGGGGCTAGAGGTCAATAGCCCTGCTTGGGCAGCGGTTAGCGCATAACTATGCTGTATGCTCTCAATAACTGGGGCAACCCCGGTCACGGGAGCACGTAAATTAGCAGCAATGCAAATAATGCCAAGAATGAGCCATTCAGGACGTTTATAAAAAGCTTTTCTTTGTTTTCTCATAACATGAGCAAATAATGATTTTTATCATTGCAGCAACTAAATTAACATAGTAATTACAGATTTCTCTAACTACCATTTATTCTCTAGGGTCTTACCATGCAATTTGCTGCCAACCTAAGTATGCTATTTCCGGCCGAGACCTCCTTTAGTGATCGCTGCCGTCGCGTTGCTGAGCAGGGCTTTCAGCATGTAGAACTCTTATTTCCCTATAAACAGCCAGCTTGTGAGTACCAAAAAGAGTTGAAAAAACATGGGTTACGCGCTGTTTTA
>CALKIR010000019.1 GCA_937995985.1 uncultured Alcaligenaceae bacterium
TATTTAAAACGGGATATCATCCCCCATATCGGCAAAACTATCCATTCCGCCCTCCTCACCAAACCCACCGGACTGGCGAGGTGCCTGCCCCTGAGTGCCCCCTGCCTGCGCAACGGCACTCTGACGTGGGCTGGACTCAAAAGAATCACCAAAATCACCACTGCTGTCCCCGCGTCCGCCCAACATCTGCATCTGCTCGCCAATAATTTCTGTGGTGTAACGCTCTACCCCATCTTGTCCGGTCCACTTGCGAGTCCGCAAACGCCCCTCTATATAAACGGGACGCCCCTTGCGCAAATACTCCCCAGCCACCTCAGCCAAACGCCCAAATAGCACCACGCGGTGCCACTCGGTCTCCTCGCGACGCTCACCAGTATTACGATCACGCCAATTAAACGAAGTGGCCAAAGACAAATTACACACTGCGCTGCCCTCTGCGCTATAACGCACCTCTGGATCACGCCCCAGATTACCCAATAAAATCACCTTGTTTACAGAAGCCATAATTTTTCCTGTTTCAAAACACAATCAAATAAAACGCCACCTAAAGTGCCCACTACATGTGATTGTACCCATAAAGCGGCCCAATACCGAACACCAATCCGCATCCCCCCTAGGACACTCTCTACCTACTCCCCCCTTGCTCCTCAAACTGTAGTGTAAGCCGGCGGGTACTCAACCACCACAGCCCAACCAACACCACACTAATATAAAAACCACCCAGTGGCCCCACCCACCCTATCATGAGCCCACCCACAGCAGCCCCAAAAAACACTCCTAAAGACTGCGCGGTATTATAGACCCCTAATGCCAACCCCCGCTCCTGCACAGAAGCCACCCGAGACACCAATGACGGCTGCAACGCTTCTAAAGTATTAAAGGCGGAAAAGAATAACCACAGCACCACTGCTAACAACCAGAAATGATACTGCGCGACAAAAAAGGCCACAATGGACCCTCCTAATAGCCCGACCGCCCAATGCAACATACGAGCATGCTGGCGCCGCGACTCAATATAAAACACCCAAGCAAACATCACTACAAAAGAACACACCATCACAGGCAAATAAACCTTCCAGAGCTGAGCAGCCGTCGCACCCATAACACGCGCCAAAATAGGCGGCATCGACACAAAAAAGGTCATTAACACGGCATGCAAAACAAATACTCCCCCATTTAAATGCCATAAACTGCGATTACGCAATACTGCTTTCACAGCAGAGCGACTGGCACCCATGGCCTGCCCCTGAGGCGCGCACTCAGGAATTCCCCATACCGCCAACCATAAACACAAAAAACCTAATAGGCTCATTACCCAAAACAGCCCAGACAAACCGAATTGCCCCACCAGGACCGGCGACACCACCAATGACAACGCAAACGACAAACCAATGGACATACCAATCATTGCCATTGCGCGAGTACGCACCTCAGGACGTGTTGCATCGGCCACCCAAGCCGTCACCGCCGCGGAAATAGCACCTAAGCCTTGCAACACACGACCCACAATAATGCCATCTATGGTCTGTGCCAAAGCCGCCACAATCCCACCCAGCACAAACACAATCAGACCGGCTATCACCACAGGACGGCGCCCAAACCTATCGGCGGCTATCCCTAATGGAATCTGCATTATCGCCTGCGTCAATCCATAGGCGCCCAAAGCCACCCCTACCCGTACTGCATGATTGCCTCCAGGCACACTTTGGGCCAAAACGGCAAATACGGGAGTCAATAAAAACAACCCAAACATACGGGTAGCAAAAAGCAAAGCCAACCGAATGCTGGCCTTGCGCTCCATCGGAGTTAAAGACAAACGCTGTTTTTTCTTGCGGTGGGCATC
>CALKIR010000020.1 GCA_937995985.1 uncultured Alcaligenaceae bacterium
GTGCTGGCCCAGGCACAAAAATTGTCTGCATGGGGAATATCGCACAAATTGATACACCATATCTAACCGAAGGGAGCTCAGGCTTAACCTATGTGGTGGATCGCTTTAAAGGCTGGCCTCATGCGGGTCACATTACTTTACAACGCGGTGAGCGCTCACGCCTTGCCGATTATGCGAACGAAGCCTTATGACGCACAACACTGTTTTACCCATCGGCATCACCATGGGAGATGCCGCTGGGATAGGCCCAGAAATTATTCTAAAGAGCTTTGTTGCCGGGCTCCCCTATCCTGCTGTAGTCTATGGCGATGCTCTCATTCTTAAGCAGCAAGCCAAAGATTTGGGCATTGCTCTACCTATTATTTCCATTGCCTCCCCTCGTGATATCCCTGACAAAGGCATTGGTGTACTCAACCGCTGGCAACCCTTACCTGCTATCACATATGGTCAAGTTCAAGCCGAAGCCGGACGTGGAGCCTATGAGTACCTTTGCCATGCCATTGATGATGCGATCGCACAAAAAATCCGTGCTATTGTCACGGCTCCTTTACACAAGGATGCACTTTTTGCAGGTGGAATTGACGCCCCGGGACACACTGAAATCCTGGCTCAACGCACCGGCACCACGGATTTTGCAATGATGCTCAGCAACCCAGAGTTACGCGTCATATTAGTTACCATCCATGTGCCCATTACTGCTGTCAGCCCATTGCTCTCTATTGACAAAGAACTGCGTACCATTCGCTTGGCTCACCAAGCCTGTTTACAGGCAGGCATTAAACGCCCTCGGGTTGCGGTAGCTGGCCTTAACCCCCATGCCGGTGAAAATGGTCGCTTTGGTAATGAGGAGGCTCTATTTATTGAGCCGGCCATTCTCGCTGCTCGCAATGAGGGCATTGATGCTACCGGCCCATGGCCTGGGGACACGATTTTTATGCGCGCACGCCGTGGCGAGTTTGATATTGTGGTTGCGCAATACCATGACCAAGGCCTTATCCCCGTCAAATACCTAGGAGTAGAACAGGGCGTCAACACCACTATCGGTCTTCCTTTTATACGCACCAGCGTAGATCATGGCACCGCTTATGATATTGCTGGGCAAGGTATTGCTGACCCAACCTCTTTGCAAGTGGCATTTAGCACCGCTTTACAAATGACTCAGGGTGTTTCCCATCAGCCCTAGTCATGTAGAACCAATCTTATACGGGACTGTAGTTTAAGAACCGAGTACTTGCCCCTTGGAAGGCGACGCGTACCGTACCAATGGGGCCATTACGTTGCTTACCAATAATTAACTCTGCAGTCCCTTTATCTGGAGAGTCTGGATTATATACCTCGTCTCTATAGATGAACAAAATCAAATCCGCATCCTGCTCAATAGCCCCCGACTCTCGCAAATCTGACATGACGGGTCGTTTATTTGGCCGCTGCTCTAAACTACGGTTAAGCTGAGATAAAGCAATTAAGGGACAATTCAACTCACGCGCTAATCCTTTCAGCGCACGACTAATTTCCGAAATCTCTGTGGCTCGGTTTTCCGAACCAGAACTACCTGACATCAACTGCAAATAGTCAATAATAATTAGGCCTAATTGACCACATTGACGCGCTAAGCGTCGTGCTCTTGCCCTAACCTCCATAGCGGTTAAGCCTGGGCTTTCATCAATATAAATTTGCGCCTCTTGTACCTTTTTGACAGCGTGAGTTAAACGCGGCCAATCGTCTTCGGTCAATTTACCGGTACGCATGCGATGTTGATCCAACATACCAACCGAGCCAACCATACGCATCGCAAGCTGCACCGCCCCCATCTCCATAGAAAAGACGGCAACGGGCAAACCCTGCTCAATGGCGATATGCTCACCAATGTTCATAGATAATGAGGTTTTACCCATAGAGGGGCGCCCCGCTACAATAATGAGGTCTCCGGGTTGCAACCCAGAGGTCATTCGGTCCAAATCCACAAAGCCTGTAGGCACCCCCGTGACCTCGGAATCCCCCTCTCGATGATACAGCTCATCAATACGCTCTACCACCTGCGCTAACAAAGGCTGAATATCCTGAAAACCTTTATTACCCTTGGCTCCCTCCTGAGCAATCTGAAATACGCGCGCCTCAGCATCGTCCAATATCTGACGCGCCTCTTTGCCCTGAGGGTTAAATGCCGCCGACGCAATGTCATCCGCCACGGAAACCAGTTTACGCAACATGGATTTTTCCCGTACGATTTCTGCGTAGC
>CALKIR010000021.1 GCA_937995985.1 uncultured Alcaligenaceae bacterium
GAGCGCCGCCCTTACAAGGCGTAGGTCACTGGTTCGATCCCAGTAGCACCCACCACAATTTCTCCTCTCTCCTCTCTCTTCTCTTTCCCGTCTCTGTCAAGCTGTGTAAAAAAAATCGTGTGGTTGCGGTTTTTTCTAGGCACACTAAGGGCCTGCAGAGTATGATGAAACTATCTATTCATATAGACAGTTTTTTGTACGGGAGTCCCCAATGAAATTAAAATCTTTAGTAGCTTCTTTATGTCTTACGCCATTATTGTTGAGTAATGCCTTTGCGCAAAAAACAACAGAGCCTGAGGAAAAGCAGGTTTATCTTTATGAAGCTGCTCAAAGCGATTTGAATTTAGCAAGCAGTTATAAGCAGCTCATTGCTCCTGTGCTCGATAAGGCTGAGTGGTTGGCCAGTTATGGAACAGCTTCTCCGGCCCAGATCGAGGAGGTGGATGGGGTTCAGTATTGGGTATTTTCTGGCTGCCAACCTCACAATTGCCCCGCTCAGAGCTATGTAGCTATGTATGAGCCCAAGCAAAAGAAAATGGTGGCAGGAGCCTTAATCACTAATGAGTATGCTGAGCTCGATATGAAGCGCTCAGAAATCCACTGGTTAGGTAATGCAGAATTAGAATTTGCACGTATTTTAGCCAAATATTTTTATTAGTATTGTTTATTTAAGTCAGGCCGATGCATCTTTTGGGTGCATCGGTTTTTTTTTGTGGCAACATTATGAATAATCTAATTGATATTAGTGTTGAGAATCATTATCATTGTTGTTATCATGATGTCTTTTAGTTTGTATTGGGGCGGATTTGAGTAGTTCACCTTTTCGTGTCTTAGCACTGGCGGTTAGCATCCTAGCGCATGTTATGGTCGCTTTTTTTATTTTGAAACAATCTCAGGCTAAGATGGCCACTATTGAAAGTGCACCGCGAGTAGAAAGTGTCGTGCAGGTGAGTCTTATTGTTGAGCCTGATTCTGTTCAGGAGAGTCCCCTTGAGGAGCAATTAGAAAGCGTAGAGCATAGCCTTGGGGAGGCTGTGATGGCTACTGATGTGGATTCAGTTTGGCAAGTGGCTCAATCAGAGGATCAGAGCGTGCTAGAGGAATTAAAAATGGAATCTAAACCAGATCCTGAGCCCAAG
>CALKIR010000022.1 GCA_937995985.1 uncultured Alcaligenaceae bacterium
CTAGCGCGGCAAATATAGGCAGACAGAATCTTGGGGCTTAGGGTAAAACGTGATTAT
Source organism: uncultured Alcaligenaceae bacterium (assembly GCA_937995985.1). Taxonomy (GTDB): domain Bacteria; phylum Pseudomonadota; class Gammaproteobacteria; order Burkholderiales; family Burkholderiaceae_B; genus Paenalcaligenes. Next base: position 58 of record CALKIR010000022.1, read on the forward strand.
AAAACAACCATAGGGAGTCACATTATGAATCGAGCTCAATTACTGATTAATGGAGAATTACGTGATGCACAAGGAGGGAAAACATTTAAACGTATAAACCCTGTGACAGGTGAGGTAGCAACTATTGCAGCAGCAGCCCAACCCGCTGATGTTCAAGCGGCCATCGAGGCTGCAGCTCAAGCTTTTAAGTCTTGGTCTGCTTTGGGGCCTACAGAGCGTCGGCAGCGTTTATTGCGTGCTGCTGATCTGATGGAGCAGCGCAGTACAGATTTTATTCGAATTGCTCGCCAAGAAACGGGTTCAACAACAGCATGGTATGGGTTTAACGCGCATTTGGCTGCCAACATATTGCGTGAGGCTGCGGCCATGACGACCCAAGTACAGGGTGCTGTAATTCCTTCTGATGTCTCAGGAAATATATCACTTTCTATGCGTGTGCCGTGTGGGGTAGTTTTGAGCATTGCCCCTTGGAATGCCCCCATGATTTTATCCACGCGTGCTATTGCAATGCCCATTGCTTATGGTAATACCGTTATTTTAAAAGCAGCAGAAATTAGCCCAGCCACGCATGTATTAGTCGGAGAGGTGTTCAATGAAGCAGGGGTTGGTCCAGGGGTAGTGAATGTGCTGACGAATGACCCTACCGATGCGCCAACAATAGTAGAACAATTGATAGCACATCCTGCGATTAGGCGGGTGAACTTTACAGGCTCTACCAAGGTGGGTCGTATTATTGCTACCGTGGCAGCCCAACATCTCAAACCTGTTGTACTGGAATTAGGAGGTAAGGCTCCTGCTATTATTTGTGCTGATGCAGATTTAGAGCAAGCCGTTGCTGGCGTTGCTTTTGGTGCATTTTTTAATCAGGGACAGATTTGCATGTCGACCGAGCGCATTTTAGTCGATGAGCGTATTGCTGATGAGTTTATGACACAATTAGTTGCTAAGGCACAAAGCATTGTGGTAGGTAACCCTGCAGATCCTGACACAACCTTTGCGTATTTAGAAAGCCAGCAGTCTGCTGAACGCATTCGTGCTTTAGTAACAGATGCAGTTGAAAAAGGGGCACAATTACCTTTGCCTTTACGCATCGAAGGGGCACAAATGTATCCTCTTATTGTGGATAATATCCGTCCTGAAATGAAGTTATATGCAGAAGAATCCTTTGGGCCAGTAGTAACGGTCGAACGCTTTAAACACATAGAAGAGGCCATTGAACAAGCAAATAATACGCCTTATGGTTTATCAGCAGCGGTATATAGTCAAAATATAAATCAGGCTTTATCTATTGCTCAGCGCATAGATAGTGGTATTTGCCATATTAATGGACCGACAGTTCACGATGAGGCTCAAGCTCCTTTTGGAGGACTAAAAGAGAGCGGTTATGGTCGTTTTGGCAGCCGCGCAGCCATTTATGAATTTACCGAAGAGCGTTGGGTCACCATACAAACCACACCACGTCAATTTCCTCTGTAACTGTATATAAACAAAACGGCTGCTTGAATATCCAAGCAGCCGTATCGATTATTAGCAGTAAGTACGGTACTAAAAGTACAACAAATTTAATCCTATACTAACTCAATTGCCATGGCGACGGCTTC